>JBBQER010000003.1:0-81046 GCA_038320885.1 Acidimicrobiia bacterium
ATCTGCACGTTCGTGTACTGCGGGCAGTCGAAGCCTTGCATCGTCCAGCAGCCCGGCACTTCGACGGCCCGCCATCCGGCGGTCGCGCCCGCGAGGTCGTCAGCCGTGACGTCTTCGGGGCGGGCGCGCATCGCGAACGACCAGTCGCCGTCGAGCACGACCGCGCCGTCGCGCGCGAGATACGTCGCCATCGACAGTCGCCCGTATCCCGTTGTCTCGGGCCGCGTCCACGACCGCGCGCCAAACGCGTCGAGCGCCCTCATCGAGTCCTATCCAACTGGTTCGCGGGGCAGGCCCTGGTGCTTGTCGAGCATGTCCGCCATGACGGCGCGGATGAAATCGTCGGCTTCGCTGGTCATGCCGCCCTCGATGCCGCCGTAGACCGCCGCGCTCGCCGGCTTCTCGTCCTTGTGCGCAATGGCGTAGGGCACGGCGTCGTCGAGGTCCTCGGCGAACGCCTCGACCACACCGGGCTGGGTCTGTGGACGCGTCACGGCCATGTGGATGCCGTTCGGGTACTGCTGGCCGTTGAAGCGCCAACCGCGGGTCCGCATGAAATCGTTCACGTGGTAGATGTCGAAGTCGTCGCTCGTGAAGCTGAAGCAGAACGTCGGGTTCGAGCCGACGATGCGCAGCTCGGGGTGCGAGCGTACGGCGTCTTGCATCGCGAACGCGGTCTCGAAGATGCGCCGCGCGTATTCGAGGTAACCGGTGCGGCCGATACTCACCATCGCGGCCCACGTCGCGGCCAGCAGACCGCCCGACCGCGAGCCCTCGATGCCGGGTGACGCGTACTTGCCGCCCGACCAGTCGGTCATGAAGAAGTACTGGCTGTTGCGCAGCGCGATGTCGCGGAACGCGAGCACCGACGTTCCCTTGAACCCGTAGCCGTACTTGTGCGTGTCGGCGGAGATCGACGTGACGCCGGGGACGCGGAAGTCGAACCGCGGAATGTCGTATCCCAGCTCCTGGCCGTAGGGGAGGATGAAGCCGCCGAGACATCCGTCGACATGCAGTCCGACGCCGCGCTCGAGCGCGAGGTCGGAGAGCGTCTCGATCGGGTCGACGGTGCCGTACCCGTAGTTGCACGCCGAACCCATGATCGCGATCGTGTTCGCGTCGATCAGCTTGCCCATCTCGTCGACGTCGACCAGCGTCGTCTTGGGATCGATCGGCGCCCGCCGGAGCTCGACGCCGAGCAGGTGGCAGGCCTTGTCGAAAGCCGGGTGACCGGTTTCCGGCTTCACGAAGTTGGGCCGGTCGATACCCCGCGTCTGGGTCGCGTGCTCCCGATACGAGAGCACCGCGTGCAGGATGCTGCCGCTGCCGCCCGACGTGACGAGCCCAACCGGGTTTCCGCTCGCACCGACCGCGTCGGCGTGCAGGAGATCGAGCGTCATGGCGATGATCTCGCCCTCGAACTTGGTCATGCTCGGGCAGATGTCGCGCTGGAGCGCGTTGACGTGCGCGAACAGCTCGAACGCGCGGCCCATGAAGTCGTAGTGCTCGTGGTCGCCGCAGTACATCGTGCCCGAGACCTTGCCGCTCTCCCAAAACTGGTCCTCGCTGTGGGCGAAGCCGGCGAGCTCGGCCAGAATCGACTCGCGGCTGCGTCCCTCCGACGGCATGCCGCGGATCACGTCATGGGTCTCTGCGTAGGGATATGCGCTACTCATGCGGCGTCGCCCTCCGGTCCTCTAACTCGCGATGTTCGGAATTCTGCGCCCGGACCTCCGGGCTGCGCCTGGCTGCTACTCATAGCCGGACCTTTGTCATGCGAGTGCCTCACTGATCGGGAGGAGCGCCGCGTAGGCGGCCTCGAATTGCACCTGACGGTATGCGTAACGCTCGTGGCGCGCGGGATCGGGCTCGAATCGCACGCCGGTCTTCTCGGCGGCGCGGTCGAGATCGTCGCGGGAGAGCACGCCGTGGCGCTCGAGTGCGAGCAGCCCCATTGCACGGGCGATGCCGACCTCGGGGGAATTGAGCGGCGCGACGGGCCGGCCCAACACGTCGGCCAGCACCTGGCACCACCGAGCCGAGCGCGCCGCGCCACCCACGAATGCGACGTCGGCGATCGCGTCGCCGGTGAAGGTCTCCACGTGGGGCAGCAGCCAAGCGAGGTTGTGGGCGACGCCCTCTACCACGGCGCGCAGGAGCTCGGCCCGGCCGGTCTCGAGCGACATGTTCACGAAGCCGCCGCGCATGGTCCCGCTCGCGGTCGGTGCGAGCGATCCGCCGAGCCACGGGAGGAACAAGACGCCTCCCGCGCCCGCTTCGGTCGCGTCGAGCACGGCATCGAGCGACCCGAACGGGTCGGAAACCCGGTGGTCGGCGAGATCGTCCTGCGCGTAGAAGACGCGCTCGAGGATGTGCTCGAGCAGCTTGCCGCCGAGACCGTTCTCCGCGCACACGACGTAGCGGTCCACGTACGGGCCCGGCATAGACAGGATCTGGTGTTCGAGGTCGGTGCGGAAGTCGGCGACCGCGTCGACCAGCACGCTCGTAGTTCCGATCGACAGTCCGGCCCGGCCGGTTGTGAACGCGCCCGTCGCGATCGCGACCGCGGCGGTGTCGTTGGTCGGTGCGTACACCACGACGGAATCCGGAAGTCCGAGCTGCCCGGCAACCGCGGGCAGGAGCGGGCCGATCGTCGCGTCGACCGTGACGAGGGACGGGAGGCGGGTCGCATCGACGCCGGAGAGTCGCACCAACTCGTCGTCGTAGGAAGTCGCGCCGAGCGAGCGGTTGTCGCAGACCTGCACCATGAACGACGTGTGCTGCGACGCGGTGATACGACCGGTGAGTCGTGCGCTCACGTAGTCCATCGCCTCGACGTACGCGGTTGTAGCCGCGTGCACCGCGGGCTCGTCGAGTTGCAAGTAGAGAATGTGGCCCAACGAGAGGCCGCTGCCGATGGGCGGGATGCCGTGGTGCTCGAGGAACGTCATGAACGCGCTCTCGTCGCGGCTCATGATGTCGAAGGAGTGGTCGGTGCCCCGCTGGTCCTGCCACATGAGCATCGGCGCGACCGGCTCGGCGTTCGCGTCGATCGGCACGATCGACGAGTACTGGCTGCATACGGACATGGCGACCACGTCGGCGGCCGCGTCGGGATGCGCGGTCGTGACCTCCCGTACGGCGCTCGCCAGCTGGTCCCACATTGCCGCGGCGTCCTGCGTCGCGGTGTCGGGCCCCCGTACGATCGGCACCGCTCGTTGGGCGTTGCCGATGACCGTGGCGTCGTCGCGGACGAGCGCGACCTTCAGGTTGGTGGTCCCGACGTCCACTCCCAGCGCGCACGGCATGAGGCGCATTCTCTCGGGCAGACTCCGCCCGTGCCAATGTTGGACGACGACACCCGGCTCGAGGTGATCGGCCCCGGTCGCTTCCGGGGAGAGATCACCGACCGCTGGTCGGTGCGCGCGCCGAACGGTGGCTACGTCGCGAGCTATCTGACGCGGGCCCTGATGCACGAGTCGCCGACTCCCGATCCGCTCGCGTTGAACGTGCATTTCGTCGCGCCGGCCGCGCCCGGCGCCGCGACTCTCGAAGTCGAGGTCCTGCGTGCGGGCCGGTCGCATGCGACGTTGCAGGCGCGGCTGTTCCAGCGCGAGCTCGTCGCGGTCGCGACGGCGACATTCGGCCGGCGGCGCGACGGCGGGCGTGAGCTCATCAATACGACCATGCCCTCAGTTCCGCCCCCCGACGAGTGCATCGAGCGCCTCAAGCCCCTGGTTCCGGGCCTGACGATCGGTCTGCGCTTCGACGACCGGATCCCGGCCGGCCGGCATCCCGAGCTCGGCGGCGAAGGCGGAAACACCGCGACGGCAGGCGGGTGGAAGCGCCTGCTCGATCGCGAGCTCGACGACCTGGCCGTGCCGCTGTTCCTCGACGCGTGGCCGCCGTCGATCTGGGGCGCAACCGGAGCCCGCGCGGGGTTCGCGCCGACGATCGACTACACGGTGCACTGGCGCGTGACCCCGCACCTGCCGTGGCATCTCGCCTGGTTCGCCACGTCGGATCTGCGCGGCGGATACCTCGTGGAGGACGGGGAGCTCTGGGCATCCGACGGCACCCTCGTCGCCCAGAGCCGCCAGCTCGCACGCTTCGTCGAGGAGCCCCCGGCCTGACGATGCGTCTGTGACCCACACAAGATGTGGGCCCCAGACGCATCACTACTTGGGTGAGTTGGGGGCCTTTGTGATCTGCGCCATCTCGGGGGTGTCGGGCACGACGCCGGCCGCGACGAGGCGACGCACGAACTCGCGCCAGTCGGGACGTTCGGCGAGGAACGCGTCGAGCTCGGGCCGGCCCCGCGGGTCGCCGAACATCGTGAGCAGGCCGGCGTGCCAGAAGCTGATCTCGGTGTTCGTGGGCGCGATCGCGTACGCGCGCTCGATCGCGGGGATCACCTCGCCGAAGTTGCCCGACTCGGCGGCGTTCTGCGCATTCGAGACCTCGCGGTACGCCCGGCGGAGGTCGATCAAGCGGCGGAGCTCGCCGAGCGGGCGGTCGTGATCTTCCACATGGAGCCGCAGCACTGTGTCGGAGCCGATGTGCCCGTCGGGCGCGGTCGACGAGACGACGAGCGCGGCCGCCTGTTGCCCGCGGATGTCGCCGCCTTCGGCTTGCGCCGCGTCGAGTGCGCCCAGGAGCCGAGCGACGAAGTCGCCACCGGTACTGGTGAACGCCTCGGCCATCGCGTCGGGAACCGTCGGGTTCAGCATCATGTTCGCTTGCACCGTCCAACCGGGTCCGGTGCGATGGCCCGCGTGCGCGACACAGCCGGCGCCGGTGTGGGCGGCCGCGCGTCCGGCGCCGTCGACCATGCCGACCTGGCGCATCGCCTGTCCGGCATCGGCGGCGACGAGCGTGGCCAGCGCCGAGTCGGCGCTGTCGCGGGCGCGCATGCGTTCGAGGCCGAGCGGGCCGTACGAGAGCTCGGCGAACGACTGGGTCGCGACGGCACCGACGCCGGCCTCGACCCACGGGACGACGGCGCCGACCGCGAAGTAATTCGATTGCACGGCGACGCCGAGCGCGCCCGAGTCCGGATCTCTCGCAACGATCGAATACGTCATGGGCCCATCCTGTCGGACCACCGACGCGGCGGAAAGGCCGGGCGGCTAGACAGGAGCCGTGAACATCGGCGTGGTCTTCCCGCAAACGGAGATCGGCTCCGATCGCGCCGCCGTTCGCGACTACGCGTTGCGCGTCGAGGCGCTCGGCTTCACGCACATCCTGGCCTACGACCACGTGCTCGGCGCCGACCCCGACATCCATACGCCGTGGCACGGTCCGTACAACGTCGACACGACATTCCACGAGCCGTTCGTGCTCTTCGGCCACCTCGCGGCGATCACGGAGATGGAGCTCGTGACGGGCATCATCATCCTGCCGCAGCGCCAGACCGCACTCGTCGCCAAGCAGGCCGCCGAGGTCGACCTCCTGACCAACGGGCGGTTCCGGCTCGGCGTCGGCCTCGGTTGGAACCAGGTCGAGTACGACGCGCTCGGCAAGGACTTCTCCGATCGCGGCCGCCGCAGCGTCGAGCAGGTCGAGTTGCTCCGCCGGTTGTGGACCGAACGCTCGGTGACGTTCGACGGCACCTACGAACGCGTGACGGGCGCGGGCATCGCGCCGCTGCCGATCCAACGGCCGATCCCGGTCTGGTTCGGCGCCGCGTCGGAACCGGCGTTCCGGCGCGCGGGACGGATCGCCGACGGATGGTTCCCGATGATGCCGCCGGGTCCCGCGCTCGACGCGGCGCGCGCGGTCGTCGAGCAGGCGGCGACCGAGGCCGGCCGCGATCCCGTGGCGCTCGGCATGGAGGGGCGGGTCAGCTGGACCGACGCCGGCGTCGACAAGCTCGTCGATCACCTCGGCCGCTGGCGCGCGGCCGGCGCCAGTCACGTGTCGATCAACACGATGAACGCCAGCCTCGGATCGGTCGACGGCCACCTCGCCGCGCTCACCGCCGCGGCCGGCGCGCTCGGTCTCAGCTGACGAGCGGTTCGAGCCCGAGGCGCTTGCGGACTTCAGGTCGGCGCAGCGGCGGCATCGACTTCGGCGGCTGCCGCCGGGGCGGGACCACGTCGGTGAGCAACCGCTCGGTGATGTCGGCGACCTCGAGCGCGGCGGCCTTCATCGCGTCGGCCACGTCGGCCTTCGGACGCGTCATTCCGGTGACCTTGCGGATGAACTGCTCGGCGGCGGCTTCGATCTCCTGACGGGTGGCGGGAGGCTCGAGACCGCGGAGCTCGGTGATGTTTCGGCACATCTCTCGATCCTAGTTGCGCATACCGGCGCCAGAGGCGAACATGTGTTCGTGTCCGGTGACGCGACCATCCTGCACGCCGACCTCGACTCGTTCTACGCGTCGGTCGAGCAACGAGACGATCCTCGCCTGCGCGGTCGTCCGGTGCTGGTCGGCGGGGGCGTCGTGCTCGCCGCGAGCTACGAAGCCAAAGCATTCGGTGTTCGCACCCCGATGGGCATCAAGCAGGCGCGCAGCCTGTGCCCGAACGTGATCGAGGTCGCGCCGCGGTTCGACGCGTACACCGCGGCGAGCAAGGCGGTGTTCGACGTGTTCGAGCACACGACGCCGCTCGTCGAGGGCATCTCGATCGACGAGGCGTTCCTCGACGTTGGCGGGCTGCGCCGCGTCTCCGGTACCCCTACCGAGATCGCGTCGCGACTACGCGTCGAGGTGCTCGAGCGGGTGGGCTTGCCGATCACGGTCGGCGTCGCGCGCACGAAGTTCCTCGCGAAGGTGGCGAGCGGTGTGGCCAAGCCCGACGGTCTGCTGCTGGTGCCGCCCGACCGCGAGCTCGCGTTCCTGCATCCGCTCGCCGTCGAGCGACTCTGGGGCGTCGGGCCCGTCACCGCCCAGAAGCTGCACAACCGGGGCATCAACACGGTCGGTGAGGTCGCGCGACTGCCCGAGGTCGCGCTGGTCTCGATGCTCGGGCTCGGACCGGGCCGTCACCTGCGCGCGCTCGCGCACAACCGCGATCCGCGCCCGGTGCAGGTGGGTCGCCGGCGCGGCTCGATTGGTTCACAACGCGCCCTCGGCCGGTCGCCCAAGTCGCCCGAGGCGCTCGATGCGGTGGCGGCGCAACTCGTCGACGGGGTCACGCGCCGGATGCGCGCCGCCTCGTGCGCGGGCCGCACCGTCGGGCTCCGATTGCGGTTCGACGACTTCTCGCACATCACGCGATCGCACACCCTTGCGCGCACGACTTCGCACACGCCGACGATCCTGGCGACGGTGCGCGCGCTGCTCGACACGGCGATGCCGGTGATCGAACGCCGCGGGCTCACGCTGATCGGGGTGTCCGTCGGCAATCTCGACAATGGTGACGTCATGCAGCTCGCGCTGCCGTTCGACCGCCTCAGCGGCGAGGCGCTCGATGTCGCGCTCGACGGTGTCCGTGACCGGTTCGGATCGGCCTCCGTCACCCGGGCGGCGTCACTCGGCCAGGATCCGGGTTGGTCGGTCCCGATGCTCCCCGACTGAACATCGACCTCGTGGAGATGACGACCGATGAGTTTTCCCGATGAGTTTTCTACGGCCGCCCGGTCCAAGCTCTCGAACCGCAAGAAAACCACTCTGAAGGAGCGGGCCATGCCCCGACGTGACGTTGCCCCCATCGGTGCCCCCTGCTGGGTCGATCTGTACACCTCCGATCCGGAGCGCGCCCAGGCCTTCTACAACGAGTTGTTCGGCTGGACGTGCGAAGCCACCGGGCCAGAATTCGGCGGCTACTTCAACTTCTCGAAGGACGGCGTGCAGGTCGCCGGCGGCATGGCCCACGACGGCGAGACCGGAACGCCCGATCACTGGTCGGTGTATCTCGCTTCCGACAACGCAGCCGCGACCGTCGACGCGGCCGCGGCCCGGGGCCGCGCCGTGATCGTTCCGGCGATGGCGGTGATGGAGCTCGGCAGCATGGCGGTCGTGACCGATCCGGGTGGCGACGCGATCGGCATCTGGCAGCCCGGACTCCACAAGGGCTTCGGTGTCTTCGGCGAACCGGGCACACCGTCGTGGTTCGAGTTGCACACCCGCGCGTACGACGCCGCGCTGCAGTTCTACCGCGACGTGTGCAAGTGGGACACGGCCACCGTGAGCGACGCGCCCGAGTTCCGTTACACGACGCTCAACGACGGCGACGTGCAGCTCGCCGGCATCATGGACGCGTCGGTGTTCCCCGACGGCGCTCCCACCGGTTGGTCGATCTACTTCGGCACCGACGACACCGACAAGTCGTTGGCCCGGATCGTCGACCTCGGCGGCAAGATCGTGCTGCCGGCCGAAGACACCCCTTACGGGCGTCTGGCGCAAGCGTCGGACCCCACCGGCTCACTGTTCAAGCTCGTACAAGGCATGTGATTGCTGCCGGACCGCACCGGGTACGCCTTCGGTACGGTGGTGGTTCCGAAGTGAGCCAAGGAGTTATGCATGACCGGCACGACGAAGCTCGAGGACACGCCGACTGAAGCGACGCAAGTCGAGCTCGGCTTCGAGCAGCACCGTACCGAGCTGACCGCTTACTGCTATCGAATGCTGGGTTCGGCATTCGAAGCCGAAGACGCGGTGCAGGAAACCTTGGTGCGCGCGTGGCGGAGCTTCGACCGGTTCGAGGGTCGCTCGGCGGTGCGATCGTGGTTGTATCGCATCGCCAGCAACGTCTGCTTCGACATGTTGAAGGGTCGCAAGCGGCGCGCGATGCCGATGGACCTCATGGAGGTCGGCAGCGCCGACGCTCCCGTGCCGCAGACCACGTCGGAGAGCATGTGGGTCGGCCCGGTGCCCGACGGTCGCGTGATCTCGGTACCTGGCGAGGATCCAGCTGTCGAAGCCGAGATGCGCGAATCCGTTCGGCTCGCGTTCGTGGCCGCGCTGCAGCACCTTCCACCGCGTCAACGCGCGGTCTTGATCCTCCGTGAAGTGTTGAAGTGGAAGGCGAACGAGGTCGCCGAGCTGCTCGACACCACCGTTGTATCGGTGAACAGCGCGTTGCAGCGCGCCCGGTCGACGCTTGCCGACCGCAACGTGACGGCGCGCACCGTGTCGGACACGACCGACGCCGAGCAACGGGAGCTCCTCGATCGCTACGTCGACGCGTTCGAGCGTTTCGACATCGACTCATTGGTCAAGTTGCTCCACGAGGACGCGACGATGTCGATGCCGCCGTTCCCGATGTGGCTAAGCGGCTCCGACGAGTTCGGCGCGTTCATGCTGGGGCCCGGAAGCGCGTGCCGCGATTCGCGGCTGGCTCCGATCACCGTGAATGGCGCTCCCGGGTTCGCGCAATGGAAGGCGAACCCCGGCGGTGGCTACCACGCGTGGGCGATTCACGCGCTCCAGGTGTCAAGCGGTCGTATCACGGGCATCGATTTCTTCGTCGACGAGAGCCTGTTCCCGTTGTTCGACCTGCCGATCGATCTCCCGATCGATCGGCACGCCTGATCCGCCGCACACGGGCAATACCTCGGACAGTCCGACCAGCGCGAGCAGGTCGACGAGCTCGGCCGGCGCGTTCTGCAGGAGGATCGACATTCCGAGTCGTTGCGCCGCGAGTTGCAGCCGGACGAGGGAGTCCAGGAGCACCAGGTCCGGTGCGGTCAGCTCGCTCACGTCGACGGCGACGATCGCCCTGCGCGGTTGTTGCACGAGCTGACGACCGTCGGCTGCGTCGGAAGTCACCGATGAGTTCCGGTTCGCCGGACGGTCGGATCAATCGAGCAAAGCAATCAGGAGGAGCAAACGTATGAGTCTCCCGAAGGTCGTGTCCCGAGACGAGTGGGTGACCGCCCGGAAGGCGCTCCTCGCCAAGGAGAAGGATCTCACTCGGCAGCGTGACGCCCTCAACGCCGAACGGCGCATGCTCCCGATGGTCAAGATCGACAAGGACTATGTGTTCGAGGGGCCCAATGGCAAGGTCGGTCTCCTCGATCTGTTCGAAGGCCGGTTGCAGCTCATCCTGCGTCACTTCATGTTCGACCCCAGTTGGGAAGACGGCTGCCCGAGCTGCACCGCCGGCGCCGACGAGATCTGCGGCGGGCTGTTGGATCACCTCCACACGCGCGACACCTCGTTCGCGGCGGTCGCCCGGGCGCCGCTCGCCAAGATCGAGGCCTACAAGGCGAAGCGCGGTTGGATGTTTCCCTGGTACTCGTCGTTCGGCAGCGACTTCAACTACGACTTCCACGTCACGCTCGACGAATCGGTCGCACCGATCGAATACAACTACCGGACCAAGGCGGAGTTCGAGCAGCGCGGGCAGGCCGGGTTCCTCGTGCCCGGCGAGTCGAGCGAGCAACCCGGTCAGAGTTGCTTCCTCCGCGTCGGCGACGACGTGTTCCACACTTACTCGTCGTTCGCGCGCGGCGCCGAATCGACCGGCGGTTCTTACTACTACCTCGACGAGACCGCGCTCGGTCGCCAGGAAGATTGGGAAGAGCCCAAGGGTCGCGCGGCCGACGCGCGCGCCGCGGTCCCCGACTTCGCGAGCTGACGGAGCGGCACCCATGAGCACCGGAGCACTGTCGAAGGCGCGACTCGAGAACACGCACGACGTCTTGGCGGGATACGTCGAGCGCGCGGAGCTGCCCGGGCTCGTGTCGCTCGTGAGCCGGCGGGGCGAGACGCACGTCGATGCGGTCGGGACGAAGGCGGTCGGCGGGCCGGAACCGATGGCGCGAGACACCATCTTCCGTATCTCGTCGATGACCAAGCCGGTCACTGCCGTCGCCGCGCTGATCCTCGTCGAGGAGACCAAGCTCCGGCTCGACGATCCGGTTGACGCGTTGCTGCCCGAGCTCGCGAATCGCCGGGTCCTCACACGATTGGACGCACCCCTCGACGAAACCGTGCCGGCGCGGCGCGCGATCAGCGTGCGCGACCTGCTCACGTTTCGTCTCGGCTACGGCATCGTGGCCGAGCCGCCGGGTCTGTACCCGGTGCAGGACGCGCTGAACGAGCTCGTCCTCGGTCAGGGCCCTCCGGGGACGGTGACGCCGCCCGCCACGGACGAATGGATCCGCCGGTTGGGGACGCTTCCGCTCATGCACCAGCCCGGTGAGAAGTGGATGTACAACACCGGATCCGACGTGTTGGGTGTGCTCGTCGCACGCGCGGCCGGCCAGTCGCTCGAATCGTTCATGCGCGACCGCATCTTCGACCCGCTCGGCATGCGCAACACCGGCTTCAATGTTGCACCCGCCGATGTCGGCCGGCTCGCGACGAGCTACTCGACCGATCCCGAGTCGGGCGCGCTTTCGCTGGCCGACGAACCCGGCGGTGCGTGGAGCCGTCCCCCGGTATTTCCGTCCGGTGCCGGCGGCCTGGTCTCGACGGTCGACGACTTCTTGGCGTTCAGCCGGATGCTGTTGAACTACGGCACCTACGACGGCGAGCGCATCCTCTCGAGACCGTCGATCGAGACTATGACAACGGATCAGCTGACCGCCGCGCAGAAAGCGGTGTCGGGTCTCGTGCCGGAGTGGTTCGACAGCCATGGATGGGGCTTCGGCGTGGGCGTGGTCACGCGCCGCATCGATCCGAGCGAACCGGTCGGTCAGTACGGCTGGGACGGCGGCCTGGGCACCGCGTGGCGCGTCGACCCGAGCGAGGAGATGATCACGATCTTGATGACGCAGAAGGCCTGGATCTCACCCAACCCGCCGGCAGTGCGTCGCGATTT
The DNA here is from genome assembly GCA_038320885.1 of Acidimicrobiia bacterium. GTDB lineage: Bacteria > Actinomycetota > Acidimicrobiia > IMCC26256 > PALSA-610 > JBBQER01. Next base: position 11,715 of record JBBQER010000003.1, read on the forward strand.
CTGGACCGCGGCCTACGAGGCGATCGACGACTGACGAGGCGACGATGACGACATACGCGCTGATTCACGGTGCCGGCTCCGACTCTTGGTATTGGCATCTGGTGGTTCCGGAGTTGCGGGCGCGCGGGAACGACACGGTAACGATGGATCTTCCGTGCGAAGACGATTCCGCGGGCTTGGCCGAGTACACCGACACCGTTGTCGACGCGATCGGCGATCGCACCGATCTCGTGGTGGTCGCGCAGTCGATGGCCGGATTCACCGCGCCGCTCGTGTGTGAACGCGTGCTGGTCGACATGATGATCCTGGTTGCGGCGATGGTTCCGTGCCCGGGCGAGTCGCCGGGGGACTGGTGGGCCAATACCGGTTTTGAGGAAGCGAGGCGCGCGGAGGCCGTGCGCGACGGCCGCCCGACCGACGGAGACTTCGACCCGATCGAGACGTTCTTCCACGACGTGCCGCCCGACGTCACGGCAGAGGCGATGGCGAGAGGCGAACGCGCGCAGTCGGGAACGCCGTTCGAGAAGCCGTGGCCGCTCGCGGCGTGGCCCGACGTGCCGACGAAATTCATCCTGTGTCGACACGACCGTTTCTTCCCCGCCGAGTTCCAACGTCGGGTCGTCCGCGATCGACTCGGCATGGCACCCGACGAGATCGACGGCGGCCATCTCCCGGCGCTCGCGCACCCGAAGGACCTCGTCGAACGCCTGGAGGCGTACCGATGAAGTTCACTGCGAAGGTCGAGCTCGGTGGCAAGACCGCGACCGGGATCGTGATTCCGGAGAAGGTCGTGACGAGCCTCGGATCGGGCAAGAAGCCCGCCGTGCGCGTGACGATCAACGGTCATACGTACCGCAGCACCGTGGCGCCGCGCGGAGGGAAGTTCATGTTGCCGCTCAGCGCGGAGAACCGCGAGGGCACCGGCGTCGCCGCGGGCGACACCGTGCAGGTCGAGATCGAGCTCGACACCGAGAAGCGCGAGCTCGCGATACCCGCCGACCTCGCCCAAGCGCTCCGGCGCGACGCCGATGCCCGGCGATTCTTCGACGGCTTGTCGTACAGCAAGAAGCAGCGCTTCGTGCTCCCGATCGAGCAGGCCAAGGCTTCCGAGACCCGTCAGCGCCGTATCGGCAAGACCGTGGAGATGTGCCGCGAAGGACGCATCTGAACCACCGCGCGTGATCCTCGACTCGACCCGCCGGGTGTCATACCTTGGCGAAATGCAGGGTCCAGGATGAGCGGCGCGACCGCGAGCATCGACGCGCTCGCCGCCCGGCTCGCGGTCCGGCTGACCGGTATCCGCAAGCGATTCGGCTCCGTCGTTGCCGCCGACGCGGTGGATCTCGAGATCACCGCGGGCGAGTTCTTCACCATGCTCGGCCCGTCGGGGTCGGGCAAGACCACGCTGCTCCGGATCATCGCCGGCTTCGAGCGACCCGACAAGGGAGCCGTCGAGCTCGCGGGCGTCGACGTCACGCGCGACCCGCCGTACCTGCGCAATGTCAACACCGTGTTCCAGGACTACGCGCTCTTCCCGCACATGACCGTGCTCCAGAACGTCGAATACGGATTGCGCGTTCGGAAGGTCCCGCGTCCGGAACGCCGCCGGAAGGCCGAGGCCGCGCTCGACATGGTCCGCCTCTCCGGCTTGGGGGAGCGCAAGCCGGTGCAACTGTCGGGCGGACAGCGCCAGCGGGTCGCGCTGGCGCGGGCCATCGTGAACGAGCCCGAGGTGTTGCTGCTCGACGAGCCACTCGGAGCCCTCGACCTCAAGCTGCGTCAGGAGATGCAGACCGAGCTCAAGCGGATCCAGCGTGAAGTGGGCATCACGTTCGTCTATGTGACCCACGACCAAGAAGAAGCGCTCACGATGAGCGATCGCGTCGCGGTCATGAAAGCGGGCCGGATCGAGCAGTTGGGAACACCGGTCGACGTGTACGAGCGACCGGCGACCGAATTCGTCGCCGGCTTCATCGGGGTGTCCAACCTCTTGGAACGGGATGGTCGGCGGATCACGGTGCGGCCCGAGAAGGTACAGCTCCTCGGGCTCGATGATCTGCCGCCGCCCGACTCGCACGTCGAAGGCGGCGTCATCACCGACGTCGTCTATCTCGGCGTGGTTACGCGCTACGTCGTCACCCTCGATGTGGGAGGAGAGCTCGTCGCGGTACGCCAGAACCTCGAAACCGCGGCGGCCGACGCGCTCGAGTCGCAAGGCCAACGGGTGCAAGTCGCATGGCGAAACAATCAGGCTTACGAGATCGCGGCGGAAACTCCGTCAGAGGAGGAACACTGATGCAGCCAAGTTCGAGCGTCCGAGGCTGGAAAGCCGCGACCATGCTGATCGCCGCACTGGCGTTGACGTTGGTCGCGTGCGGAAGCAGCTCCAAGACCAGCGCGCCGTCGAACTCGTCGGGAACGAGCGATCTGGTCGCTCCGACGCGCAACGAGCCACTGCAATCGAGCATCGGGAAGGGCGAGGGCAAGGTCAACATCATCGTCTGGGAGGGCTACGCCGAGAAGGAGTGGGTCAAGCCGTTCGAGCAGCAGTCCGGCTGCAAGGTCAACGCGAAGTACGCGGGAACGTCGAGTGACATGGTCTCGCTGATGGCGAACGGCGGCGGCGGCCAGTACGACCTCGTGTCGGCATCCGGCGACGCCGATCTCCGCCTCATCTACGGCGGCGACGTGCGCCCCGTGAACGTGAACCTGATCCCGGAGTGGAAGAACTTCCGGCCGTTCCTGCAGAGCCCGTCGTTCAACACCATCGACGGCGTGCACTACGGCGTGTCGCTCGCGTTCGGTCCGAACGTCTTGCTCTACGACACGACGAAATTCCCGACCCCGCCTACCTCGTGGTCGACGATCTACGACAAGAAGTACTCCGGCAAGGTGTCGGTGCCCAACAACCCGATCCAGATCGCGGATGCGGCGCTGTACCTCTCGAAGTCGACGACGAGCCTCGGTATCACCGATCCGTACGAGCTCACGCAGACCCAGTTCGACGCGGCCGTCAACCTGCTCAAGCAGCAGAAGCCGCTCATCAAGAAGTACTGGGGCCTCGCCTCGGAGGAGATCTCGCTGTTCCAGAACCACGAGGCGGTCGTCGGTGCCGCGTGGCCGTACCAGACAGGAACGCTCAAGGCCGCCAACTTCCCGGCGGCCGACGTGATCCCGAAGGAAGGCGCGACCGGATGGGCCGACACCTATCTCCTCGCCACGAAGGCGCCGCACCCCAACTGTGCGTACTTGTGGATGAAGTACATGAGCGAGCCCAAGCCGCAGGCGCAACAGGCGAATTTCTACGGCGAGGTGCCGGCGAACACCAAGGCCTGTGCGGTGATGGACCAGCTCGTGAAGGGCGGCTGCGCGGCGGAGCACGCCGATCAGCCCGAGGCCTACTTCAAGACGATCAAGTTCTGGAAGACACCGCTCCCGCAGCGGTAACGGCAAAACCGACTGCGTCGGGTTCCAGAAATGGGCAACGGCCTGGACCGAGATCACCGGGTAGGCGAGATCACGGTAGGGAGGCCGACCGGCCGGTGACGACAACGACGGCCCCCGCGGGCCAACGATCGTCCCGCGTGGCCCGGGCCTCGGCGGCGCTCTGGCGTCGACCGTGGCTCCGGGCCGCGCTGACGATCTCGCCTCCGCTCGCGTGGTTCCTGGTGATCTACCTCGCGTCGCTCGTGGCGATGCTCGTGACCGCGTTCTGGACGGTCAACCCCTTCACGAACCATCTCGAGCACCACTTGACGCTGGCGAACTTCCGCCAGATCTTCACCGCCACCTACCTGCACATCATCTGGCGCACGATCGTGCTCGCGACGCTCGTGACGCTCACCGACGCGATCATCGCGTTCCCGTTCGCGTTCTACATGGCGCGGGTCGCGACGAGCCGCGTGCGGAGCTTGCTCTTCATGGCCGTGCTGCTGCCGCTCTGGGCCAGCTACCTCGCGCGGATCTACGCGTGGATCGTGATCCTCACCAAGGGGGGCACGCTCGACTGGACGTTCGAGCATCTCGGCCTGCCCCAGCCGAACATCGGATACACGCTCACTGCCATGTGGCTCGTGTTCTCGTACATCTGGCTGCCGTTCATGATCATCCCGGTGTACGCCGCGCTCGAGCGCATCCCCGACTCTCTGATCGAGGCATCCGGCGACCTGGGAGCCCGCAGCCTGCGAACGTTCCGCGGCGTCGTGCTGCCGCTCGCGTTGCCCGGCGTCATCGCGGGCTCGATCTTCACGTTCTCGCTCACGCTCGGCGACTTCATCACGCCGCTGCTGATCGGCGGGACGAACTCCAACCTCATCGGCAATGTGATCTACGACAACATCGGCACGGCGAACAATCTGCCGTTCGCGGCCGCGCTCGCGATCGTGCCGATCGTGATCATGAGCGTCTACCTACTCGCGGCGAGAGCCGTCGGCGCGTTCGAGGCGATGTAAATGCACGGGCGCACGACGCGGTGGGTGCTGGGCGCGTGGGTGCTGGCCGTTCTGCTGTTCCTGTTCATCCCGATCTTCACCATCATCATCTTCGCCTTCGACCGGTCGAACGTGCAGAGCTGGCCGATCGACCACTACACGACGAAGTGGTTTTCTGTCGCGTGGCACGACGAGGAGGTAAGGACCGCGCTCGGGCTGTCGCTCAAGGCCGGGCTCCAGGCAACGATCCTGGCGCTCCTCCTGGGATCAGCGGCTGCGTTCGCGGTGCACCGGTTCAAGTTCTTCGGACGCGAGGCGATCTCGCTGCTCCTCGTGCTGCCGCTCGCACTGCCGGGGATCATCACGGGTATCGCGTTGCAGTCGTTCTTCAACTTCAACGGCGTCAATTTCTCGCTCACGACGATCGTGATCGGCCACACCACGTTCTGCATCGTGGTCATCTACAACAACGTGGTCGCGCGTCTGCGCCGGACGTCGGTGTCGCTGAACGAGGCGTCGGCCGATCTCGGCGCTTACCCGTGGCAGACCTTCCGCTTCATCACGCTGCCGACGCTGTCGACCGCGCTCATCGCCGGCGCGCTGCTCGCGTTCGCGCTGTCGTTCGACGAGGTGATCGTCACGACGTTCACCGCCGGCGCGCAGAACACCTTGCCGCTCTGGATCTTCGGTGCCATCCGGCTCGGTCAGCAGCTGCCCGAGGTAAACGCGGTGGTGGGGTTCGTGCTCGCGCTCACGATCATCCCGGTCGCGATCTCGGTCCGGCTCACCGGCGGCGGGGGCATGACGCGGTCGTCGGTTCGTGCCGCACGCGATCAGGCCGAACCGTCCTGATCGACCGGGCTACGTGAACGCCATCTCGAGACCGCCCAGCATCTGGCGCCACTCGGTTGGTGTCGAGGCGGGAAGAGGAGCGCGGATGCTCAAGGCCTCGAGCAATTCCACCGCGTGGCCGCGCAGGCAGGGAGCATCGGACGCGTCCAACCCGTCGCGTACCGAAGCCGAGTCGGCTACCTCCACCGCAAATGATGACGAAGGGTCCGACGTCTCGACCGCGAACACGCCCCTGATCGCGTCGCCGCGACTGATCGCGAAGGCCGGGCTGAGCGCAGCCGCGTACCGCAGCGACGCGAGCACTTCATCGTCCTCTTCCGGCGGTGTGAACCCGAGCGGCAGGGCAATGTCGCGCTCGTGCACCCACGAGTCCCACAATGCGTGTTGCGCGAGGAGACGAATCGGCAGGTGACCGGGCGGCGACTCGGCGAGCGTCGACCATCCGTTGTCGTCGAGCGGCGCGAGCAGATCGAGGTAGGCGTCGTTCGACGACGCGAACTGGTCGAGAACCTCCGACGGCGCCAGCGCGCGCAGCGGCTCGACGAACAGCGGTGGTGTGGCCGCGGGATCGAAGTTCTCCAGCACTCGGGTCGGCGTGCCCGCCAGGCCGGCCATCGTGGACATCTGCCAAAAGCCGTTGACCGTGATCAGGTGAGCAACCACATCCTGGACGGTCCAACCCTCACAACGCGTCGGCGCCTTCCACTCGGCGTCACCGAAGTCGCCGAGCATCTTGGCCATGCGCCTCCGCTGGCGCACGACCGGAGCGAGCTGGTCGTCGAGCGGTCCGTCGATCGAGATGATCGCCGGCGGGTCGTAGCGCGGTGACAGTTTCACGCGCCCGACGGTATCCGAGAACGCCGCGCCGTATCTTTTGACCGTATGCATCCGCTCGCCGAGCTCTGGACGTGGTTCGCCGACACGTCGTGCGCCGGCTACTCGCCGCTGTACGACCGCATCGCGCGCGCGGTGGCCGCGAGCCCGGAGATGATCGACCTCATCAGCGCGGCGCCGCCGGAGGGTCATCAACCCACGGTCCTGCTCGCGTCGGTCCACTACCTGCTACTCGGTGGCCTCGACCATCCGCTCGCATCGGTATACGACGGCGCCTCAGATGCCGAACCCGGCCCACTCTTCATCGACATGTGTGTGCACAACCGCGATCGCGTCGTGGATCTTCTCGCGACGCGTCATACCAACACCAACGAGGTCGGACGGTCGGCCGTGCTCGGGCCCGCGCTCACAACCGTCGCCGAGACACTCGGCGCGCCACTCGGTCTGGTCGACGTCGGTTGCAGCGCCGGCCTCAACCTCCTGTGCGATCGGTACCTGCTCGACTACGGCGCGTCCGGAACGACGGGACCGGGCGACGCCGCCGTGCGCATCTCGTGTGAGGTCGTCGGCGGGCGGCCGCCGATCGCGCCGGCGCTTCCGGCGATCGCGGCTCGCGTCGGGATCGATCGCGATCCGGTGGATGCGACCGACGACGACGACGTGCGTTGGCAGCTCGCCTGCGTGTGGCCCGACACCGGCCGGCTCCCGCGCACGCGCCTCGCGCTCGCGGAAGCGAAGCGCACGCCGCCGCGGTTCGTGCGCGGCGATGCGGTGCAACGCGTCGCCGACGTCGTCCTCGGCTTGCCGAGTGGGTCGGTCCCGGTCGTCGTGACGACGTGGGCGGCGGCCTACTTCCCGGTCCGGGAGCGGGTGGCGTTCCGGGAGGCGCTCGTGGCCGCCTCGCGTGAGCGGCCGGTCGCGTGGGTCAGCGGCGAGGGCGCGGGCGTCATCGATCTGTTCGCCGGGGTCGAGGTGCCGCGCGACGCCGACGGGTTGGAGCCGAGCCTGCTGGGTCTCGTCGTGTTCCGGGACGGCGTCGCCGACGCCCGCTTCCTCGCTTTCGTCCACCCGCACGGGAACTGGATCGACTGGCGCGCGTAGGGTCAAGGCGTGCACGACTCCGTAACCGTTCATATGGCCGCTCCTCCCGAGCGGGTGTGGGATCTCGTGAGCGACGTCACCCGCATCGGCGAGTTCAGTCCCGAGACGTTCGAGGCCGAGTGGCTCGAGGGGGCGACGGGCCCGGCCGTCGGTGCCAAGTTCCGCGGCCACGTGAAGCGAAACGGCAAGGGACCGATCTACTGGGTCACCTGCACGGTGATGGCCAGCGAGGCCGGCCGCGAGTTCACGTTCGGTACCAGTGGCAAGACCGAACCGTTGAACGTGTGGAGCTACCGGCTCGAGCCGAACGGTGACGGCACCGACGTGACCGAGTCGTTCCGGCTCGCGAACAAGCTCGGTCTGCGCGTCTATTGGGCCTTGCTGGGCTGGACGCGCGGGCGTACGAACCGCAACGGCATGCGCACGACGCTCGAACGGATGAAGGCGGTAGTCGAATGAAGGCGTGGACGCTCGCGGTCGATCGCGACGACCTTTCCAACACCACGTTGACCGAGGGAGCGGTGCCCAATGTCGGGCCGGACGAGGCCCTGTTGCGTGTCGACCGCGTCGGCATGACCGCGAACAACGTGACCTACGCCCTCATGGGCGACGCGATGCACTACTGGGACTTCTTCCCCGCGCCAGCCGGTCTGGGGCTCGTGCCGTTGTGGGGCTTCGCCGACGTCGTGGCATCGCGCACCGACGGCGTGGAGGTCGGTACCCGCGTCTACGGGTACTTGCCGCCTTCGAGTCACCTCCTCGTCCGGCCCGCGCGCGTCGACGAGCGCGGTTTCCGGGACGGAAGCGAGCACCGCCAGGCGCTGCCGTCGCCGTACAACGTGTACGCGCTCACGACCGCCGATCCCGCGTACGAGGCGGACCGTGAGAATCTCCAGGTCCTCTACCGCCCGCTGTTCTACACGTCGTTCATGCTGGCCGATCAGCTCGACGACAACGGCTACTTCGGCGCCGACGTGCTCGTGTTGTCGTCGGCTTCGAGCAAGACGGCCTACGGCGCCGCGTTCCTCCTGCAGGGCAACGGCCCCGAAGTGATCGGCCTCACGTCGCCGGGCAACGTCGCCTTCACCGAGAGTCTCGGCTGCTACAACCGGGTCGTGTCGTACGACGCCATCGCCGACCTCGACGCGAAGCCCGCGACCGCGTACATCGACGTGCTCGGCAGCACCGACGTGCGCCTGCGCCTGCGCGAGCACTTGGGCCAGAGCCTGGTGCACGACGCGGTCGTCGGCATCACGTCGCAAGAGTCGTTCGGGGCCGCGGGCCTGACCGATCCGCAGCCCGCGTTCTTCTTCGCGCCCGACCAGATCCACAAGCGCACCGGCGACTGGGGCCGCGACGAGCTCGACCGCAAGTTCGGCGAGGCCTGGCAGCGCTTCGCACCCGTGGTCGACGGCTGGGTCGACGTGGTCGAGAACAACGGTCCCGAAGCACTGCGCGCCGCCTGGCTCGAAGTGCTCGCCAACAAAAGCGCCCCGCGCACCGGCCACATCATCACGTTCTGAAAGGCGGCTACTCGACGCGGAGTTGCTCGCTCGGCGCCATTCGGACGGTTCCTCTCGAAGCCGCCAGCGCGATCAACACCGCCACCGCCAGCGCGCCCAGCGGCGCGACGACGAGCGTCGTCCATCCCACGGTCGTGTCGGCCGGCAGGCCGATGTGTTGCGTCACCCCGCGCCAAATTCGGTTGCCGGCGATCAATCCCAACGGCACCGCGATCGCGATGCCGGTGACAATGAGCGCCAGGCTCGCGACGACGCCGACCGCGCGTCGCTGACCGCGGGTGAAACCCAACGCGGCCAGCACCGCGAGGTTCGTTCGGTTGCGGCCCAGCATGGTGACCAGCGCGTGCACCAGTGTGGCGAGAGCGAGAATGGCGATCAACGCCGAGATCAGCCACGGAACCGCGCGCAGGTGACCCAGATTGCGGACGTCGACCTGAGGCGTGACCTCGCGGATGGAACCCGGGAAGTCGCGGCGTACCGACTCGATCGCCGCGGCGCGGTCGCGTCGCGGATCGAGCTTGATCACGATCGACTGGGGCACGTTGCTCGGCCCGGTCGTCTCGGCGAGCACCCGCGGCACGACGACGGCGCCCTCGCCGGCTCCGGACTGGCTCGTGATCGGATCGTTGACGACGGCGATGCCGACTACGCGGAGCCGAAGCCGCACGTGCGGGTTGCTCGTGTTTCCGAGTGTGACGGCGTCGCCGATGTGCTTGTGCAGCGCTTGCAGGGTGGTGCGGCCCAGCGCGACCTCGCGATCGCCGGCCGGTGCACGACCATCGGTCGTCATCGGTTGTTCGTGGCCGATGTAGTTGGTCGCAGCGACGACCGGCGCCGCGCGTCCGTCGAAGGTGAACGTGTCGACGTCGTCCTGGTAGCCGGACGCGGCCACCACCGCCGGATTCCCGCGCAGCTTGGCGATACCGGCGTCGAGTGGAGCCCGCTCGGAGTATTGGCCCACCGCGATGGTCCACCACGCACCGAAACGCGCCGGCTCGCTGACCAGCCGGTCGTAGCTCGCAACCATCACGCCGGCAGCCAGCCCCGCGGTCAGAGCCACCGCAGTGACGCCGATCGCAGCTCGCGAGGAGCGACCCCGGGCGACGCTCGCGCCGACCAGTGCGACCGGGCCCACGCCGCGTAGCACCGGCTCGATCCGGGACGCCGGCTGGCCGGCGCGCAAGCGTCGAGGCGCCTCTCCCTCGATCGGCGCGATGAGGCCCGTAACCGCGAAGAGCGCGATGACGGCCAGCAGGGTGAGCGCCACGACGGTCGCGTCGAATCTCACGCCGATGTCGAACTCCGTCTCGCGCGCGAGGCCGAGCGGGCCGAAGGGCGAGAGCGCGACGATACCAACCGCCGCGACCGCGCAGGCGGGGAGGGCGATCGTCAACGAGCGCCCGACGTTGACGAGCCGGAGCTCGCGCCGCGTCATCCCGATCGCAGACAGCCGCGCGAACTCGGCGGCCTCCCGCCGCAGCTCTCGCAACGCGGTGAGACCGACGAATCCGATGCTCGCGGCGATTGCGATGACAGCGAAGATCAGCAGCGCGTTCCGTTCGAGGTCGATAACGCGTCGCAGCGACGACACCGAGACGTCGCCGATCGTGGTGGTCTGGGTGAACCATCCTCCGGGACCCTTGCTGAGCGTGCGATCGAATGCGGGGACCGACTGCGGACCGCCGCGGAGCCGCACGAACACACCCGAGCCGTAGCCGGCTATCCCCCAGGCGTGCGCGGCGAGCCAACCGGGCCCGGCGTAGACTCTGCCCGAGATCACGACGTCGGAAAGACTGCCCCCCTCGTCGGGCTGCACGTCTTCGAGGTACCGCACGATCCCGACGACTTTCGACGAGAAGGGCGGCGTCTGCGGCTTGACACTGCCGTCGATCGCCGCGTCCAGGTCGCGCTGGTGCCAACCGGCGACGCGCACGGTGTCACCGACGTGGAGTCGGGCCTGGCGCGCCGCGTCGGCGCCCAGCATGATCTCGTCGCCGGCGGCCGGGTCGACGAGCCGACCGTCGACGATGATCGGGTAACCGTGCACAGGCGGAGAGCCCGGCGTGCCTGCGCCCTCGAGCAGGCTCAACCGGCCCCAATGATTCGACACGGACGGGTCGAGCAACGCGACGACGAGCGTCGTTCCCAACGAGGTGCGCTCGACGCCGTCCAAGCGGTTGACGACGCGACGGAACCGTTGCGTCACCGTCGGGTTCCCACAGAGCCTGAGGCCGGCGGCCGTACTGTGGATGTCGTCGGGGTTGACGCCCGGCGGGCAGCCCTGGGCGATCTGGTCGTAGATACGGCTCTGCGCCATGAATCGCGGGATCGACGTGCCGGCCCGATCGGCCGCCTGGAACGATGCCCCCACCACGCTTGCGGCCAACCCCGCGACCACCGCGAGGAAAACCGAAGCGCGCCGATGCCGGCGCCAAGCCGATGTCACCAGCATCCCGATCGCGGTCATCCGGACGCAGTCTGGTCTCGTGGATCCGGGCGGGGAAGTGTGCCAGCCTGTAGAACCCGAGTGCAGGTAGCCCCCCGGCCCGATCAGCAAGACCTCAGAGGCCCATCGACGACTTGAAGCCGGAGCTGATTGTGGTTCCCGTGTCAGATGTCGACGGGCGATGGGGTGAGTTCACACTGCCGACATGTTCGGGCATCGCCGCGTTTACGGCCGCCGGGAAGACTGCCGAGGTGCTGGTACGCGTCGGTTGCCAGTTCGAGTACATCGCACCGGAGACCACGCCGTCGCTGTGGCAGGTGCGACCGCGTCCCGACGGCGAGCATCGCGTCGTCGCCGAGAGTTGGGAGCCACCGGCTCCCGCACGCAGCTATGTCGACGCGTACGGCAACGCGTGTGAACGCCTGATCCTTCCGCCGGGCCGGTCGCGGCTGCGTTACGACGCGACAGTCGAGGTGCCGTCGATGCCCGACGACGTCTACACCAGTGCCGGCGAGACCGCGATCGAGGACCTGCCCGACGAGATATTCGTCTACCTGCTCCCGAGCCGCTTCTGCTGGCCCGACACGCTGCACGATCAAGCGTGGGAGTTGTTCGAATCGGTGAAGCCGGGCTGGTCGCGAGTGCAGGCAGTGTGCGACTGGGTCAACGCGCAGACCATCGTGTACGACGTGTGGGAGTCGCGCGCCGGCGTATGTCGGGATCTCACGCAGCTCGGCATCACGCTCTGCCGCGCGCTCAACATCCCGGCGCGCTACGTGGCCGGGTACCTCCCCGACATCGACGTGGTCCCGCCCGATCTTCCGATGGATTTCTGCTCGTGGTTCGAAGCCTGGCTCGACGGGCGGTGGTGGACCGTCGACCCTCGCAACAACCAGCCGCGTATCGGCCGGGTTGTGACCGCCCGCGGTCGCGATGCGCTCGACGGCGCCATGGTCACCACTTGGGGCGGAGCCGCTCTGGAATCGATGGAGGTGTGGGCCGACGAAGCCTGACGCGCGGCCGTTAGGGTCGCGGGTATGAGTGAGATCTCCGAACGCTTCCGTGATCTGGCCGCCAAGTTCGGCGCACGTGTCGATGCCGTGCCCGACGATCGTTGGAACAGCCCGTCGCCGTGCGACGACTGGACCACGAGAGATGTCGTCGGACACATCGTCGGCAACTGCGCGATGTTCCTCGGCCTGATCAACCGCGAGGTGCCTGCCGGTCCTTCGGTCGAGGACGAGCCTCGCGGCGCGTGGGCCAACGGGCGCGACTCGATTCAAGCCGCACTCGATGATCCCGCGATCGCGACGACGGCCTACGAAGGACGCATGGGCAAGGGCACCTTCGAACAGGGCGTCGCGCGATTCGGGTTTATGGATCTGGTCGTGCACTCATGGGATATCGCGCGCGCGGCGGGTGGCGACGAGAAGCTCGATCCCACCGACGTGCACGACATGTTCGAGATGGCCAAGCCGATGGACGAGATGATGCGCACGCCCGGCGTCTGCGGTCCGAAGGTCGACGTTCCACCCGGCGCCGACGAGCAGACGCAGTTCCTCGCCTTCATGGGCCGCCAGGCCTGAGCCCGATCGCTCGAACTTTGCGCGTTTGACGTCGATTTTCGGGGTTAAACGCGCAATGAACAGCGTAAGCCGAGCTCACCGATGCGGGTCGAGTCGGTCACGCTGAGGCCACGCGCCGCAGCACCTCGTCGACGTCGGCTTCCCAGACGGTCTGCTTGGCGGTGACGACGAAACCCAGCTCGTTGTTGATGGCAAGTATGGGCGCGTTGGTGAACGCGTTGTGCGTGCGGATGCGGAACGACTCGGGTTTGTCGCGGAAGATGCGGTCGATCATCGCCGCCTTGAGCCGGCGTCCCAAGCCGTGGCCGCGGTGATCCGGGTGCACGCCGGTGTTGCCCTGGTCGACATGACCCGGCCAGTCCTCGTAGAAGAACGCCTGGGTGTAGCCGACGAGCCGTTGCGTGGCGCGTTCGCGGGCGAAGATCGTCCATCGTTCCCCAGGAGACTGCGCCTGCTGCTGCTCGCGTTGTGCCACCCAGTCGGCGTCCATCACCGCGTCCTCGACGTCGAGGTCGTCGTGCGGCATGGTGTTCATCACCACTTCGATCTCGGCGATCGCGCCGTACTGGTCGCTGGGGTAGGCACCCACGACCGGCCACAGCTCGTACCGCTCGCGCACCTCGCTCGGAACGTCGAGCCATCGACCAACGAGGTCACGGTCGACCGCGCGCAGGTCGAGGTCACTGCGACGGATGACCTGCCGGTCGGCGCCCCCGACTGAGCACGCGAACAACTCACCGGCCGAGGCGAGGTCCCAGGAGAAGCCGGCGAGCACGCGCCGGTGCTCCGCCTTCGCGCGCGTGGCAACCGCGGCCACGAGCGAACGGCCGATCCGTTGCCGCCGGTACGGGGGCGCGACGCGTAGTTCGACGTTCCCGAGGTGCTGGTTGTCGGTCGCCGGCAGGCTCAGCGCTGCGACGCCCGCCATCGCGTTGCCGGACTCCGCGCGCACGACCCACGTCACCCGCTGGGCGTTGGGACGCTGCTGCGTCGCGAGCCACAGTGCTGGCTCCTCGGCCATCGACACCTCGTCGGGCGCGTGCTCCGCCCACATGGTCTGTTCGAACGCGACGAGGGCGCGCCGGTCGGCGTCGGTGAGGTGATCGACATCGACTTCCACGACTTCGGCTGCGTGCATGTCCCCTCAGTGTGCGGGCGCGCGCCAGACAGTCGGCGGGGTACCCGCGAAGAGCTCCTTGACGTTCCAGAGCTCGATCCGCCACGGATCGAACCGGAGGAGTCCATACTCGGGATGGGTCGGCGCTTTGAAGAAGTGCTCCAGCGGGTAGCCCTCCGGCTTGGTCTCGTAGAGCTGCCAGAGACGTAGCCGTTCGCGGTCGTCGTCAACCCACGTCGCGCGACATTCGACGTAGATCTGCTCGTGTGATTGGTCCCAATACGCGAGGGACACGAACGGGTTCCGCTCGAGATGCTGGGCCTTGAAGGAGTGACGACCCGTCGCCAACCAACCGACCGGCTCCTCCCAGACGGGATGCACGAGCCGGCCGCGCGGACGATTGCGCGAGTCCACCGTTGTCATCGACGCCCATTGGATCTGCTCGACACGACGTCGGAACTCGACGGCGACGTCCGCGAAGTCAACGACATTCACAGTCGCGATTCTGTCAGGCGCTGAGCGCCCGCGCAGGCCCGCGGTAGATTGCCGCCGTGTCAGACCCCGTGCTGATCGCGGTCGAAGGCGACCCCGAAGCGATGCTCGACCTCGAGCGAGAATTGCGCGAGCGCTACAGCCACAACTACCAGGTCGAGTGCATTCGCTCGCCCGACGACGCGCGCGCCCGGATGCAGGAACTTGCGGACGCCGATGCGGACGTCGCGTTGGTCCTGGCGGCCCAGTGGCTGGAGGGGATGACCGGCAGCGAGCTGCTGGACGAGTCGCGGCGGCTTCATCCGAATGCACGGCGCATCTTGCTGATCGGGTGGGGCGATTGGGGCGACCCGGCCACCGGCGAGGCGATCTTCGACTCGATTGCGTCCGGTCGCATCGACCACTACTTGCTGAGGCCGTCGCCGCCGCCCGACGAGCTCTTCCATCACGCAATCTCGGGATTGTTGCGCGACTGGGCCGAAGGGCAGCGCACCTCGCCGCACACCGTCGTCGTGGTCGGCGAATCGTGGTCGGGCCGCGCGTATGAGCTCAGGGAGGCACTCGGACGCTGCGCGATGCCGCACGCGTTCCACCTGGCCGGCTCGCAGAGCGGGCAGGCAATGGTCGAGCAGGCGGGGACGAACCTGAAGCTGCCGCTCGTCGTGTTCCCCAATGGCACGATCCTGCAAGATCCCACCAATGCCGAGCTGGCGCAGGCTTCCGGCTCGCCGGTGCACCCCGAGCGCATGGACTTCGACCTCGTGATCGTCGGCGGGGGCCCGGCCGGCCTGTCCGCCGCGGTGTACGGCGCGTCGGAAGGCTTCAGCACGTTGGTCGTCGACGAAGGCGGCATCGGCGGGCAGGCGACCTCGAGCTCGCTGATTCGCAACTATCTCGGGTTTCCTCGGGGTGTCAGCGGTCGCCGCCTGGCGCAGGACGCGTACCAGCAGGCCTGGGTCTTCGGCGCGAACTTCGCGTTCATGCAGCGCGTCACCGACATTCGCCGCGACGGCGACGGGCTCGGCGTGGCGCTTTCCGACGCCGGCTGGGTTCGGGCCCGCGCCGTTCTCCTCGCGACCGGCGCCTCCTATCGCCGCCTCGGCGTGCCTTCGCTGGAGGCGCTGAACGGTGCCGGCGTCTTCTACGGCAGTCCCGCTTCGGAGGCATCTCGCGTCGCGGACCGCGACGTCTACATCCTCGGCGGCGCGAACTCAGCCGGTCAGGCCGCCTTGTATCTCGCCCGATTCGCGCGACGCATCACGCTGGTCGTGCGAGCCGAGTCACTCGCAGCCGGCATGTCGCACTACTTGATCCGCCAGATCGAGGCGACCGACAACCTGGAGGTCCAACTCGGGACCGAGGTTGTCGGCGGCGGCGGCAACGGTCGGCTCGAGCACCTGATCCTTCGCGATCGCGCCGGCGGCGCCGAGGAGACCGTCAGCGCCGACGCGCTGTTCCTGATGATCGGCGCGCGACCGCGCACCGAGTGGCTGCCGGCCGAGATCGAGCGGGACGAAGCCGGCTTCGTCCTCACCGGGTCCGATCTCCCCGCCCCGGATTCCTGGCCACTCGAACGGAGTCCGTTCCTGTTCGAGACGAGCGTGCCCGGAGTGTTCGCCGCCGGCGATGTTCGACACAGTTCGGTGAAGCGGGTCGCGGCGGCGGTCGGTGAAGGCTCGGTCGCGATCCAGTTCCTGCACCAACTGTTCGCGGCCGACGAGCTTCATCCGCGCGGTCGCCCGCACGAGCCCGCACCCCCGGCGGCGAGCGCGGCATTGATCCGGTAATCGATACCTTGCCGAACATGAACGAACGAATCGAGGTCCAGCGGACCATCCCCGCCGACGCGGCGGCCATCTTTCGGGTCGTGTGCGATCCGCGGGGGCATGTCGCGATCGACGCTTCCGGCATGTTGCAGAGCTCGACTGGCGAGCCGGTCGGCGCCGTCGGCGACACCTTCGTGATCCACATGGACCGCGAGTCGTTAGGTGACCGTCCTATGGGCAAGTACGACGTGACCGTCACGATCACCGACTACGAGCAAGATCGGCTCGTCACGTGGGAGGTGTCGGGCGAAGGTTTCCCGAGCATCGGGCACTACTACGGGTACCGGCTCGAACCTGTTGCCGACGGCACGGTCGTGACGTCGATCTACGACTGGTCGAACGTCGCTGACAAGTGGAAGCCGAACGACGCCTGGCCGATCATCCCCGAATCCGCGCTGAAGGCCACCCTCGGCATCCTCGAGCGAACCGTGCGCGCCGCACCGTAGAGCGACCCGCGATCGCGGGTTGAGCGATGGAACTGCCGGCCGTACCGTTGCGCTGGTATGGCGGCGCGCGGCGCGACTGTCTTCCTCGCGTTGACGTTTTTTTGCGGTCGGTTGCGCTGATAGTGGCAACACCGCGGCGCGGCACCCGTGCACGACGCTTCCGGCCGGGTCGGCCGCATCGAAAATCGTCTGGAAGATCGATCATGGTGCCACCTCTCGGGTCATGCGCGAGGACGGATCGCGCTCGCCGAACCGTACGGACAAACGCTTTGGTGTGTTCGGCGCCGACACGAGCAGCATGTTCAGCTACCGGGGCAAGATGTTCACGCTGTTCCAGGACAACTTCGGCGCACCCGCGGACCCGTTCGCGGCCGACTTCTTCTCGGTCGAATGGTTCTACCCGCAACACGGGGACACCTTTGACGCCGGCACCTATATCAACGTCTGTACCGGCGACTACGTCGGTAGCCCATGAAGGGCAGCCGACCGGACTGCCGGGAACCGCTGATCTCAGTGTTCTGATGTGAATCCGTGCCGCTTACCGTCACCGATTCGCGTTTGATGAGAATTCGTGACGGTTTGCGTCTGCCTCGTCGCCGGGCGGTGTGCGATCAGCCCGCCGCCGGAGCCCACCAGGAGTGCGTGCCGCTCGAGATTCGCTCCGGTAGCCGTACGCGCGCGATCGGACCGGCGGCGATGTCCTTCGCGTCGAGCACGAGACACTCCGAGCAGTCGCGCGGCATGTCGGTGGTGAACGTCACGAGGTAGCCGTCGTCCTCGTCGACGCTTCCGGCGCGCGGCGCCATCGGCGCTTCGCTGCCGAACACCCCGTCACCGAAGGCGTATCTCTGCTCGGCGCCGGTCTGCAGGTCGACCTTGACGATGCCGTCGAAGAGGAACCAGCCGGGTTGCGTCGTCATGTTGTAGGTGTATCGGTAGGGTCGGCCCGCGAAGTTCTGGTTGATCATCGGAAACTCCATGATCCGATCCGACACCGCGGCTTCCTTGCATTCCCCCGTCGTGAGGTTCATGCGCCAGCGCTTCAGCACGGTCTGCATCCGGTGGGTATCGATCCCGCGAAAGGCACGACGGTAGGGATCGGTCTCGTCGCCCGGGCCCGGCATCGGGTCGCGCTGGAAGAAGCCGTCGAGAACGATCTCGTCGCCGTCTTCGTACGCGTTCGCCCAGTGCAGGACGTAGGTGGGGTCGGCCTCGAACCACCGGATGTCGGCGGTGTCGCCGCGGCGCGGGATCACGGCGAACCGCGTCGCCAGATCCGGACGGAAGTGCGGAACGTGCGCGCCCTTTTCGAGGAAGTTGGCGTCCCAGAACAACGGGCAATCGTTGAGGATCGCGTAGTGCTCGGTGAACGCCATGTCGTGCGGGAGGCGGGGACCGGGCAGCGGAACGTCGACCCAGTGCACGAGGTCGTTCTTCGCGTCGACGACGCCATAGTGCATGAACGGAGCGGTCTTCGCGTAGTTGAACACGAGCATCTCGCCGGTGTTCACGTCGGGCTTCTGGTGCGCCGAGATCCCCCAGTCACTCGGGAACTTGCCGTTCCACCGCTCGCGACCGAGCTGCTCGAGCGTCTCGGGATCGAAGCCGTAGAGGTCGCCGCACTGGTAGAACGACGTGAGTGCGCGCCCCGCATGCACGACCACATCGGTGCTCGAGGCGTCCTTCATCCGCGTGCGCGCACCCCAACCGTCGTCCCGGAGCGACTGATCAGGCGCGCCGAGAATGCCGCTCCACAAGGCGTGCCCGGCGGTTTGCTCGGCGGCGAAGCCTTCCGTGCGTACGAACCGATTCCGATATTCCGCGGCGCCATTCGAGAAACGGATCATGTGCAGCATGCCGTCGCCGTCGAACGGGTGATACAACCGGTCGATCGACGGGTGCGCGGGATTCTCGGTGTTGCGGAGGTAGACCCCGCAGAGATCGTCGGGAAGCTCACCGTCGATCTCCAGATCGAACGCGTCGTACTCGACGAAGTTGGGTTGCCAGGCACCCGTGCGGTACGGGTGGTCGTCGTCGGCCGGCAGGGTCGACGACACGCGTCCGGCGATCTCGACCTTCACGATGCCTCCCGGGCTTCGACGACGAAGCTCACGGCGGTCGCCGGGGCGGCGCCGAGGGTCCAGACGTCTCTCCCGGTCACGTTCACAACACTACGTCGGAGATACAACGAACCTGTCCTAGGCGACCGGCACGAACGCAACCTGGCTGATGCCGGTGGCGAGGAGCTCGGCGCGGCTCGACCAGATTTGGGCGTGCCCACTGGCCAGACCATCGTGGGCGACCGGAGCGTGGGTCTCGTAGTAGAGCCACTCGGTACCGAGCGCGCGATGGAAATGCACGAACAAGTCGAGCGTGGTCCCAAAGAAGGTTCCGCCGCGTGGCGGACCCCACAGCGCTTGCGCACGGTCGAAGGCCGCCGGCACCTGCGTGTCGATCGGCACCAGTACGCGAGCGGCCTCGAGAAAGGGATCGTCGTATACGCACCTTGGTGCGTAGCGAACCCAGCCGGTCAGAGCACGCTTGCCGTCAGCATTGCGCCAGTCGGACTCGTTCGCGCTGGTGCGGTACTCGAGATATGTGAGGTGACCACCCGCATTGCCTCCCTGTTCGCGGATGACGTCAACGAGGAGAGGAAGATCGTCCGGGTCGGTGAGCGCCGGCACGCGCTCGGGTTCGAATTCGAGTCCGGGTGTGGAATCGACCGCCCGAACGTCGGCCTCTACGCACAGCTTTTCCCGCTGGGAGACGGCGACATGCAAGAGGTCGCTGGTGCGCCCGCGCCGAAGCGAGGCAACGTCGATCCGGAGCGGGCCATCGAGCGTGCAGGGCCGTACGAACTGGCAACCGAGCGATGCAGGTCGTAGAGCGCTGGTAACCATGCCGGCAGCGCGCACGACCGCGGCGGCCAAGTACCCGCCGTACACCGTGCCCGGAGCTCCCTCCCAGCCACGAGGAACATCGAGCGCATAGGAGCCGTCAGTACCGCGCAGGGAAAGATCCGCGCCAAGATCGACAGGCGGTACCGACACGACGGCACCCTACGTCGTACTCAATGCGCGACGCGCCGATGCAATTCTCGATCGCTATTGCAATTGGGAGCCTGGCTCACCTCCAACAATGCTCACGGACGAACCCTGAGCACTCTTGGAGGTGGGGGGAGTCGAACCCCCGTCTCCCGAACTCTAAATGGGACTTCTCCGAGCGCAGCCGATGATTGGTTTCGGGTGAGCTGCCGGGCATCGGCACTCTGCAGCCACCCAATCCTCGTTTGATGTCCTCGCCGGCCCCGAGGCCTTGCCGGTAAGTAAGTCACTCTCGATGACGCACCGTCCGAGCGAGTGACGGGCTCGGCGCGGGCGAGCTACCTAATTACTTAGGCAGCTAGTGCCATGCTGTTGTTGTTGGCATGTATTGGTTTTGCCGGCTCTTTCACGACGATCCGGCGACGTCGGCTCGCTTCTCCCACCTCGATCCCCGAGATCGAAGCCACGCACCCCCATGTCAATCCTCTTCGACGAGTGCTCGCAATGAGTTCTCGCGCGGGCCCGGTGCGTGAGCGGTAGGCCCGTGAAGAGGTCTTCATTCTACAGTCCTGCGGATGCGTCCCCATCCCCGGGTCGTGATCGTCGGAGCCGGATTCGGCGGTCTGCAGTGCGCGAAGGCCCTGCGCGACCAGCCGGTCGACGTCGTGCTCGTCGACAAGCAGAACTACCACCTCTTCACGCCGCTGCTGTACCAGGTCGCGAGCTGCCTGCTGGCGCCGTCGGAGATCACGGCGCCGTTGCGCAAGGTGCTGAGCGGCGCGCCGAACGTCCGCTACCGCAAGGGTGAGGTCGTCGACGTCGACTTCACGCAGCAACACGTCCGCCTCGCCGACGGTGCCGTGCTCGAATACGACCACGTCGTGCTCGCAACGGGCAGCGTTACCAACTTCTACGGCAACGCGGCGATCGAAGCACGCGCGCTCGGGCTCAAGGATCTGGGCGAGGCGCTGCAGCTTCGCAACCACGTGCTCGACTGCCTCGAGCGCGCGGCCGCCGCGACGGATCCCGCCGAGCGCGAGCGGTTGCTCACGTTCTGCATCGTCGGCGGCGGTCCGACGGGCGTGGAATACGCGGGTGCGCTGGCCGAGCTCGCGCGGCTCGTGCTGCCGCGCGAATACCCCGAGCTGCGTCCGCACGAGTTCCGCATCATCCTCCTCGAAGGCGGCGACCGCGTGCTGCCGACGTTCAAGCGCCGCCTCTCGGCGTACGGACGCCGCGAGCTCGAACGGCGCGGCGTCGACGTGCGCACGGACCTCCTGGTCGCGTCGGTCGACGACGCCGGCGTCGTGACCCGCGACGGCTCCGAGTTCCGAACCGCGACGTTGGTGTGGACGGCAGGAGTGCAGCCGTCGTCGGTGCCACTGCATCCCGGTGTCAAGCACACCGACACGCACCGCATCGCCGTCGACGATCACCTGCGCATCCTCGGCGTCGAGCACGCGCATGCGATCGGCGACGTCGCCGCCGAGCCCGACCACAAGGGCCAGCCGCTGCCGATGCTGGCGACGGCCGCCATGCAGGCCGGCCGGTATGTCGCCCGCCAGATCACCAGGGGCGAGCCCGGCCGCCGGTTCCGCTACTTCAACAAGGGCACGATGGCCACGATCGGCCGGCGCGCCGCGGTGGCGCAGATCGGCCCGATCCAGTTCACCGGGTTCATCGGCTGGGTCGCGTGGCTCGTCGTGCACCTCTACTACCTGATCGGGTTCGAGAACCGTCTGCGCGTGCTCGTGCGCTGGGGCTGGTACTACGTCCGTCTCGACCGGCCCGTCCGCTCGGTCCTGCGGGCCAACCCGCCCCGGGAATGACCTCGGTGGCCCTGCCGTTGGACCTTGTTCTGCCGTCTCTCGTGCAAGGAGAAATCATGGCCACCGTCGAGCTCACCAAGGACAATCTCGACGCGACAGTCACCGACAACGACGTCGTGCTCGTCGACTTCTGGGCGAGCTGGTGCGGTCCGTGCCGGCAGTTCGGGCCCGTGTTCGAACAGGCCGCGGCCGACAACCCGGATCTCGTGTTCGGCAAGGTCGACACCGAGGCGCAGCCGGAGCTCGGCGCCGCGTTCAACGTCATGTCGATCCCGACACTGATGATCTTCCGCGAGCAGGTACTGATCTTCTCCCAGCCGGGTGCTCTGCCTGCCGCGGTGTTGACGGATCTCATCGAGAAGGTGCGGGCGCTCGACATGAAAGTTGGGCACGCCGAGATCGCGAAGCAGCAGGCCGACGCGACCGCGTGAGTCTTGAGTCCGCTTTCGACGGACCGAGCCCAATAGCCTGACCGGCATGCTTCGACGCCTTGCCGCTTCCTGCTACCGCCACCGCTGGCGGGTCCTGATTCTCTGGATCGTGCTGCTCGTCGGCGTGAACGTGCTCGCGCAGACCGTCGGCGGCGATCTGCTCAAGACGTTCGACGTGCCGGGGAGTGAGTCGGGACGGGCGTTCAGCGTTCTCAGTAAGGACTTCGCGCGCAAGGGCGACACGGGCGATCTGGTGTTCAAGGACAAGGGGCCCGGCACCGTCACCTCACCGAAGGTGAAGGCCGCGATCGATTCGCTGCTCGCCGAGCTGCGCAAGCAGCCGCACGTGAAGTCGGTCGCGTCTCCCTACGACCCGCAGAACGCGCGGTTCCTCTCGAGCAAGGGAAAGATCGCGTACGCCGAGATCCTCTTCGACGTGCAGGCCAACGACGTGCCGATCAACCTCGCGACCCACATGCGCGGTCTCGTGAGCAAAGCGAACTCGGCCGACGTGCAGATCGAGCTCGGCGGCTCGATGTTCGTCGATCAGACCCAACCGGCGAGTGAGGGGATCGGGATCGCCGCGGCCATCCTGATCCTGCTGCTCGCCTTCGGCTCGCTGCTCGCGATGGGTCTCCCCATCATGACCGCGCTGTTCGGAATCGGTATCGGCCTCGCCACCGTCACACTGCTCGCGCGCGTGCTCGACATTCCGTCCTTCGCGCCGCAGGTAACTGCCATGATCGGTATCGGCGTCGGTATCGACTACGCGCTGTTCATCAGCACCCGCTACCGCGAGGCGTTGCACGAAGGCGCCGATCCCGAACGCGCCGTCGTGCATGCCATCGACACCAGTGGCCGGGCGGTGCTCTTCGCCGGTGGCACGGTTGTCATCTCGTTGCTCGGATTGTTCGTGATCGGCGTGTCGTTCATTCGGGGCCTGGCGATCGGTGCTTCGCTCGCGGTGCTGTTCGTTATGGGCGCGGCGGTCACGCTGCTGCCTGCGGTGCTCGGATTCGTCGGCCACACGATCGACAAGTTCGCGTTGCCGAGCGCCAAGCGGAAGCGCGCGGTCGAGGGCAGCTTCTGGACCCGTTGGAGCCAGACGCTCCAAGGCCGGGCTTGGCCCGCGGCCATCGGCGGTCTCCTGCTCCTCCTGGTCCTCGCGTTGCCCTTCTTCTCGATGCGGCTCGGCATCGCCGACTCGGGCAACGACCCGACGAAGTTCACGACCCGGCGCGCGTACGATCTCCTCTCGGAGGGGTTCGGGCCGGGTATCAATGGCCCACTCCTGATCGCCGGGAACGCCAAGCTGTCGGACCTCGCCACCGTCAACACGCTCCACGATGCGATCGCGAAGGATCCCGACGTCTTCCAGGTGAGCCCGGTGATTCCGAGCCCGAAGGGCGTCGGCGCGCTGATCCAGGTCGTGCCGAAGGGCTCGCCCCAGGACGAGAGCACGACGCAGCTCGTCCACCGGCTCCGAGACGACGTCATCCCGAACGCGACCCGCGGCACCGGCCTCGACATGCACGTCGGCAGCCAGACCGCGGTCGGCGTCGACCTCGCCGATCTCCAGGGCCAGCGGCTTCCTTACATGTTCCTCGTGATCCTGTTCATGAGCTTCATCCTGTTGATGCTCGTGTTCCGATCGCTGCTCGTGCCGCTCAAAGCCGTGATCATGAACCTGCTCTCGATCGGCGCCGCTTACGGCGTGATCGTCGCGATCTTCCAGTGGGGTTGGCTCAAGAGCTTCGTGGGCATCGGGAAGGAAGGGCCGATCGAGGCCTGGATTCCGATGATGCTGTTCGCGATCGTGTTCGGCCTCTCGATGGACTACGAGGTGTTCCTCCTCAGTCGCATCAAGGAGGAGTACGACCAGCACGGTGACAACTCGCTCGCGGTCGCGCACGGGCTGGCCAAGACCGCGCGCCTCATCACCGCCGCGGCCGCGATCATGATCTGCGTCTTTGGCAGCTTCGTGCTCTCGGATCTGCGCGTGCTCAAGTTGATCGGCTTCGGGCTCGCGTTCGCAGTGCTCGTCGACGCGACGCTGGTGCGGCTCGTGCTCGTGCCGGCGACGATGGAGCTGCTCGGCGACCGCAACTGGTATCTGCCGAAGTGGCTCGAATGGCTGCCGCGGGTGAACGTGGAGGGCGACGTCGAGGACTTCTCGAACCTGCAGACCGAGGAGCGACAGCCGGCGCCCGCTATCGGGAGCTAGGTGACTCGGGCGATGAGTCCCGAACGCGATGCGTTCCATGGTGACGTGGCCTAGCGTGTCGGCGGAAAGCGGCCGCTGTAGTCGGAGAGCCATGATGGATCAGCAGCCCGAACCGGGCGCCCCGCGCTTCCAACCGCCCGGGGCTCTCCAGTTCGAGCCCGCTGCTTGCCCAGTTTGCGACGGAACCGAGGTCGGCAAGCGTTTGGAAAAGGCCGTGCAAGGTGTCGAGATGCCTTTCGGTATCTGCACGAACTGCGCCACGCTCTATGCGAATCCCAGACTTACGGTCGATTCTCTCCGCATGCTTTACAGTTCCGAAGAATTCTTCGAGGGTACGACGTGATCGCGTCGTGGGGCGTCATGACGATCATTCGCCATCCCCGGGCGACGATGGCGAAGTTTCACGCCGCTCTGAAGCCGGGCGGTCTTTGGGCGTTCAACCCCTACGACAACCGGTCGCTCCGGGGCCGAGCGTTTGGAGCGAGGTGGTACATCCTCGTCCCCAACACCGGCCAGATCCACAAGGACAGGACCCTGCGGAGACTTGTCGACGAGGCGGGCTTCGATCTGGTCGCGCGGCTCCGCGATCGCCCCGACGCGAGCTTCGAGCGCCTTGCCTTCGTCTTGTTGTCGCACATCAGCCACTGCAGTTGTGACAAGTTCTTCGAGCGTGTGCATTTCCTGAACCGCATCATCGTCCCGCTGCGCGCGCCCGACGCGTTTGAGTACACGTGCGTCAAGCGGTGAGTGCCGAGACGACCGCTGCAGCACGAGTCCGCACGGCAACGTTCTCTGTCGTGGCATTCGGCGTTCTGCTCGCGGTTGCGTTCTTTCCGATGGCTTTCTCGAAACTGTCTCTCGTCGATGATGACGGGGCGCTGCTCGCCACGCTGAACGAATTCCTGAAGCACGGAAGTCTCTACGACCACACGCACGGTGCCTACGGCCCGTTCTACTACTCGTTCATGGGGCTCATGTATCGGCTGACCGGACAGGAACCCACGCTGTTCGGCGCGCGGCTTCTCGCGCTGGCGTTCACTACCGCGGCAGCCGCCATGTTCGCGGCGACGGTGTGGCGCGTGACGCGAAGTCTCGCGTTCACCCTCCTGGCGGAGGCGGTGACCTTCGCCATGCTTATCGAGGTCGCCGGCGGGGTGCCGAGCCATCCGGGACCGTTGATCGTGCTCGTCGTCTCGATACTGGTGTTCGCACTCGCGAGTTACGCCCTCGACCAACGCACTGTGTTCCTCGTGTGGGCGGGGTTTGCCGTCGGTGCGCTGCTGATGACCAAGATCAATGTCGGCCTCCTCGCTGCGACGGCTGTGGCCGTCGGGTTCGTGGTCGGAAATCGGGCCTACCCCAAGGCATGGCGCGCGATCACGGCCACCGCCGCGGTGCTCTTTCCGTTCGCGTTGATGTTTCAACGGTTGTACCTGATCTCGATTGCCGAGTTCGGTCTTCTCGTCAGCGTCGGATTGCTGCTCTCGTACGCGCCGATGCATGTCGACGAGATAGCGCTTCGCCGGCGAGCACTCGGAACGGTCGCAGTCGCAGCGATCGTGCCGATGGTTGCGTCGGCGCTCTGGCCGCTCCTGCACGGAACGAGCCCGGGCGCGCTCTTCCGGGCACTTGTGATTCAACCGCTCGGGCAAGCTGATAATTTCACGGCTGAGCCCGGAATCGACTTCGTGTGGCTCGCGTTCGTCAGCACGGTCGGGATCGCCTACGTCGCCGTCGCGAAGAAGAACGAAGACGGCGAGCCGACACTCTTCGGCAATTCTTGGGTCCCCAACGTCGCCTTCGGCCTCGCCGCGTTGTATGTCCTCGGACTAGGAACGGTAGGTGGCGTCCGGACCAACTCTCTTGCGTGGCTTCCGGCGATCGCAATGATCCCGGCGCTCGCGTGGCTTACGGCGGTGCCGGCGAAGATCCGGCTCGTGCTCAGGTTCCTCGTTCCCGTAGCCATCCTTCAGATGCTGCACGCGTATCCCGTTGCCGGATTGCAGCGAGCGTGGGGTGCGGTCGCGATGTGCGTTCCCTGTGTGATCGCCATTGCGATTGCAACGGAGCGATTGCCCTTGTGGCTGGCTGCCGGCCGAGCAGAGCGTGCCGCCCTCGTGGGCGCGCTAGGTGTTGTGCTCGTCCTCACCGCGTCGGTTTCGCCGATCGCCGCGTGGCATGACTACGAGCAGGCGACGCCGCTTCGATTGCCGGGTGCACGCCTAATCCGCGTGGGCGCGTCGGAGGTAGTGACGCTGACGCGTCTGACACAGGTCGTCAAGCGGGACTGCGACACCTTTTACGCTGCGCCGGGTCTGGGCAGCCTCTACTTTTTCACGAAACTCCCCGCGCCGACCGGCCATCTTGCGAACTGGCCGGGAGTGCTCAACGAGAGAGAACAGCGAGACGTTGCCGCGGACCTCGCGCGGCTCTCGTCGAGCGGCAAGCGGGTCTGTATCGTCCGTGACCTGCACCGCCAGAAAGAATGGCTGCAGAGCTCGTACGGAAAAGGACCGTTGGGTAAATCTCTGGCGCGATACCGAGCGCCTCTCGCTGTTGTCGGTCACTTCTCCGTTTCGGGAGAGGGCCGCGCGTAGGCTCTCAGCGTGAAGGACGAGCCGCGCAACGATCGCGGGCGCGAGCCGATGAAGGAGGTAGCGGCCGCCATAGCCCGAGCCGGCGCTCGGTACCTGAGGGATTACGACGGCCGAAGCACCGCGACGTAGTCGATGACGTCACGGCCGTCAGGTCCGGGCACGGCGAGGATGGTGTGACTGCTCGAGACCTCGAAGCCGTGGTGGCGAACCAGGTCTTCGATCTCGTCGATGCTGTCGAAGACGATCGCGTGATCGTAGAAGGCAGCATTCGTTACCGTCGAGAAGAACACACGACCGTCGGGAGGTAGGAGACGCGCAAGCGCGTCCAGTCCAGCGGCAGGATTCGCCAGGTGCTCGACCACCTCGCTGAACAGGACGAGGTCGTACGGCTCGCCGATTGTCGTATCGAACTGGAGGAAATCCGTTTCGGAGTAGTGCACCCCTGCGGGGTGACGAACCGGATCGACGGCGGCCATGCGCCGCGCCAGGTCGAGACTCAGCGGGCTGATGTCGTTGAGCGTGAGCTCCACGCGCTCGGCCGCTCGGCCGACCGCGAGGGCATAGGTACCCGGCCCTACGCCGACTTCGAGCACGCGCATGCCGTCGGTTACGAACGGCAAGACCTCGTTCTCGAAATAGACGAGCTTCTCGAGATGGTTGGGCCAGAAGATCTGCGCGAGGTACAAACCGAAGAGATACCGGCGACCCATGACGTCTTCGTCTGAGTAGAGTCCGTCCTCGCTCACGAGATCGGGGCCGCCATCGAACTGTCCGGTGCGGTAATAGCGATCCTGCATGCGCATGACATCAACGGTCATCTCGACGAAGGCTTCGATCGCGTCATCGAAACGGGCGTCGTCGCCGTCAAGGGCTCGATGCAACCGGCGAAGATGATGCTCAGCTCTTTTGTAGTAGTCCGGCCCGGTTGCGCACAGGACTTCGATGGGGTCGGCGGCGAAGCCGTAGTCAGCCACCACCGCACGAGCTCGATCGAGCAGGTCGTGGTCTCCGTTTCCGCCGGCGTTCTCCATGGGACCTTCCTCAGAATCCTCGATACTCGAAGGGGAAGTGCCGCAACGGTAGTCGCTGCAATGACATCATCCGCGATGGAATCGTGAGGCCAGCGAGAGCCTCGACTTTACGTGCAAGAGCGATCACGCACCGTTCGAGGTTTCGCTCCGCCGGGCACAGCCCGCGGACTTGTACCCCACCTGCGAGATCAGTTGACACAGCTCGCCTGCGAGGTACGGACCCATCGGGCCCGCTCGTCTCAGGTGCATGACATCATGGAAAGCCAGTGGCGGAACGAACCTGGTCGCCGAGAGCGGCTGGTACCGAATGTTGCGCGCCGCGAAGTTGCTGCGGAACTGTTCGAGGTGTCGTTCGACGCCGCCGACTGCCGCGGCGAACTCGCTATTGGTCGCGAGCCACTGGCTGTTGACCGGCGCGTCGTAGACGTAGCTGGGAATCTTCGAGTCGCGGAGTTCCGTTGCGATCGCGCGCAGGATGAGCTTGTTGATCCCGCTGTTGACCTGGCTCGCTCTCTCCATCCATCTCGCCCATTGGATGGCGCTGTGCCATGCGCGCGGCTCGTGCAGGCGGTATTGAAACCAGAAGTTCACCGGGAGCATGCCGAGGATGAGCTGCGAGCGGTCGGGTTTCCGGACGGCGAGCGCAGCGGCCCGTCCATCGCGACTCAGCGGCCCGAAGTCGTCGAAGAGCTTGTGGATTCGGTTGCTGTAGTACTGCCGGTTCTCGAGTGGTTGGAACGCCGAGTTGGCCAAACCCCAAGCGAGATCTGAGGGCGAGAGCAATCCCGCGGCGAGCGGCCAACTGGTCGGCTTCGACAAGAGTTGCACGGCGGCTCGGCTGTCGAGCTGCGTCGATTGATGTATCGCCATCGGACTCGTAATCCACGTGGGGTTGAGACTCATCACGATCATGTCGGGCTTGCTCTGGATCACGTCGAGCAGAGTGAAATAGTCGTCGGCGGCCCGCATCCCATCGAGTACATAAGCATCGACGCCGATCCGGCGCCCGTTGATCCCCGCGAGTTGCTTCGTGATGAGACTCGGCAGGAACTCTCGATAGTTCACGTCGGTAATATCTCCCTCCGATCCCGTGATCCACGCGATACGGAAGCGGACCTTGCCGAATGGGCTCCGCGCGAACCCACGGGGGTCGTTGACGTCGAGCGCGAGATTCTCCACCGAGGGGTTCTTCGTGAACTGGGTCGCGACCTGCGCTGCGTGCGCCGGCAGTACCAACGAGAGCACGACGAGGAACCCGACTGCCCACACGTGTATGCGGACGAAACTGCCCGCGGTCGTACCCACGCCGAAGCGACGCGCCGCGAATCCGTTGATCCGTTCGATCATCGGACTGTCCGGCGTGCCATCTCAGAAGCCCTGATATACGAAGTGCACGGTTGTAACCGTCGTCGCGGCAACGACGATCAAGAGGACTGCTATCAGGAGGCCAATGAACGCCTCAGCCACCCACTTGCGAACGCGATCACGCACCGTTCGTCCCTCCGTTCTGCGAAGTGCAACTCGCCGACCTGTATTTCACCTGTGACACCAGCTGACACAGCTCTCCTGCGAGTACGGACCCAGCGGCTCTGCCCGGCGCATATGAATCACATCTTGGCGGCGGAAACTCAGTCCCGAAACGAACCTGCCGGCGGTCAGCGGTTGGTACCGGATGTTCGGGGTCGAGAAGCTCGGTTGGAGTTGCTCGAGCTGGTGCTCGATGCCACGGACTTCGTTGTCGAGAGGCTTGCTCGTCTCGAGGAAAACGCGGTTGACCGGAGCATCGTAAACGTAACTGGGAAGCCTCGACTCCCGGAGAGCCTTGGCGATCGCTCGCAAGATGATCTTGTTGATCCCGCTCCTTCCTTCGTTCGACTGGTGCATCCACTGCGCCCACCGGAAGGGCGCGCCGCGGATCCGTTGATGCGTTGATCATCGGAGACCCAGCAGCGCGGAGTAGAAGTGTCCGAGTTGGCCGAGGTGGAGCGTGAGCATCGGGATACTGACCGCGACGTACACGAACACGAGGGTGGCCTTACCGATCGACAGCCATCGCGAGGGTTCAGTCGCGGCCGGTCGGACTTGGTTGAGCAACCGGGCTCCGATAAGAGCGCATGAGTGGTAGGTGCCGAATATCACGAGCGGAACCGTGATGTCATGCCATAGCGCGATCGTCATCATCGTGGCGGCGATGGCGAGATACTGCGACCGTTGACGCATACCGCCGAGCGGAACGAACACGTTCCGTCGCGCCCATCGGGTCAAGCTCATATGCCAGTTGTTCCAGAAATCCTGCGGGTTGGTGCGCGTGAAGGGTCGGCTGAAGTTCGGCTTGAGGCGGAAGCCGAAGAGGCGCGCGGTGCCGATGGCGAGATCGGAGTAACCAGAGAAGTTGAGGTAGAAGAACCACGTGTACATGAAGAGTTCGATCCAGAGCACCAACGCGCCGTTGGTCTTGTACAGCACGAGAACGTCGCTGCTGCTCGCGAGCGGGACCGCGAGGACGAACACTTTGAGCACTCCGACGATGACCTGGGTGAACGCTGCTCGGTAGTCCTCGAGCTTCAACCCCTCCGTCTTCTGGGACTGCGCGTACACCTCGGAGTACTCGATAACCGGCCCGATCACTTGGACCGGCGGAAAAAATCCGTAAAACAGCACGTGCCCAAGCGGTTGGCGGGGAATGGTGCCGAGGAAGGACTGCACCAGCAGATCAACGGCGCGGAAGGTCGCGAACGAGAGCCCGATGGGCAGGATGATCGGACGGATCGAGTCGATCGTTCCTGCCACGTTGGAGATCTGCCAGAGCCGGTTGTTCAAGAAGACATTGAACGAGATCGTGAAACTTGCGGGGCGAAGCTTCCAAAGCACCATCGGTGCCAATGTCGCGAGAATGGAGATGCTGAGAACGTGCGGGCCCCACTTGTGCTCGCCGCTCCACGCGACGACACGTTGTAGCGTCGCGACCGCCACCCAGAAGGCGAGGTAGAACAAAGCGAGCCGAGGCGCGACCAGCACAAGCAGGTATGCGCCGGCGAGCGTGAGCAACGTTCGGCGGGCCCATGCCCACGGCAGAACGTAGAAGAGTGGCACCAGGACGAGACACAGCGCGAAGAAGTCTGCGAAGAAGTCGAATGCGCTCGGTCCGGTCGTCGGCACTGGTCATCGAGCCAGGGTGATGTGCGCGGGCGTCTGTGGTCGGCCTTCGCGGAGGTCCAATCGGAACAGTCCCGGGAACGCGCTGTCGGCTTCGAAGCCGTGGTCGGCGTAGAAGGTCGCGACCTGGCCGTTCTTGCGCGTGGCCTCGTAGTGGCCGACCAACGAGGTGACACCTCGGGCAACCGCGTCGTCGGCGATCGCGGTCAGGAATGCGGTCTCGACGCCGCGCCCCAATACCCGGCAGCTCATCAGGAAGGTGTCGATGGTCGAGGCGTCGGCACCGTGATCGACGATCGCCACGCCGACGATTCCGTAGTCGCCGAATCGGTCGCTCACTTGAATCGCCCACACGTCATGCGCCGGCGATTGCACGAGTTGCCGGATCTGACTCTCGTCGCGACGGATCGTCGTGACGTTGAACTGATTGGTCTTGTTCGTGAGCTGCGCGACCCGGGTGACGTGATCGTCGGAGACGCTCGAGAAGATCACTCGGAGCTCGAGCGACGCGAGGAACTGCGGGCGGTCCATCGTCTTCAGCTGCGTCCGGCGTTTCGCTTCCGACTGCATCATCTCGGTCCGCTGGCGATCTTCGCCGGAGATCCGGACGCGCCGGAAGAGGCCCGACTCGCTCAACAGGAACGGCAGCTCGGCGAGCTCTTCGGGAACCTGCAAACAGCGGAGCTCGGGGAACGCGGCGGAGACCTCGGCGATCTCGAAAGGGCTGTCGTCGACGAACACGAGGCTGTCGACGCCGATGTTGAGCTCCGCCGCGATCGCCCGGATGCTCTCCGACTTCGGCTGCCAGTGGATCTGCCGCGTCGCGATGTCGGCGAGCGTCAGCACCATTCCTTCGTGGCGCTCGAAGACGTCGAGCACTTCGGCTTCGCTGTTCTTGGTCGCGAGGGCGAGCATGAAGCCGCGCGACTTGAGCGTTTGCAACTCGTGCTGGAACGCCTGGAACGCGCGCCCGGGGAACGTGTCACCGAGCTGCAGGCCGCCGAGTCCGTCCTCGCCGACGATGCCGCCCCAGAGTGTGTTGTCGCAGTCCAACACGATGCACTTGGGCGGCGGCGTGGTGCGGCGTACCACCACCTCCGCGATCTGCGCGCCCAGCTCGAGCCAGAAGTCGCCCCGGTACGGCTGGCGGTACATCGCCCATTTCTGCGTGTCGAACACCTGTGACTCGCCGGCGAGGCGTTGGAGCGCGTCGAGATCGACGATCTCCACGAACGGCGCCGACGCGAGGCCGTCGAGCCATGCCGACACCGCCTCCCGATGCAACCGGCCGACGCGCAACGACGTGACGACGTCGCGGAGATCGATACCCCAGCCGCCCGGGTGCGGTGGTGTAGACGCGCAGGTCGTCGCTTTCGACGTGGAGTCGAGGTTCGCGACCAGCGAGGCGAGCTCGGCGACACCATCAAGGATCTCGGTTCCGGCCGCGTCGTCGCCGGCGAGGTAGCGCGCGAGCGGCTGTTCGAACACGTCTTCGATGCGCCAGAGCAGCACGACGACTTCGACGTCCTCGCCGAGCATCGCCGTGGGATCGAGGCAGACCTGGTGCAGCTGGTTGTAGTCGGCGAAATGAATTTGGGGATCGGTGAATCCCGCGTCGAGCAGCAACGCGCCGGCTTGGGCTTCGACCGGCTCCGCGGTGAAGGACGCCGCGACACCAACGCTCACGTCGCCGCGGGATTCGGTTTCGCGTTGCTTGCGGTGTTGGAGCCACCGCCGTTGGTGTTCGCGCGGCGTCCGTGGTACAGAGCCTGACTCGGCGCCCACGATCAAATTCCTGCAACGCCTTTGGCTTTGAGGACGCTGCGGGCGAGCGCGATGCTACGCATCTTCATGATGTCCCGCGTGCTGAGCGAGACGTCGAAGCTGTCCTCGATCAGCGTGACGAGATTCATGGCGGCGAGGCTGTCCCACTCCTCGACGGTGTCGGGAGAGCTCTCCTCGTTGAGGACGTCGGTGCTGAGCCCGAGCCCTTCGGCGAATATCTCGAGCAGTGGGTCCGCCATTACGGCACCTTTTCAGTTCGCGAGTTTCTTCCCACGAATCCCGCCCGGGAGGGACCGTCGAGGCGCGTTGCACCTGGTCGAATGTACCAACCGGAGGCACCAATGAGCACGCTGGGGAGCGAGTCGAACGAGTTCGTCGCCCAGTTCGTCGCGACTACCGTTGCCCGATCCGAGACCCGATCTGCCGGAGGAATCGATGGCCGATGAGCCCGAACCGGTCTCCCCGCTGTTCGAACCGCTGGGTGCCCTCGAGTTCGAGTCGACGGCGTGCCCGATATGCGGAGCAACCCAGGTAGACAAGCGGCTGCAGAAGACCGTGCAAGGAGTCGGGACGCATTACGGCGTCTGCACGAATTGCGGAACGCTCTACGCGAACCCCCGGTTGACGGTCGAATCCCTGCGGACGCTGTACAGCTCGCAGGAGTTCTTCGAAGGCAAGCAAGGCAATCTCAACTACTACTCCTTCCTCAGTGGTGAGGACTATCTCCGCAAGACCGCTCGCGGCCGGATCCATCGGTTCCAGAAGTACGCGCGGGGGAAGCGATTGCTCGAGGTCGCGTCGGCAGCGGGATTCTTCCTCGCCGAGGCCGCCGCCGCGGGATTCGAGGCGGAGGGTGTCGAATTCTCGAGGCCGATGGCGAGGTACGCGTCCGAACGTTGGGGCGTGCCGGTCACGGCGGGATCGATCGAGGAAACGGAGCTCGAAGCGAACGCATATGACGTGATCGCCTCGTGGGGTGTCATGACGATCATTCGTGATACGAAAGCGTTGATGAAGAAGTTCAACACCGCGCTGAAGCCGGGTGGAGTCTGGGCGTTCAACACCTACGACAACCGGTCGCTCTGGGGTCGGGCGTTCGGTGCTCGCTGGTACATCCTCGTCCCCAACACCAGTCAGATCCACTGCGACAAGACGTTGCGGCGTCTCCTCGACGAGGCTGGGTTCGATCTCGTCGCCCGGCGCCGGGACCGTCCCCATGCGAGTGTCGAGCGGCTGGCGTTCGTGTTGCTGTCGCATCTGAGCCATGGAGTGCGCGACAGGTTCTTCGAGCGCGTCCACTTCTTGAACCGGTTGATCGTTCCCCTCCAAGCGCCGGATGCGTTCGAATACGTCTGCGTCAAGCGGTGAGTGACGAATCGACGAGCCAGACGCGGGCCAGAACCGGATCGGCGATTGTCGGTGTCGCCGTACTTGGTGCCCTCCTGACGATTGGGTTCTTCCCGGAGCTCTTCTCGCGCGCCGATGGCTACGACGACGAGGGTGCTCTCGTCGTAACCCTGCGCCAGTTCGTGAACCACGGAAGCCTCTACGACCACACGCACGGCGCGTACGGGCCCTTCTACTACTCGTTCCTCGGCTTCATCTACAAGGTGACCGGCCAGAGCCCCACGCCTTTCAACGGACGGCTCATCGCCCTGGGTATCACCGGGTTGTCGGCCGCGTTGTTCGCGGCGACGGTCTGGAGAGTGACGCGGAGCCTGGCATTCACGCTCCTCGCGGAGCTCGTCACGTTCTGCTTGCTGGTCGGTGTCGCCGGAAATCAGCCAACGCACCCCGGCCCCTTGATCGTCCTGCTCGTCGCGGTGTTGCTCTACGGCCTCGCGGGCTACGCCCTGGACCCGCGCACGGTGTTCCTCGTGTTCATCGGAGGGGCAACCGGCGCCCTCTTGATGTGCAAGATCAATGTCGGGCTCTTCGCCGCGACCGCCGTCGTCATCGGCTTCGTCGTCGGTAACCGGCGCTATCCGAAGACGTGGAGCAAGGCGGTGGCTGCGGCGGCGTTGCTGCTGCCGTTCCTGCTGATGGCGCAGAGGCTCTACCAGCTGGAAAAGGCACAGTTCGCGCTGCTCGTGGCCCTCGGGTTGCTCCTGACCTACGTGCCGATGCACGTAGACGTCGTCACGCTTCCTAGACGCGCGCTGGCCACGATAGCGGTATCCGCGCTGGCACTGATGGTCGCGTCAGTGCTCTGGCCGCTCGCGGACGAGACGAGTCCGGGCGCGCTCGTGCGGGGAGTGCTGATCCAACCGACGGCACAAGCGGAGCACCTGACCGGGCGGGCTGCGGTCACATTCGAGTGGCTCGCGTTCCTCATCACGATCGGTGTCACGTACGCAGTTCTGCTCCGCAAAGGCGGCCGTGACGTCCGGCAGCTCGTGAGCCCATGGCTCCTCAGCGCGGGTCTCGGCCTGGCCGGGCTCTACGTGCTCGGGCTCGCCGTACTACACGGAAACGTGGTGTTCCTTGCCTGGCTTCCGTCGATCGCGCTGGTTCCCGCCCTGGCCTTGCTCTCCGACGCACCGCCGAAGATACGGCTGGTACTGCGCTTCCTCATTCCCGTCGCGATCTTGCAGATTCTCCATGCCTATCCCGTGCCCGCCTCGCAGCGCGTGTGGGGACTCGTCGCGATCTGCATTCCCTGCGTGATCGCGATGGCGGTCGCCGCCGACCGCCTCGCACTCTGGCAGCGGGCCAAGCCCGGTGCGCGAGCCCTCATCATCGGAGCGCTGGGCCTCGTGTTCCTCCTCTTCGGCGGGACATCGCCGGTGAGCGCGTGGCACACCTACGCGGACCAGACACCGCTGCACCTCCCCGGCAGCCGGCTGGTGCGGTTGCCCAAGGCCCGGGTCGTCGAGTTGCGCCAGCTCACGGCTGCCGTGCGGAGTCGGTGCGACACGTTCTACACCGCGCCCGGCTTCGCCAGCCTCTACATCTATACCGGGCTCCCAACGCCGACCGGCCTCCTGGCCAACTGGCCGGGGGTGCTCGACGACCACGAGCAACGGGAGCTCGCGATGCAGCTCGCGACCTTGTCGAAGAGCGGCGAACGCGTGTGCATCGTTCGCGTCCTGGGCCGCCAGAAGGAGTGGCTTGCCAGCTCGTACGGAGCAGGACCGTTGGGTAGGTCCCTCGCGCACTACCAGGCGCGGATCGCCGTCGTCGGCCACTACTCGATCTCGGTCGAGGCAAAGACGCCGAAGCGCCCGTCGTAGGCTTGCCCGGTGGCGGAAGAGCAACGCGTTGATGGCGGACCCGAGTTGGAACGTCTTGCCGGTCTCGGCTGGCCGCCGCACGCGGTGCGCAGCACCGCCGCCGGCGTTCATGTCAGTGGCGACGAAGTTGGCGTGCACTACCCCGAAGGTGGGTTGGCCGCGCTCGGTCTCGACGGTGGAAGCGGGTACTGGTTCGACCATCGAGCGCGCGAAGTCGCCGAAGCCCTCGAGGCGGCCACGGACGCCCGGTCGATCTGGGACATCGGCGCCGGTGCCGGGTCGATGTCGCTGCGTCTCTCCCGGGCCGGCTTCGACGTCGTGTCGGTCGAACCGTTGATGGAAGGCGCAGTCGCGATCGCGCAGATGCGGTGCAGCGACGTGTTCTGCAGCACGCTCGAGGGGCTTCGGCTGCCTACGCACTCCGTTCGCGTTCTCGGGTTCTTCGACGTGATCGAGCACCTTGACGATCCGCGGGCGCTGATGGAGGAAGCCCAACGGGTCTTGGAACCGAGCGGCACGATTGTCCTCACGGTTCCGGCCTTTCAATCGCTTTGGAGCAACTCCGACGTGGTCGCAGGGCACCAGCGCCGGTACAGCCGCAAAGCGCTCGACGCGTTCATGCAGTCGTGCGGACTCCGTCGCGTGACCTCGAAGTACCTCTTCGCCTCGCTCCTCCCGCCCGCGGTGGCACTGCGCACGATCCCGTACCGGCTCGGGCGGCGTCGCACCACCGAGGACGTGCTCGCGGCCAATGCGAAACGGCTCGCTCCGAACGCGCGCGTCGACGCCGTCGCCGCGCGGCTCATGCGCGTCGAGAGCGCAATCGCGCGGCGGTTTCCGCTCCCGGCCGGCTTGAGCGTGCTGGGTGTCTACACGACCGCGGACGCCCAGGGGAGCGAGCGGCCGAGGAACTCCTCGAGTCGCTGAGTCGGCTCTCGAAAGTACTCGCGCAACCGTTCCTCGATCTCGGTGTCCACGGGTTCGTCGGTGGTTGCCGACGCGTTGACTGCGGAGCCGACCGCGGCCGGCCGGAACCTGTCGTCGACACCGAGTCGGGCGTACAGGTCGGCGACGACGCCGGCGTCGGTCACGAGCTCTTCGAACACCAACACGTGGATGAGCTCGGGCGCGGCGTGGCGAACGAGTCGCTCGAGATATTCGATGTACCGCCCGCGGGCGAGATAGGCGAACGGCGAAACCGAGAAGCGCTCGCGATCCCATGGTCGCTTCCACGCCTCCACGCGGAGGGCCTCGGAGATCGGAAGGGCTTCCACGCCGTTCTCGGCGCTGAATCGGTAGTTCGAGATCGCCCGGTGGACCGGGTCACGGAGCACCACGATGAGCGGAGCAGCCGGCAACATGGTGGCGATTCGTCGCGCGGCAACGTCCGACTCGATGTAGCTCGTGCTCTTCTCGCCCCGCACTTGCGTTTCGGGCTCCGAGAAGAATTCAGATTCGTAGTACTCGAGTCCGCGCGCGTATCGGTCGTCGTCGAGGAAGAACTTCGGCTCGGGTCGAAGCGGTTTTGCCATCTCGATCTGCGGATGCGCGTCGAGGAGGTCGCAGAGATACGTCGTTCCGCACCGCTGCGCGCCGACGACCACGAAGTGATCGACGGGCTTCCGATCAGGCATCCGTGCCGATCTCTTCGAGGATGTGGTACGACTCGATCTCGGTAACCTGCTTGAGCGTTCGCAGTACGTACTCGCCGAGCATGCTCAACATCAAGATGATGACCCCGTTGAGGAACGACAACAACACGATGATCGTGGTGAAACCGGTGACCTGCGAGTCGCCGAGCAGGTGGCGGACCATGAATCCCAGCCCGACGACGAAGCTCAGGACCGAGATCACGAATCCGATGACGGCCGAGAAGCGCAGCGGGAACAACGAGTAGCTGAACAGGATTCGCAGCACCAGGCGGCCGATGCGGATGGGGCTGTAGGTGCTCTTGCCGACGGCGCGGGGTGCATGCTCGACCTCGACGTTGCTGCGCCGGCTCGAGTAGAGCAGGGCCTGGCCGGTGATGTAAGGGTATGAGCTGCGCGACGCGCAGATCCGGTTCACCACGTCGCGGCGCAGGATCCGGAAGTTGCTGACGACGAGGTCGGCGGGCTGGCCGAAGATCCGGCGGTTCATCACGCCGATGACCTTGCTGCCGAGGTTCCGGTGCGGTGCCGCCTGCTTGCGGCGGAACTTGCCGAACACCGCATCGGAGCCGTTCATCGCCTCCAGGATGAGGTGGATGATCTCCTCCGGCGGATTTTGCAGGTCGTCGTCCATGGTCACGACATAGTCGCCCTTGGCGGAACGGAGGCCGCAGAGATTTGCGTTGTGCTGGCCGTAGTTCCGGAGCAGGTTCATCGCGCGCACGTGCGGGTAGCGCTCGGCCGCGTCCCGCACCACGTCCCACGATCCGTCGGTGCTCCCGTCGTTGACCAGGATCACCTCGTACCGGAGCCGGTTCGTCTCGAAGAACGCGACCGTCCGCTCGATCGTCGTCCCGACGATGGGCTCGCTGTTGAACACGGGGATCACGACCGAGTACAGGAAACTGTGCATGTCCAGCGGCGCGGCCGCCGGCTGGGGGCGAGGGTGCGCCAAGCTCATTCGACCGAACTCATTTCGATCAGTCCCGGGCCCGGGTCCGACCGGCGACGAGTGCTGCGCGGAACACACCGACGACCCGCTCGGCATCGTCGTTCGAGAGATTGTTGTGGAACGGCAGCCGCAGCAACCGGCCGCTCACGTCGTCGGTTACCGGGCACTCCGTGGGGCGAGCCGCGAACTTGGCAGCCGCGGGCGCGCTGTGGAGCGGAACGTAGTGGAACGTCGGGTGCACACCGTGCGCGCACATCGATTCGATCGTTGCATCGCGCGTCCGGCGGTCGGGGAGCAACACATAGAACATGTGGTACGCCTGATCGCGGTCACCGGGCACGACCGGGAGCTGGAACGAGAACTCCTCCGCTATGGGCTCGAGGAGGCGCCGGTAGTTCTCCGACACCGCCCGGCGCTTCCTGAGGATCACCGCTCGCTGTTCGAGCTGCCCGTAGAGGTACGCGGCCAACACCTCGCTCAGGCCGAACGAAGACCCGATGTCCTGCCACGAATACTTGTCGACCTGACCGAGCATGAACGCGCGGCGGTTCGTTCCCTTGTCGTACAGGACGTGCGCGCGCTCGGCGAACGCCGCGTCGTTGACGATGAGAGCGCCGCCCTCGCCGCAGATGAAGTTCTTGGTCTCGTGGAAGCTCAGCGTCGCGAATTTTCCGAGGCTCCCGAGCGGGCGCCCGCGGTAGGAGCCGAACAGTCCGTGCGCGTTGTCTTCGATGACTGCGATGTCGCGCCCGCCGATAGCCGCGTCGATGCCGGCCATGTCGCAGCCGACACCCGCGTAGTGCACCGGCACTACTGCGCGCACGGAGTCGTCGAGGAGCGTCTCGAGGTGGGCCGGATCGAGACCGAGTGTCTCGCGCTCGATGTCGCAGAACAGGAGCTTGGCGCCCTCGCGGGCAAAGGCGGTTGCCGTGCTCGTGAACGTGAACGACGGCAGGATCACGGTGTCACCCGGCTGCAGGTCGAGCAACAGTGCCGACATCTCGAGTGCCGCCGTGCACGAGGTCGTCAGGAGTACGTCGGGCGCGCCGAGCCACTCGCGCAGGAGCTCGGAAACGGCCGCGGCGTACGGCCCGGAGGAGGAGGTATGCCCCGTCTCGACCGCGGTCTGGATGTAGGCCAGCTCGTTGCCTTCGAGCGACGGTTTGTTGAAACGGATCTCGTCGGTCATGCGCGCCCCCTCACGTGCCGATCCACCCGAAACGGCGCCTCCGTGAGAACCCCTCACCATCGAGCAAGGGTAGCTGCGATCCTCCCGTCCCGAAATAGGCCCGTTGCCCTGCACGGCACGTTCCGGGCTGCTCGCGGTCGCCTTTCAGCGCTCGTTGGGTCTCGCGTTTCGCGTCGCGTTCGGCGATGGCGAGGCGCTTGTCGTAGCGGGTCTTGCCCCGGGCGATCGCGAGCTCGACCTTCGCCCGGCCGTCCTTGAAGTAGAAGCTCAGCGGCACGAGCGTGACGCCCCACTCCTCGGTCGCGCGTGCGAGCTCGAGGATCTGCTTCTGGTGCAACAACAACTTGCGGGGCGCGCCGGGTCGGCCATCACGGCACCGTCTCAGTTCGCGAGTCTCCAACTACGAATGCCGCCCGGGAGGGGCCACTGCGGAGGCGTCACGCCTGCACAATTGTACCAACCGTCGATACGCCCTTGACCGCGAGACTCACGCGTATTCGGACCGTCGAACGGGGACGCCGCGCCGTCCGCCCGCCGAAGGTCGCCGGTTACGCTGGCGGCAAGCATGAAAACGAGTAGCGCGGCGGGCGAGAGCGCGATCGGGTCGGAACCTACGGCGGCGACCTACCGCCCGCACCTCGATGGGTTGCGGGCGGTAGCCGTCTACCTGGTCGTGCTGTTCCACGCGGGCAGCAGCTGGTTCTCCGGCGGGTTCATCGGTGTCGACGTGTTCTTCGTGCTCTCCGGCTACCTGGTGACACAACTGCTCCTCCGCGACATCGTGAGCAACGGGCGCATTCGCCTCGGGCGCTTCTATTCCCGACGATTCCGGCGGCTGTTGCCCGCCGCGTTCGTGGTTCTCATCGTCACGGCGTGCGTGTACACCGCGATCGCGTCGCCGGCAGAGCAGATCGATGTGATCGGATCGTTCAAAGCGGCGTTCCTGTACTCGACGAACTGGTACTTCGTGCACCAGTCCACGGCGTACTTCGGCGCGAACATCGCGACCAATCCGGTGTTGCATTTCTGGTCGTTGGCGGTTGAGGAGCAGTTCTACGTCGTTTGGCCCTTGACGCTCACCGGGGCATTCGTGCTGACCCGACGATGGGATCGCGCCAAGCAGCTGCGCATGATCGGGGCGGTCGTTGCCGTCGGCGTGCTTGGCTCCGCTCTGTTCGCGTTGTCACTCAAGTCCGGTGATCCGAACCGCGCCTACTACGGAACCGACACCCGCGCCTACGAGCTGCTCGCCGGCGCGTTGGTCGCACTGGTTCCTTCAATCGTGGCGACCGCGCGGCAACGTCGCGGCCAAATGCGCGCCGCGACGATCGCGAGCATCGCCGCGCTCGGCGTGCTGGCTTCGTCATGGGTTCATCTCGACGCCATCGAGCGCGGCATCGCGGTGACGATCACGACGGTCGTGCTCATCGTCGCGCTCGAAACGGCCGACGGCGGCATTGTGAAGCGCCTTCTCTCGACTCGGACAATGACCTACCTGGGCAAGATCTCGTACGGCACGTACCTGTGGCACTGGCTCGTTATCCTCGTGCTCCTCAAGACCTTCCACCCCAGCACGCTCGCGACCATCGGCATCGCGTTCCTCGTCGCCACCGGCCTCGCATCCCTCAGCTTCGACCTGATGGAACACCCGATCCGGGCCTCGCAACGCCTCGACCGACATCGGGGAGCCGTGATCGCGCTCGGTTTGACCGTGACGGTGGTGAGCGCGCTCGTGTTGGTGCCCTCGATACTCGACGATTCGCACGCCGGGGCCGTGGGAGTCGCCGGATCGGTGACAAGCGGCGTCGCGCCGGTTCCGGCCGGGCTCGACTGGAGAGCAGTCAAGCGGGAAGACCGGAGCGCTCCCACCTGCTTCGCCAAGCCGCTGACGAAGTGCGTCGTCGTGCACGGGACCGGCAAGACGGTCGCGCTCATCGGCGACAGCCACGCGCAAATGCTGATTGCGCCGATGACTGAGATCGCCAAGGCCGAGAATTGGACGCTGGCGGTGCTCATCTGGAACGCCTGTCCGTGGCAAGACGGGCTCTGGCGCTTCACGGCTGCGAACCGGCGGAGCTGCCTTGCCTGGAAGGCCGATCTACGCACCCGCGTGATCCCTCGACTGAACCCCGACGTCGTCGTGTTGATACACGCGCCGATGGACCGCGAAGGGTTGAAGGGCCAGCACCTCGGGGGACCGGACGGCCCGCTCGCGACGGGCTCACCGGCGGCCGAGCGAGCCATTGAGGCCGCGACCGACAAGACGGTTGCACGCCTCAGCGCGAACCGTGACGTGGTGATCATCGAGCCGATTCCGCAGGGCCCGCCGGGCTATGACCCTTTGGGATGCCTTTCGACAGCGCGCTTCCTCGACCAGTGTCGCTTCGTCGCGAGCGCCTCGCCTTCGCCGACGGAGCAGCACTACCGCGCCCTTGCACGGTCCTCGGATCACGTGTTCGATCTCGACATCGACCGGTTGGCCTGTCCCTATCTCCCCATCTGCGACCCGGTGGTCCGCGGCAAGATCGTCTGGTACGACCTCTCGCACCTCTCGATCGCGTATTCGCGTACGCTGGCAGAGCCGATTCGATCGC
This sequence comes from Acidimicrobiia bacterium, assembly GCA_038320885.1. GTDB lineage: Bacteria > Actinomycetota > Acidimicrobiia > IMCC26256 > PALSA-610 > JBBQER01. The sequence goes on from JBBQER010000003.1 coordinate 54,082, forward strand.
TCTTGACTGCCGACGGGATCGGATCCGGTTAATTCGTCAACCCGAGTTACTCGCGGTCGCCCTTGAGCGCTCGCTGCGTCTCGCGTTTGGCGTCCCGTTCGGCGATTGCCTGTCGCTTGTCGTAGCGCGCCTTGCCCCGCGCGATCGCAAGCTCGACCTTCGCCCGGCCGTCCTTGAAGTAGACGCTGAGCGGTACGAGCGTAATGCCGCGCTCCTCGGTCGCGCGGGCGAGCTCGTCGATCTGCTTGTGGTGGAGGAGCAGCTTGCGCGGCCGGACCGGATCGAGATCACCCCGGGAGAACTCGTAGGGCGACACGTGCATGCCGAACAGCCAGACTTCGCCATTGTCGATTCGGGCGTAGCCGTCTTGGAGGTTGGCGCGACCGTTGCGGATCGACTTGACCTCGGGGCCCTTCAACACGATCCCGCACTCGTAGGTATCGAGCACGAAGTAGTCGTAGCGGGCCCTGCGATTCGAGATCACGACCCGGTCGCCGCGGTTCGGCATAGGAAGCGACTGTACGCTCCCACGAGTGACGGACGGGCCGAGTTGGTTCGGTGAGCAGCGCTACGGCATGTTCGTGCACGCCAACATCGCGACCGTGCCCGCGTTCGCACCCGTGCACGAGTACGCCGACTGGTATTGGGCGTTCCTCGAGACCCGACCCGACATGGTGCTGCACCCGACGTGCCCGCTGCCCGAGGTCGTCGCCTGGCATCGCGAGCACGCGGCCGGGCAGGCCTTCGACGAGTTCATCCCCGAGCTGACCTTCGAGCGGTTCGACGCCGACGCCTACGCGCAGCTCCTCGACGACGCGGGCATGCGGTATCTCGTGCACGTCACCAAGCATCACGACGGGTTCTGCTGGTGGGACACCGCGTACTCGGACCGATCCTCGGTGCGGCTCGGGCCGAAGCGTGATGTCACGGCCGAGCTTGCCGACGCGGTACGCCGGCGCGGGCACATCTTCGGTTGCTACTACTCGCTGCTCGACTGGGCCCACGCCGGCTATCCCGATCAGGACCGCTATGTCGACGCGTTCATGCGCCCGCAGATCCAGGAGCTGGTCGAGCGGTTCGAACCCGCGCTGCTGTGGGGCGACGGCCACTGGGGCCATCCCGGCGGCCACTGGCGGGCCGACCGGATCCTGGCCGACGCCCGCGCGGTTGCGATCGAGCGCGGCTTCGAGTTGGTATTCAACGACCGGTTCTTCGCGTCGAGTCCCGACTTCCACGTGTACGAGTACGACGTTCCCGCAGTCGCGCCCGACGGGCCGTGGGAGCTGTGCCGCGGGCTCGGGTACTCGTTCTGCGTGAACCGCAACGAGCGGGTCGAGGATCACCTCAGTGCGACCCAGGTCGTGGGCCTGCTCGTCGAGACCGTCGCGAAGGGCGGCAACCTGCTGTTGAACGTCGGGCCCAACGCCGACGGAACCGTGCCCGAGATCCAGGCGCGCGTGTTGCGCGACGCCGGCGCATGGGTGCGCGCCAACGCCGACGCGATTCACGGGTCGACCCGCTTCGACGTCCCGGGCGACGGGCAACACTGGTACACGCGCACGGGCGCCGCCGTGAACGCGTTCGACCTCGCGTCGAAGGCGGAGCCGCGGTTCAGCGCGTTGGGCAACGTTCGGCGCGTGTGCACGCCTGAAGGCGGCGAGCTGGCCTTCCGATCGGAGTCGGGCGCGGTGGTTGTCGACGCGCGCGCCGTCGACCGGCATCCGTTCGGCGCGCGCTACGTGATCGAGCTCGGCGCGCGGGAGCACGTCGACGTCTCCGAACGGGCGCCCGGTGGTGCCGCCCGCGCCCGGCGGCGCTACCCGACGATCACCGAAGCGCTGGCCGGTGCCGTCGTCGGAGATGTCGTGGAAGTCGGGCCCGGCCGCTACACGAGCGAGATCGGCGAGCGCTTCCCGTTGGTGGTCCCGGCCGGCGTGACGCTGCGAGCGGCCGCGAGCCTGGGCGCGCGTCGCATCGTGATCGACGCGGGTGGTGCGGTCGGCGTGCATCTCGCCGGCAACGACGCGACGCTGGAACGGGTCACGGTCACCGGCGGCGCCCCCGGCTACATGATGATCCCGCCCACGTGCGTCACCGGCAGCGGGGGAGACCGGCTCGTCGTACGCGACTGTCACGTCGAGTCGATCGCGCTCACGGGCGGATCGGGACACCGCGTGGTTGCCAACGTGATCGCGAGCGGTGCGGTGTCGATCATGGGCGCGAGCGGCAGCGAGGTGCGGGCCAACTATCAGCACGGACTGCGCTGGGGCGTCGGCATCATGGTTGCCGGTGGCGCCGATCACGTCGTCGCCGACAACGAATGCCGCGACGACCTCTGCGCGATCCGCGTGGCCGGCACCGTTGGCGCGCGCATCGAGCACAACCGCACCGAGACGCGCTGGTGGGGGATCCACGTGCTCGACGCGAGCGGTACCGTCGTCCGCTCGAACCGCGCGTGGCGAGTCATGCGCGCGGTGAACGTCGAAGGTGCCGCGGCCCTCGGCACCGTGGTCGACCGGCAGCTCGCCGAGCATTGCGACTCGGGCTTGCTGGTCGAGCGCGGCGCTGACGACACGCGGGTGTTCGACTCCTGGTTCCACGATTGCCGCGTCGGCCTGATCGCCTGGGAAGCCGGTACGGTCGCCGTCAGGAACATCGCGATCAGTGAGCCGCGCGACCACGCGGTCGTCACCGACCGGGGTATCGACCTCGGGGGCAACTACAACCTCGAAGGCGACGTGTGGATCGGTATGCCATGACCACCGAACATCTCCTCGTCGCGATCTGGCGGGCGGCCGCTGTCGCTCCCGCAGCACTGGCTGCCCAGATCGTCGAAACGTGGGCGCCCGAAGCACTCGGGGCCGAGTCGCTCGTGTCGTGCACCGTGAACCTCGCCGAAAGCGATCAGGGCATGTACACGCGGGAGCCCGACGCAACCGGCATGGTCCCCAACTGCGACGCGTTGATCGCGCTCGGCCTCACTCGCGCCCACGATATCGACGACGTCCCCGCGCGAGACGTCCTCCACGCCGTCGCGCGGCGCGTCGACGTGTGGCGGGTCGATCCGCACCGCGTGATCACCGCGGAACGGGCGGGTCCCGACGGCGAGCCCGCGCCGGGTGTGAAGATGGTCTCGTTCATGCGCCGGATCGAGTCACTGAGCCACGAGCAGTTCGTGCGCCACTGGACCGAGAACCACACGCCGCTCGCGCGGCGCCACCACATCGCCCTGTGGAACTACACCCAGAACGTCGTCCGGCGCGCGCTCACGCCCGGTGGAGACGCGATCGACGGCGTCGCCGAGCTGCACTTCCGGACGCGCGCCGACTTCGAGAACAAGTTCTTCGACTCCGACGAGGGCCGCGCCGCGATCCTCGCCGACGTGAAGCGCTTCATGAAGCCGCCCTCCCCCGAGACCGCCCTCATGCGCGAGCTCCCCCTCCGCACCTGATCAGAGGCAGTGTCGAGGGACGTACGTGAAATGTCCTGAGCTTCCCCCGTTCGAACGGACGGGTGGGTTGCGTCGTGGTCATGCCGCGGTTGCGGTCTCGTAGTCGATGGGGCTGAGCATGTTGCAGTAGCTGCGGCGGCGTTTGGGGTTGTACCAGCATTCGATCCAGTCGAAGATCGCGAGCGCGAGTTGTTCGCGCGAGTTCCGATACTGGTTCGTTCCGCGAGTCGCTCCGCGATCCGGCTGAATGACCGGTCCCGGAACCACAGCTGATCCGGGCGTTTGCGATGAGTACCATCGCGTGATGACGGGCGTGCAACCCGCCGTCGACGAGATCGCAGCGGCGGAGACGGGCGAGTTGGGTGCGCCGGCGTATCGGCCTCACCTCGATGGTCTGCGCGCGATCGCCGTGTACTTGGTTGTGCTGTTCCACGCGGGGAGCGATCGCTTCTCGGGTGGCTACGTCGGTGTCGACGTCTTCTTCGTGCTGTCGGGTTACCTCGTGACGCAGCTCCTACTGCGAGACATCGACACGCGCGGCTCGATCACGTATGGCCGTTTCTATTCGCGACGATTCCGGCGCTTGTTACCGGCGGCATTCGTCGTGCTCATCGTGACGGCGCTCGTGTACTCAGCGGTCGCTTCGCCGGCCGAGGTGCTGAACGCCGCCGGGTCGTTCAAAGCGGCGTTCTTATATGTCGCGAACTGGTATTTCGTCCACCAGTCGACGGGCTATTTCGGAACGGACATCACCGCGAATCCCGTCCTGCACTTCTGGTCCTTGGCCGTCGAAGAGCAGTTCTATCTCGTGTGGCCCCTGACCCTCGGCGGCGTCTTCTGGCTGACAGGCCGCTTCGATCCCCGCCGGCGCCGGAATGCGATCCGGGTCGTGGTCGCGCTGGGCATGGCCTCGTCGGCGGTGTGGGCCCTCTCCCTCGCGACGCGGAATCCCAATCGCGCCTACTACGGCACCGACGCCCGGGCGTATCAGCTCCTCGCGGGCGCGCTCCTCGCGCTGACTCCGGCGGTCTTCGCCGGGGCCGAGCGGTATCGCCGTCGGCTTCGGATCGCGAGCGCGGCGAGCGTGCTCGCGATCTTGTTCCTCGCTTCGTCGTCGGTCGACTTCAACGCGATTGATCGTGGGATCGCGGTGACGATCGCGACCTGCGTGCTGATCGTGGCGCTCGAAGCCGGCGGTGGCGTGGCCAAATTGCTGTCGACGCGAACCGCGGTGTACCTGGGCAAGATCTCCTACGGGACCTATCTGTGGCACTGGATCGTGATCCTTGTGCTCGTGCAGACCGTCCACCCGAGCAGCCTCGCCACGATCGCTTTGGCATGCCTCATCGCGTCGGCGTTGGCGTCGCTGAGCTTCGAGATCATGGAGCACCCGGTTCGGATCTCGAAGGCGCTTGACCGCCACCGCTGGTTCGTGATCGCCACTGGCCTCACGGTGAGCCTGGTGTCGGCGCTCGTGTTGATCCCGAAGATCGTCAAGCCCGCGAACGCCGCCGCGCCGACACTGCAACTCGCAACGACCGGCCTCGCGCCGGTCCCTCCCGGGATCGACTGGCACCACGCGGACCGCGGACAACGAACCTTTGTGGCGTGCGACGAACGCGATGCGTCGAAATGCACGATCGTGCACGGCCACGGCCCCCACATCCTGGTCATCGGAGACAGCCACGCGCAGATGTTCGTGCCGGCTTTCATCCGGATCGCTCGTCGCGACGGTCTGACCCTCTCGGTGTCGACGCGCGGGATCTGTCCCTGGGAACGGGGGTCTGCCGGACCAGGTGGGGCGTTCGTCGGACGCCCGGACCTCACGCCCGCCGGTTGCACGGCACACCAGAACGACCTCTACGACCGCGTCATCCCCGCGCTCGATCCCGACGTGATCGTGGTCGCGGACATGGGTTACGGCGACATCCTGCGCTCCGCCGCGCGCTCGGTCAGGCAACTCACCGCTACCGGAGCAAGCGTCTTCATCATCGAACCTACCCCGCGCACACCATTCGATCCGGTGAACTGCATTTCGAAGGCGCGGTGGCTCGAGGAGTGCCGCTCGGTCGCGCCGACCACACCAAGCCCGATCGAAGTCGGCTACCGCAACATCGCGCGGCAGAACAAGGGCGTGACGTCCGTCGACTTCGATCGGCTCATCTGCCCGTTCCTACCGATCTGCGACCCGGTCGTGAACAACCAGCTCGTCAAGTGGGAAGCGGCGCACATCACATTGAAGTTCGCGCAGACGCTCGCACCGCAGATTGACGTCTATCTGAAGCAGACCGGCGCGATCTCTCACTGAACTTCAAGCTTCGACTCACGCGCCGTCCTGTGAGCGCGGCGGCGATCGTGACAGATGCGAGCAGCACGATGACGACCTTGGAGGGTGCGCGGTAGCGAGTGTCGCCGCGGCTGAGGGCAACGGTGGTGACCACGAGCGCGACAAGCGCGGCTTGTGGGATCAGGGATGTTCTTCTCTCCGTGACGAGGAGCTGATGCAATAGGACTCATAGAACGAACGCTGCACCGGGTTCTTTGAACGTGCCGTGCGCTGGTTCGCCGAACACGGGATCACGATCGAACGAGTCCTGACCGATAACGGCATCGGTTACCGCAGCCGTTATGTGGGGAGGTTGAGGAGCTGCTCGGTCTGGGCAATGGTCGCCGGCGGGCGGCCGACTTCGGCGCAGAGTGATGCGGCGGCCGTGGCTTGCTCGACGTTCGGCGGGCCGCCGTCCCAGTCTTCGATGCCGACGCGGAGGTGCCCACCCCGCTCGAGCGCGGCGCGTGCGAGCGGCGTGTCGAGGAGCGAGCCGCCGAGCAGGGCCACGGCCCACTCGACGGGTGCGTCGCCGAGCATGGCCAGGAAGAGATCGAGCGCCTCGATGATCGGCGGCGCGCCCCACAGCGGATCACCACCGCCGAGGTAGCCACCGCCGGCGAAGTAGAACTTCACGAACGTGCCCGGCGGTAGCGCACCCGCGCGGGAGTACGCCAGCACGACTTGCAGGAAGCCCGGCTCGAAGATCGCGATGCTCGGGCCGAGACCGCGCGCCGTGCACACCTGCATCTCGTACCCGATCTTGGCGAACGTGTTGGTGTACACGAACTCGCTCGGCGGTGGAAGTCCGTCGCGACCGGTGCCACCGAGGTTCACCGAGCCGGTGTCGACCGCGCCTTGGCGGACGAGTCCCATGTCGTCGAGCAGCTCCACGTGGCGGTAGCGGTCTTCGACCGTCTCGCCGAATCCGACGGTCGGGTAGCAGATGATCCCCGGATGTTGCTCGACCACCGGCCGGAACGCGGTCGCGTACTGCTCGGCCGCCTCTTCGGCGCCGACGACGAGGTCGGGCGCGTGGGTGTGGATGATCGTGGCGCCCGCGTCGACGCACGCGAGCGCGTCCTTGGCGTGCTCCTCGACGGTGGCGGGAACGTTGGGATTCCGGTGGCGGGTGGTCACGCCGTTGAGCGCGACCTCGAGGATCACGGGAGCATCGGCGGGCGGGTGGGGACGAGGCGTCATGTGGGTAGCGTGCCACGCCGTGCGCACCAGAATCACGGAACTTCTCGGAATCGAGCACCCGATCGTGCAGGCCCCGATGGGCTTCATCGCCCGGGCCCAGCTCGCTTCGGCGGTGTCGAATGCCGGCGGCCTCGGCATCATCGAGACCTCGTCGGGCCAGCTGAGCGAAGTCCGCGACGAGATCCAGAAGATGCGCGCGCTCACCGACAAGCCGTTCGGCGTGAACATCGCGCAGCTCTTCGTACGAGACCCGAGCATCGTCGACTTCGTGGCGGAGAACGGCGTGGCATTCGTCACCACGTCGGCCGGTGATCCCACGAAGTTCACGAGGGCGCTGAAGGACGCGGGCCTCACGGTGTTCCACGTCGTGCCGTCGCTGCGCGGCGCGTTGAAGGCGGTCGATGCCGGGGTCGACGGGCTGGTCGTCGAAGGCAACGAAGGCGGCGGCTTCAAGGCGCCGACCGGCGCGTCGACGATGGTGTTGCTACCGCTGATCGCGTCCCGCGTCAACGTGCCGATCATCGCGGCCGGCGGGGTGTGCGACGGTCAGTCGATGGCGGCCGCGCTGGTGCTCGGCGCGGAAGGCGTGCAGATGGGCACGCGCATGGTGAGCGCGAAGGAGTCTCCGGTGCACGACAACTGGAAGCAACTCATCTGCACGTCGAACGAAGGCGACACGTTGCTGCTCAACCGGCACGCGCCGCCCGCGTTCCGCGTCTTGCGAACCGCGTTCAGCGAGGCGGCCGAAGGCGAAGATCGCGCCGTGATTCCCAAGTTGGAGTCGGTGCACGACCTCTACTTCGGCGGCAACATGGAAGCGTCGTTCGCGTTCAGCGGTCAGGTCGCCGGCCGCATCACCGAAGTGATGCCCGTCGCGCAGATCCTGCGGGAGACGATCGCCGACTGCGAGCAGACGCTCCGCGAGATCTCCACGCGCTTCGCCGGCTGAGATCCGGTCAGCTGCCGCTGACGTTGTCGAGTCGTTGGAGAAGGTGATGCGCCGCGAGCTCGATCTCCTTGTGACGCCACTCTGCGGCCCGATACTGGCAGGCGATCAGTCCGCTGCGATGAACGCGGCGAAGGTCGCCGTAGACGAACCCGTACCGGGCTTTGGTGTCGTCGTTGGCACCGTCATGGAGAGCGAGATGCCACTCGGCGTACTCCTCCCACGAGTGCGACTCCAGGAACGCGTTCTCCTCGTCGGCGCTGGGCTGACTCTCGCCCCAGTCGCTGTCGAGCACGTACTGACGCGCATCGATGAGGTGCTGCGCTTTCGTGACGGCGTGATTGTTCACCGAATAGGAAGCCATCCCGTCATTTTGCCGGTCGCAGGAGAACGACGCCGAAGAGGATCGCGAACGCCCCGATCACGGCCCACAGGGCCTCGCCGCTCATGAACGAGCCGCCGATCCATCCGACACCTTGACCGAACCAGATCACGCCCACGATGCAGAGCACCACTCCGGCGATCAGTCGTGTCCTCACTCGTGCCTCCCGTGAACACCGCTTGAACGGTCGGTTTCGAGGCGGACGTTAGGTCGGCACCCTCCGCTCAGAGAGTTACCCTGGGCTGCCGATGAGAGCGGGCACGTTCCCGCTGGGCGGATGTTCATAGGGGTCGCCGAGATGCACGAGCCCACCGACATCAATTCGAACCTGATCAAGCCGCTCCGGCCGCACGTGATGGTGCTGTTCGGTGCCACCGGCGACCTCGCGCGGCGCAAGCTCCTGCCCGGCATGTTCCACCTCTCGCAAGCGGGCCTGTTGCCCGACTGCCGCATCGTCGGATCGTCGCTCGACGAACTCGACGACGAGGGCTTCCGCCTGTTCGCCCGCGCCGCGCTCGACGAGTTCTCCCACCACGGCGTGCCCGACGACGAGTGGGACGCGTTCGCGGCGCGGCTCTTCTTCGTCTCCCAGTCGGCGGGGAACGACGTGCTCGCGAAGGTCGTGGCCGAGCTGGAAGACGAGCTCGGCGGTGACGTCGCCCGTCTCCACTACCTCAGTGTTCCTCCCGCGGCGGCGACCGAGGTGGTGCGGAGTCTCGGAGAGGTCGGCTTGGCCGAGCGGGCGCGCATCATCATGGAGAAGCCGTTTGGTACGAACCTCGCGAGCGCGGTGAAGCTGAACGACTCGCTGCACCAGACCTTCGACGAGAGCCAGATCTTCCGCATCGACCACTTCCTCGGGAAGGAAGCCGCGCTCAACATCCTTGCGTTCCGATTCGCGAACGGGCTGTTCGAGCCGATCTGGAACCGTCAGCACATCGCGCACGTGCAGATCGACGTGCCGGAGACGCTCGCGATCGGCCAGCGCATCGGGTTCTACGAGAAGACCGGCGCGTACCGCGACATGGTCGTGAACCACCTGTTTCAAGTACTCGCGTTCATGGCGATGGAACCGCCGACCGCGCTCGAGCCGCAGTCGATCGGTGAGGAGAAGAACAAGGTGTTCCGGTCTCTGAGTCCGATCGAGCCGTCGCAGGTCGTGCGCGGGCAGTACGAGGGCTACCTCGACGAGCCGGGCGTGTCGCCGCACTCGGAGACCGAGACGTTCGTCGCGCTCCGGTGCGAGATCGACAACTGGCGCTGGGCGGGTGTGCCCTTCTACCTCCGCACCGGCAAGCGCATGGCGCAAGGCGCGCGCATCATCTCGATCGCGTTCCGCGAGCCGCCCAAGAGCATGTTCCCCGCCGGTTCCGGAGTCGGTGCGCACGGTCCCGACCACCTCACCTTCGATCTCGCCGACGCGTCGCGGCTCTCGCTCTCGTTCTACGGCAAGCGTCCGGGGACCGGCATGCGGCTCGACAAGCAGAGTCTGCAGTTCGCGTTGCACGAGACCGGCCGTACGACCGACCTGCTCGAGGCGTACGAGCGGTTGATCTACGACGCCATGAGCGGGGACCACACGCTGTTCACGAGCGCCGACGGCATCGAGAAGTTGTGGGAACGGTCGAGCCCGCTCCTCGAGAACCCTCCGCCGGTGCGGCCGTACCCGCCGGGCTCCTGGGGACCGAACGCGATTCACCAGCTGATCGCGCCCGACGCGTGGCGTCTCCCGTTCGAGCGGGCCTGGCGCGCGCCGCGCCCCGTGGATCGCGTGCTGCCCTAGCCGGCTCTGCCGGTCGAGGTGTGCCGGTAGTCTGCGCCGCCGTCAGGCGCGACGCGACGGAGCCAATGCGGCACCAGGGGAGCAAGCATGCCCACATCCGGCTCGATCCTCGGGAATCCCGTCCGGCGCCGGGAGGACCCCGACATCCTCACCGGCCGGACCCGGTACTTCGACGACCTGCCGATCGCCGGGATGGCCCACGTCGCCTTCGTCCGCTCGACGATCGCGCACGCCGCGATCGAGGGCATCGACACGAGTGGCGCCGTCTCGATGCCGGGTGTGGTCGCCGTGTACACCGCTGACGATCTCGATCTTCCCGATCACCACGGCTTCATGATGTTGCCGACCACGATGAATCGTCCGCCGCTCGCGCGCGACCGGGTGCGCTTCGTCGGCGACATCGTCGCGATGGTCATCGCGGAGACCAAGGCCGAGGCCGTCGACGCCGCGGAAGCGGTGATCGTCGACTACGACCCGCTCCCGGTCGTCGTCGACATGGAAGCCGCGCTCCTCCCCGACGCGCCGATCGTGTTCGACGCGCAGGGATCGAACGTCGCCAACGGCATGGGGACCGGACCGGTCGAGGGCGTCCTCGACGACGCCGACGTCGTCATCACGGCGCGCATCGTGAACCAACGCGTCGCGCCGGTGCCGATGGAGCCCGCGGGAATCGTGGCGGTTCCCGGCGAGCCCGCGGGCGGACTGACGTTCTACGCCGCGACGCAAGGTCCGCACGGCGTGCGCGACGAGCTCGCGGCGAAGCTCGGGCTCGATCCCGAAGTGGTGCGCGGCGCGAACGCGGCAGTGGGCGGCGGCTTCGGCGCCAAGGCGGGGATGATCGTCGAATACCTCATGGTCTCCAAGGCCGCGCTGCTCCTCGGCCGCCCGGTGAAGTGGACCGAGACCCGCTCCGAGAACATGGTCGCGATGTGGCACGGCCGCGGCCACATTCACTACGTCGAGATGGGCTTGAAGCGCGACGGCACCATCACGGGGATGCGCGTGCGCACCGTCGCCGACGCGGGCGCGTACCCGGCGGTCGGCGCGTTCCTCCCGTTCTTCACGCAGATGATGTCGCAGAACGTGTACATCGTCCCGAAGATCGAGTTCAACTGGCAGGCCGCGGTTACCAACACCACGCCGGTCGCGGCATACCGCGGCGCCGGTCGCCCGGAGGCGATTCACCTCGTCGAGCGGACGCTCGACATGGCGGCCGACGAGCTTCACATCGACCCGGTCGAGATCCGCCGCAAGAACTTCATCCCTCCGGAGGCGTTCCCGTTTCTCACGGTCACGGGATTGGGCGCGACCTACGACAGTGGCGAGTACGCGAAGGCGCTCGACGTCGCCGTCGACAAGGCCGGCTACGCGCAGCTCCTCGTCGAGCAGGCCCAGCGGCGCGAGCGCGGCGACACGAAGCTGCTCGGTATCGGCGTGGCGTCGTACCTCGAGATCAGCGCGCCGCTCACGTTCAACCGCGAGTACGGCAAAGTCGAGATCGAGGACGACGGGACCGTGACCGCGCGCGTCGGTACCAGCGCGCACGGCCAGGGTCACGAGACGACGTTCGCCATGATCATCAGCGACGCGCTCGGCGTGCCCATGGAAAACGTGCGCGTCCTGCACTCCGACACGGCCACGGTCTTGCGCGGTGGCGGCACCGGCGGGTCGCGTTCGCTCCAGATCGGCGGCAGCGCGCTGTTCCAGGCGAGCGAGGAGGTGCTCGCGCAGGCGAAGCAGCTCGCGGCGCACATGCTCGAGGCGAGCGCCGATGACATCGTGATCGGCGAGGGTGGGCTGCAGGTCGCCGGTGTACCTGCGAGCACGTTGTCATGGGTCGATCTCGCGGGCGCGGTGAAGAATCCGGCGCGTCGCCCCGAGGGCATGGCCGAACGCCTGCAGCACGAGCTCGACTACGTATCCGACGGGTCGTCGTTCCCGTTCGGCTCGCACATCGCCGTGGTCGAGGTCGACGCCGAAACCGGGAAGGTCGAGCTGATCCGCCACATTGCGGTCGATGACTGCGGCAAGATCGTCAACCCGTTGCTCGTCGCCGGTCAACAGCACGGTGGGATCGGCCAGGGTGTCGCGCAGGCCTTGTACGAATCGGTGCAGTACGACGAAGACGGCAACCCGATCACCGCGAACTTGATGGACTACGCGATGCCGTCGGCCGCGGAGTTGCCCTCTTACGAGGTGTTCAACACCGAGACGCCGAGCCCGCACAACCCGCTCGGCGCCAAGGGCATCGGCGAGTCGGCGACGCTCGGCTCGACACCCGCCGTGCACAACGCGATCGTCGACGCGGTCTCGCATCTCGGGATCACCCACATCGACATGCCGTGCACCGCCGAGCGGGTCTGGCGCGCGATGCAGTCCGCCTCTAGGGAAGCAGCCCGCGGCTAGATGAGCCTGGCCGCGTCGACGCTGCGGCTCACGGAGTCGCAGTACGCCATGATCATCGGCAACGTCTACGACGGCTTGCCCAATGAGGCGTGCGGACTGCTGATCGGGCCGTGGGCTGCCGACGGCCGGCCGACCGGTGTGATCTCGAAAGCGTGGCCGTGCCGGAACGCGGCGGCGTCGGCCGTCGTCTACACCGTCGACGGCCGTGACTATCTCGCCGCGTCGCGCGCTGCCGAAGCGCTCGGTCACGAGATCGTCGGCGTGTGGCACAGCCATACGCACACCGAGGCCTACCCGTCGCCCACCGACGTGCGCCAGGCGGTCGACCCCGCGTGGTGGTACCCGATCGTGAGCCTCCGGGACGGCGAACCCAGGCTCCGGGCCTACCGCATCGTCGCCGGCGAGATCACCGAGCATCCCATCGTCCTCGACCGCGGCTGAGCGGCGCATCGTCGTTCATTTTGCGAACGCCGCCGAAAAGCGCGTTGAAATGCAAAATGAACGGCAACCTTCCGCCGGGTCGGCGCGTCTGTGCAACATGGCGGGTGTATCGACCGAGGACGGGCGGGTGGAGGTGCCCGGCCCGGCGCGTGATTCCTCGTTCGCCGAGCTGTTCGCCAAGCACTACGCGCCCGTGCTGAGGCTCGCCGCACTGCTCGAAGGCGACCCGACCCGGGCCGAGGACGCGGTGTGCGACGCGTTCGCCCGCGTGTACGGCCGCCTCCGGCGAGGTGGCGTCGAAGACGCAACGCCCTACCTCCGGCAGGCCGTCGTGAACGCGGTGCGCGGCGGTTGGCGCCGCCGCCAGGTCGAACGCCGGCACGCGAGCGCGTTCGAGGCCGATACCTCTACGCCGCCGTTCGAATTGGAAGTGGTCGAGCGCGACGAAGTGTGGACCGCGCTCAAACGCCTACCTCCCGGCCAACGGCGCGTCGTCGTGCTGCGTTACTACGAGGATCTCCCGGAGGCGGAAGTCGCGCGCCTGCTGCGCGTGAAGGTCGGAACGATCAAGTCCCAAGCGGCGAAGGGCCTCGCCGCGCTCCACTCGATCCTCGAGGTGCGCGATGGATGAGCGCGAAGTACGTGACCTGCTGAAAAACGCAGCCGCGTCAATAGCGCCGAGCACCGATCTTTCGGATCGGGCCGAGCAGCGCTACCGCCGCCGACGCGCCCGCGGACGCGTGGTCGCAGCGGTAGTTGTCCTCGCGATCGTTGGATCGGGCGTAGCAACCGCCGAGATGGTCGGAAATGACCACGATGCTCCGAAGGTTGTCGCCCCGACGTCGACGCTGCCGCGGCGCGTCGAGCACGTAGACCCAAAGGAATTTGCTTCTCTTGCTTTCCGTGACGCGACAACTGGCTATGGAGTCGCGCCTACCGAGCTGGAACCGGTGCTCGCGAAAACCGAAGACGGCGGACGAACGTGGCGCGCGGTCGGCCGCATGCCCCGCAACGCGGACTCGATCTCAGTCATGACCGAGCGCACCGATTCCGGGCCGTCGCTCCTGGCATGGGGGAGCGGGCTGTACGTGAGTACCGACGACGGCTCTCATTGGAAGCGCACTCGGAGCGAGTCGATTGACCAAGTAGCGGTGGTGTCCGATCGCGTATGGGCTACTACGTTCTGTGTAGGTCTTGGGCACTGCAGTGATGCCGTCGCGTTCTCCGACGACGGTGGCCGCACGTGGCACGACGCCAAGCTCCGGCCAACCCCTGGTGCGGCGACCCTCGTGGCCGCAGCGCGGGACGTTGTATACGTCGTAATGCCCGGCCGCGGCGGATGGGTGATCGCGAAGACCTCGGACGGTGGGAGTCACTGGACATCCGAGCCGACCCCGTGTCCGGGCTTCACTGAGTCCACGAGCCTCGCGCGGAACGATCGCGTGCTCCTCCTCGCGTGTGTCGGTCAGCCGGCGGGGCTAACGACGATGAAACGGACGTTTCTGTCGAGCGACGACGGCCGGACCTGGAAGAGCGGCGGGCAGCTCGGCGGGTCGGGCGCGTCGGTTGTGGCGCTCGGCTCGACGTTCGTCGCGAACGAGTCACGCGCGGGCATCTTCGCCTCGACCGACGATGGACGCACGTGGCGAGTCGTGCTGGTCGCCGACGCGGTGCAGGTCATGACCGTGCTCGCGGGCGTCGGTGCGTGGGTCGCCGTGCTCTCCGGAGAGAACAACGGCTTCTGGTTCAGCGCCGACGGCGTGCATTGGGAGGAGCGCGGTCGCGCGGGCGCGACGTCCGTACCGGCCGGGGGTCGGGTCGCATTGCGCGACATGACGGCTTTGTCGTTCGTTGACGCGAACGTCGGCTTCGGCCTCACAGCTCACGATCGCAACTCCGGGAGCGATGCCGTGCGTACCGACGACGGCGGGCGCACGTGGCGACGCGTCGGCGCGTTGGTCGAGTTCGAGAACTTCGTACATTTCGAGAACGCGTCCCAGGGCGTGGCGTGGGGGAACGGCCCGCTCCAGGTGACGACCGACGGCGGCGTTCACTGGAGCGCGACCGACGGTCCGGTCGACAACGCCCTGTCGTGGGCCGAAGGCCGGCTCTGGGCGATGACCCCGTGCGTCCAATCCACGCCGTGCGGATCGAGGCCGGTCCTCATCTCCGACGACGTCGGCCAAACGTGGCGACCGACCGCGTCGCTCCGGCTGGGGTTCGGCGGCGCCGCCTTGTTGGCTACGTCGCGGTCGACCGCGTATTACGCGGAGCCGGCGACCGATCAACTCTCGGGATCATCGCAGCTCGCGGTCACGAACGACGACGGTGCATCTTGGCGCTACGAGCCCGTGCCGTGTCCGACCTCGACGGGCGTGTCGAGCCTCGCGTTTAACGGCGACGCGCTCCTGCTCGTTTGCATGGGTCAGCCGGCCGGAACCATGACGATGATCGGGGTCTGGACGTCGACCAACGGTGGTCGCGACTGGACCGCGTCGGCGAGACCCGACGGATTCGGCGGCGCAGTCACCAATGTCGGATCGACCTTCGTCGCCAATACAGTCCGCGGCCCGATCCTGTCTTCGACCGACGAAGGCGGCTCGTGGAAGGAATCGCTGCCGAGCGACGCGTCGCCGACGATGTCTGCGCCGCTGCCCGGCGTCGGCATATGGGCGTTGCCCGAGCGAAGTGGTTCGGGATACGAGCTGTGGTTCAGTGCCGACGGTGTGCACTGGGAGCGGCGGAATCCTGACCATTGAAGTCGGGTTGTAACCTGCGCCTATGGCCGTCGAGATCAAGCTTCCCACCGTGCTCCGCGCCGCCGCCGATGGGCAGCCGAGCGTTTCCGTCGACGGCGCGACCGTCGGTGACGTCTTCAACACGCTGGTCGAGAAGTACCCGGGCCTGCGCGAGAACCTGCTCGACGGGGCCGGCGGCATGCACAAGTTCGTCAACGTATACAAGGACGACGACGACATCCGCTACCTCGACGGCCTCGACACCAAGCTCGCCGACGGCGACGTGCTGACGATCCTCCCTGCAGTCGCGGGAGGTTGATCGTCGAGTGATGAATCGACTCGCGGCGAACGAAGCGCCGAAAGCGCGGAGCGAGCTCGCCGGAGCGGCGAGCGTCCGCGGCCGGAGTTTCGCCGGCCGCAGCGAGTGCGACAAAGAAGCATCCGGGTGAAACACGACAGCGTTCTCGGGCTGATCGGCAACACCCCGCTCGTCGGGGTGCACCAACTCTCGCCGAAACCCGAGGTGAAGATCTGGGCCAAGCTCGAGGGACAGAACCCGGGCGGCTCGTCGAAGGATCGCATCGCGCTCAAGATGATCGAGATGGCCGAGGAAGACGGCGCGCTGAAGCCGGGCGCGACCATCCTCGAGCCGTCGTCGGGCAACACCGGCATCGGGCTCGCGCTCGTCGCGAAGTTGCGCGGGTACAAGTTGCGGGTCGTGCTACCCGAGAACGTCTCGGTAGAACGACGCCAGCTGCTCGAGATCTTCGGCGCAGAGGTCACGACGTCACCGGGGGAAGAGGGCAGCAACGGCGCCATCCGCATGGCCGAGAAGATCGCCGCCGACTCACCCGAGTACGTGTTCCTGTTCCAGTACGGCAACCCGGCGAATCCCCTCGCGCACTACGAGGCCACCGGCCCCGAGATCCTGCGCGACTGCCCGGAAGTCGACGTGTTCGTCGCCGGGCTCGGCACCAGCGGCACGCTGATGGGCGTCGGCAAGTACCTCAAGCAGCGCCAGCCACGCGTACGCGTCGTCGCGGTCGAGCCGCCGGCCGGAGAGCTCGTACAGGGCCTGCGCAATCTCGACGACGGGTTCGTCCCGCCGATCTTCGATCCCGAGGTGCTCGACCGCAAGCTCATCGTTCGCCCGCGCGAGTCTGTGGAGTGGACGCGTCGGTTGCTCGAGGAGTGCGGCGTGTTCGCGGGTATCTCGTCGGGCGCGGCGATGGCCGGCGCGGCGAAGGCGGCCGAGCAGATGGACTCGGGAACGATCGTGGTGTTGTTGCCCGACGGCGGCTGGAAGTACCTGTCGTCGGGTGCGTGGACTGATCCGCTCGACGACGTCGTCGAGCGCGCGACGCGCATCAACTACTGGTAACGCGCTTGCCGTCATCCGAAGCAGATGTGGCGCCGGCCGTGGACGCGCTGCGCCGCGGCGAGCTCGTCGCCTTTCCGACCGAGACTGTCTACGGCCTCGGCGCCGACGCGTCGAACGCGCGCGCCGTGCAGCAGTTGTTCGCGGTGAAACGTCGTCCGGTCGACCATCCCGTGATCGTGCACATCGCGCACGCCGGGCAACTCGCCGAGCTCGGTGTTGATGTTCCCGACATCGCTCGCGCCTTGGCCGTTGCCTTCTGGCCCGGACCGCTCACGCTCGTCGTGAAGCGCAACCCCGAACGCGTGGCGTCGGAGGTGACCGGCGGACGTGACACCGTGGGACTTCGCGTGCCCGACCATCCGCTTGCCCTCGCGCTGCTCGACGCGTTCGGCGGGGGAGTCGCGGCGCCGTCGGCGAACCGCTTCGGCAAGGTGAGCCCCACGACCGCCGCGCACGTGCGCGCCGATCTCGGCAATGACGTCGCCGTCGTGCTCGACGGCGGACCGTGCCGGATCGGGATCGAGTCGACGATCGTCGACGTGACGGGATCGGAGCCGGCGATCCTGCGCGTCGGCGGCGTGGGCAGGGCGCGCATCGCGGAGACGATCGGGCGCGAATGCGCGGTGCGCACGACCGGGGAGATCGCGGCGCCGGGCACGTTGGCGTCCCACTACGCGCCAATGGTCGTCGTCGAGATTGTTGATGTCGCGGACGTGACGGGTCGAGCGCGCGAGCTCCTGGCCGCCGAGCAGCACGTCGGCGTGCTCGCGACGCCGGAGAGCTTGGCGCATCCGGAGAAGCTGCCCGACCTTGTGGTCATGCTCGATCCGCCGCGTGACACGGCCGACTACGCCCGGGTCCTCTACGCGCGGCTCCGGACCGCCGACGAGCTGGGACTCGACGCCTTGCTCGTCGTGCTGCCGCCCGAAACCGACGAGCTGGGTGCGGCCGTCGCCGACCGCCTTCGGCGCGCTGCGGGCTGAGTACCACTGTGAGAGGTACCGCGCGCGGCTAGCGTGACTTCTCAGATGCCCCTTGACGAGCGGCCTATCGGCGTCTTCGACAGCGGCCTCGGCGGGCTCACCGTCGTGCGCGCGCTCCTCGACCTCGTTCCCGAGGAGCGCATCCTGTATTTCGGCGATACGGGGCGATTTCCCTACGGCCCGAAACCCGCGAGTGAGGTGCTGAAGTACTCGCTCGAGATCACCGACCTGCTCCTGGCGCGTGACGTGAAGATGATCGTCGTGGCGTGCAACAGTGCGTCGGCCGCCGCGCTCGACCATCTCCAGGCGCACGTTGTGGTTCCCGTCACGGGAGTGATCGAGCCCGGCATCCGAGCGGCGCAGCGCACGACCCAGACGGGACGGATCGGTGTGATCGGTACCGTCGGGACCATCGCGTCGGGCGCGTACCAGCGCGCCGCGGCCGCGATTGATCCCGCGCTCACGCTCACGTGCGCGGCGTGCCCGGGTTTCGTGGAGTTCGTCGAGTCCGGTGACGTCGACTCCGACCAGGTGCACGTGCTCGCCGAGCGGCTCTTCGCGCCGATGGTCGGCGCAGGCGTCGACACGCTCGTGCTCGGGTGCACGCACTACCCGCTGCTCGCCCGCACGATCGGCGACGTGATGGGCCCGGACGTCGTGCTCGTGTCGAGCGCGGAAGAGACTGCGTTCGAAGTGCGCCTCCGACTCGCAGGCGAAGCGAAGGCGCCGTTAACCCGCCGCCGCGTGCAGTTCGTCACGAGCGGCGACGTCGAAACCTTTCGACGACTGGGTGCGCGGTTCTGTGGTCCGGAAGTCGACGCGGTGGAGGCCTGGTCGTGGAGCTGACCGTGCTCGGGTGCTCGGGTTCCTACGGCGCGCCGGCCGGGGGCGCGTGCAGCGGTTACCTCGTGCGCGCCGGCGACGCGAACATCTGGATGGACTGCGGCAACGGCACGTTCGCCAACCTGCAGCAGCACATCGATCCTGCCGAGCTGACCGCGGTCGTGATCACCCACGGGCACGCCGACCATTGCGTCGACATCTACGGCCTGCACGTGATGTACCGCTACGGCCTCGAGCGCGGAGGTCTGCCCCTGTACGTACCCGAAGGACTCGAATCCGTGCTCGAAGTCCTGGTCGGCAATTTCGGCGACACGTTCGAATGGCACACCGTGGGCGACGGCGACAAGGCGATGGTCGGCGAAGCCGCGGTTCGGTTCTCCCGCACCGACCATCCACCGCCGACGGTTGCGGTCGAGATCGCGCACGACGGCAAGCGACTCGTATACACGGCCGACACCGGCGCGGAGTGGAGCGTCGACGCGTTCGGAGCCGGCGCCGATCTCGTGCTCTCCGAGGCCACGTACTTGCACGACGACATCAGGGTGCCGATCCACTATTCGGCGCGCATCGCGGGCGAGTACGCACGCGAGGCGAACGCGCGCCGGCTGATGATCACCCATTTGTGGCCGACACTCGACCCGGTAGCCTCCGTCGAAGAGGCCTCCGAGGGCTTCGGCGGCGCCGTCACGTTGGCCGCGCCGCACCTCAACACGCACGTCTGACTGCAGGAGACGAGTGACCACACGCGCTTCGGGGCGGGGCCCCGTCGACCTTCGACTGCTCACGTTCACCCGGGACTTCACGGAGATGGCGACGGGCTCCGTGCTCGTCGAGTTCGGCCGCACGCGTGTGCTCTGCACCGCGTCGCTCGAGAGCCGGGTGCCGCCGTGGCTCAAGAACTCGGGCAAGGGCTGGGTAACCGCCGAGTATTCGATGCTGCCCGGATCGTCGCCCGAGCGCGTCACGCGCGAAGCGTCGAAGGGAAAGCAGAGTGGGCGCACGCAGGAGATCCAGCGCCTGATCGGACGTTCGCTGCGCGCCGTTACCGACCTGCGCGCCATGCCCGACGTGCAGATCACGGTCGACTGCGATGTGCTCCAAGCCGACGGCGGGACGCGCACCGCGTCGATCTGCGGCGGCTGGATCGCGTTGCACGACGCGTGCAGCCGGCTCGTCGCGAGTCGGGTGCTCACGCGTCATCCCGTTTCGCAGCCGTGCGCGGCGATCTCCGTTGGCGTCATCGACGGAACGCCGATGCTCGATCTCGAGTACTCCGAAGATGTGCGCGCCGAGGTCGATATGAACGTCGTGATGACGGGTGACGGGCGGTTCGTCGAGGTGCAGGGAACTGCCGAAGGCGTGGCGTTCACCCGCGCCGAGCTCGACGCGCTGTTGGGCCTGGCCGAAGCGGGCATCACGGAGATCGTCGCGGCCCAGCTCGAGATGGTCGCGGAGGCGCCCGCGCTGCGGCCCTGATGGGCCGCGGTCCGGACCAGCCGTTGCCGCTGCCCCTCCTGCTGGCGACCCGCAACGTCGACAAGGCGCGCGAGATCATCGAAGTCCTCGTCGACCACAGCGGCCTCCCGATCGTTGCGTACGCGATCGACGTGCGCGACACGACGATCGGCTTCCTGCTCGAGCGTCCCGAAGCAGTCGCCGCCTCGGCCGCGGCGCTCCCGGCGCTCGATGTCGAGCCCGACGTGGAGGAGATCGGAACTACGCTCGACGAAAACGCACGGATAAAGGCGACCGCCCTCGCGAGCGCGTTCGGCCTGCCCGCGATCGCAGACGACACCGGACTCGAGGTCGACGCGATCGACGGGGCGCCGGGCGTGTACGCGGCGCGTTACGCAGGACCCGACGCTACGTACGCCGACAACGTGACCAAGCTGCTCCGTGAGCTCGAGGGTGTGTACCCCGCGTTGCGCACCGCGCGGTTCGCGACAATCGCCGTTACCTGCTGGCCCGACGGGACCGAAGTCGCGGCGCGCGGCGAGGTAGAAGGCCTGATCGCGGCCACGCCGTCGGGCGACAACGGCTTCGGCTACGACCCGGTGTTCGTGCCGACCGAAGGCGACGGCCGCACGTTTGCGCAGATGACCGCCGCGGAGAAACATGCCGTCTCACACCGCGGGCGCGCGTTCGCGGCCCTGGCCGAGACGCTCACCACCGTTACGAGGTAATGCATGCCACTGCACCCCGCGGCCGAGAGCATGGTGAAGCTGCTCGCCGATTCCGGCCTCGGCTACTCCGCCGACAGCACGCCCGCGAGCATGCGCGCGGCGATGGAGCGCGCGATCGTCGGGATGCCCGTGCACGACGTGCACGCGGTCGAAGACCGCGAGATACCCGGGCCGGCGGGATCGATCCCCGTGCGCGTGTACCGGCCCAACGCCGACGCGTCGCTGCCGGTCCTCGTGTGGTTCCACGGCGGGGGTTGGGTCACCGGGTCACTCGCCACGCACGACAACCTCTGCCGGCTCCTCTGCGACGATGCGGGCGTGATCGTCGTGTCCGTCGACTATCGACTCGCGCCCGAGACGAAGTTCCCGGGAGCAGCCGACGACTGCGTCGCGGCCTGGGTGTGGGTCAACGACTTCGCGTCCGAGCTCGGCGGCGACCGGCAGAATGTCGCGCTCGGCGGCGACAGCGCCGGCGGCAACCTCGCCGCGGTCGTCGCACTCGTCGCCCGGGAGCAGGGCCTCCCGGTTCCGGCGCTCCAGCTGCTCGTGTACCCGGTCACCGATCACGAGTTCGACAGCGTTTCGATGGTCCACAACGCCGAGGGCTACTTCCTCCGAACCGCAGCCATGCGCTGGTTCTTCGATCAGTACGCGAGCACGCCGGACGACTTCGCCGACTGGCGAATGTCCCCACTGCGCGCGACCGATCTCACCGGCCTCCCCGCGGCCGTCGTCATCACGGCCGAGTACGACCCGCTGCGTGATCAGGGCGAGGCCTACGCACAGCGGCTGCGCGACGCGGGCGTCCCGACGCGAGCCGTGCGCGCCGACGGGATCTTTCACGGCTTCTTCGGCATGCACGCGTTCCTGCCACCCGCGCGTGAGGCGTGGGACGTAGCGATCGGCGCGCTCCGCACCGCGTTCGGGAAGGAGTGACATGCCGCTGCATCCGCAGGCACAAGCGGTTTGCGATCTCACCAATGCCACCCGCGTGCCCGTTGCGCCGGAGGACCGCGTACAGGTCACGCGTGACGGTTGGGGCTTGTACCTTGCGATGACGGGCGGCGAACCCCAGCCGGTACACACGGTGGAGGACCGCGATGCCGACGGTGTCCCCGTTCGTGTCTACCGGCCGTCGTCCGACACGAACCTCCCGATCTTCGTCGTCCTGCACGGCGGGGGCTGGGTGATCGGCAACGTCGAGCAGTACGACAGCATCGCGCGCTGGCTCACCAACGCGTCGGGAGCGGTCGTGGTGTCCGTCGACTACCGCCTCGCGCCCGAGCACCCGTATCCAGCGCCGCTCGACGACTGCTTCACGGCGCTGCAATGGGCCGCGACGCACGCGACCGAGATCGGCGGCGACGCGTCGCGCATTGCGGTCGGCGGCGACAGCGCGGGCGGCAACCTCGCGGCCGTGTGCGCGCTCCTCGCGCGTGACGCCGGCGGACCCGCGCTGGCGATGCAGGTGTTGGTCTACCCGGTGTGTGATTGCGATTTCGCCACCGCGTCGTACATCGCCAACGGCGAGGGATACGTGCTCGGATCCGAGGAGATGCAGTGGTTCTTCGACAGCTACACGGCCGGACTGGTCGACCTCGCCGACTGGCACGTCTCGCCGCTGCGGGCTCCCGATCTCCGCGGGGTTGCGCCTGCGTTGGTTCTCACCGCGGAATACGACCCGCTCCGTGACGAGGGTGAGGCGTACGCCGATCGCCTGCGCGCCGCCGGCGTCGCCGTGGAGTACCGCGGTTATGACGGGATGATCCACTCGTTCTTCGGGCTCCCGGCGTTCGACGCGGCCGGCGACGCGATGGATTTCGTGGCGACCGGGTTGCGGCAGGCGTTCGGTACTCTCGGCCCCTGAATGGCCGTTATCGACGTCGCAGGTTTCGTTGCCGATTTGAAGGATCACGCCGTCGAGCACCGCTTCCACGTGCACGACGAGCGCCACTTCGTCGAGAGCTACTCCCTGCGTCAGACGTGGGAGGTCGACCTCCATCCCGAAGAGGGCTGCGAAGGTCCGGTCGACCTGTATCTCTCGCTCGAGATCGACCCGCGTGTGCTGCTGGGCTTCGAGGACGCGGTGATCGCGCTTGATGACGAGAGCGATCCCGAAGACGACTTCCACTTCCCGCTCAGCTTCACGTGGGCACTCCCGCCGCTCCCGCACGGGCCCGATCTCCTCGTCCTGGCGACCGAGCTGGCCGGCGTCGGCGGGCGGGAGCTGCCGGTCGAGGTGTCGGCCACCGACTCCTATCCCTCGGTCACCGACGCGCCCGAGCGCACCTTGCGGATCGTCGCCCACCAGAAGGTCTCGCTCCTCGGCATACGCCGGGGCGAGGAGGTGCCGTGCGATACGCTCGAGAGCTGCCTGAGCGTCAGCCGGTTCCTGCTCGAGCACGCAACCAACTGGCTCGGCTGAAAGTGCGACAATGGTCCGGTGACGATGCGGACCGACTGCAAGCATTATGAGAGCCGGACCTACGGAAACGGCGAAGCGGTGCGCAAGTGTGTGCTCGACCTCGCACCCGACGCGCCCTGGGCGTGCCCGGCCGATTGCCCGAGCTACTCGCGCAAGATGATCGATGTGGGGTGGCAGTACGGCTCGCTCGCGCCGACGCGGGAGCCCGAGGAGCCACCGGCCACGCTCGACGCCGATGTCGCCGCCCTGCTCGACGAAGCCGAGGACATCGTGAACCTCGCCGGCATCGACATCCTCGCCGAAGAGGAACGCAAGGCCAAGCGCAAGCTCTTCCGCAAGATCAAGAAGAAGCGCCGCTAGATCGAGCGACGCCGGTTGGCGATGAACTGGGTTCCCGCGAGGAGTGCGGTGTTGGCTGCGCGGACCGCGGGGCGCGCGGGTCGCCATACGGGAAGCAGCGCGAGGTCGACCGCGGCGCGGCGGGGGAGCAGGTCTACTGCGCTCGCGAACAGCACGCCGTAGGCCGGCCGCATCCACGCCGGGAGCGGCGGCAACATGAGGAGCCACGCGAGATCGCGCCCGGCCCTCGTGGCGCACGGCGCGGGATCGCCGAGCAGCACCTGGCTGACGGCCGTCGCGTCGCGCGGGGGGTCGTCGACGCCGAGCAGCTCCGCGACCCGCGCCATCTCCGCGACGTAGCGGTCACGTTCGGCGGTCGTGAGGCGAGGACCGTAGACCGATGCGGCGCGCAACGCGCTGCCGACGAGCGTCGCGTGTACGTAGCCGAGCAGGCCGGGATCGTTGGCCGAGTACAGCGCGCCGTTCGCGGCCACGCCCGCGACGGTGTTGTGCACGGACCGCACGCGATTGATCGCGGCGCGGGCAGTATCCGCGTCGCCGTAGGTCACGTCGGTGACGAACTCGACCGTCGCCTGATAGCGTCGCCACGGATTGCGGGCGACTTCGGAGTGCGACGCCACCGCGTCGGCGACGAGCGGATGCCAAACCTGCAAGAGCAACGCGCGTAGCCCACCGGTCAGCATCGCCGGCGTCGAGTGCAACTGCCACGCAACGCTCTCCGGCCCGAACAGCCCGACGTCGGCATCCATGCGCCCGGTCACTCCACCTTTCCGAAAAAGCGGGTCGCGATCGCGATGAGCGCCGAGCCGAGCGCGAGCACGATCACGATGTCGCTCCAGATCGGGACGACGTGATGGTTGATCGTCAGCGCGAGCTTCTCGCCGAGCAGCGCGCGGCGGGCGAGGTCGACGCCGTAGGTGGCGGGATTCAGCCGGCAGGGCAGCGCGAGCCAACCGGGCAGCCGGTTCAAGGGGAAGATCGCGCCCGACAGGAAGATCATCGGCTGCAGCACCAGCGCGAGCACCATCTGGAACGACTCCGTTCGCCGCATGCGGCTCGCGAGCACGATGCCCAACGACGTCATGGCGAAGGCGAGCAGCACCAGCGCGCCGAGCATTCCGAGAACGTTGAGCGCGGTGAGATGCACGCCGACCAGCGGCGCGAGCACGATCAGCACGATGCCCTGCGCGACCGCGACACTGCCGCCACCCACCGCCTTGCCGAGGACGAGCGCGCTGCGGGAGACGGGGGCGACGAGCATCTCGCGCATGAAGCCGAACTCGCGGTCCCACACGATTGCCATCGCGGAGAACAACGCGGAGGTGATCACCGACATCGCGAGCACGCCGGGGAAGATGTACTCCTGGTAGGAGACGCCGCTGATGCCTCCCTTGCCGACGAGACGCTGCAGACCGGCACCGAGTACGAGGAGAAAGAGCACCGGCTGCGCGAAGCCGCTGATGATCCGCGTCGGCATGCGCCGCAACCGGATGAGCTCGCGCAGCGCAACTGTTCCGATCGTCCGGAGGTTGCGCACCAGTGCCGACTGAGGACGCGGGAGCGTGAAGCCGGAGGGAGTGCCCGGAGGAGGAGCCGTGTCGATCGCCATGCCCGCCGCTCAGCGGCTTCGGTGCGCGCGGGCCACGGGATTGGCGGCGGCGAGCGAGCCCTGTTGCTCGGTGTCGCGCACGTCGTGGCCGGTGTACTTGATGAAGACGTCGTCGAGACTCGGCCGGCGGACGTTCACGCTTCGGACCCGCACGTCGATCGCCGCGAAGATCTTGGGCACGAACTCCTCGCCGTCGGCGATCTTGATCACGAGCTGATCCCGCTCTCGCACCGGGTGCACATGTAGCCGCTCCGAGAGCTGGGTCGCGGCGGCCTCGTCGTCAGCCGTCGCGAGCGTCACGGTGTCGGCACCGACCGACGCCTTGAGCGCGTTCGGCGTGTCGATGGCGACGATCTTGCCTCCGTCGATGATCGCGATGCGGTCGCAGCGCTCCGCTTCGTCCATGTAATGGGTCGTCACGAACATCGTTGTCTGCTCGCGCCGGCGGAGCTCGTCGACGTAGTCCCAGATGTGGAGGCGCGTCTGGGGATCGAGACCGATCGTCGGTTCGTCGAGGAACAGCACCTTCGGCGTGTGCAGGAGCCCGCGCGCGATCTCGAGCCGGCGCTTCATGCCGCCCGAGAATTGCTGCACGAGTTGATCCCTGCGCTCCATGAGCCCGACCATCTCGAGCAACGGCGCCATGCGCGGCTCGATCAGGTGGCTCGGCACCCCGTACATCACCGCGTGGAATCGCAGGTTCTCGGCTGCGGTCAAGTAGTCGTCGAGTGTGATCTCCTGGAACACGAGCCCGATGTTCGAGCGGACGCGGTCGCGCTCGGTGGTGACGTCGTAGCCGGCAACGCGGGCGCGGCCGCCACTCGGGCGCAGCAGCGTGCACAGGATCGAGATTGTGGTCGTCTTGCCGGCACCGTTGGGCCCGAGGAACCCGAAGAGCTCGCCCGCGTCGACCGAGAAGGACACGTCGTCGACGGCGGTGAAGTCGCCGAAGCGGCGTACCAGGCCCTCCACCTCGACGGCGGCACCAACTTCGACACCGCGATCAGGAGTGGTTCCCACGCCGACGATGATGGCAGATTTCCCAGGGGGGTCCGCGCGAGCCGCCGCTCGAGCGGACTAGGCGACCCGCTCCGCACCCGCCTTGCGTTGGTAGTGGTGCCAGAGCGGCAACACCAGCGGTGCGAGCACGCGGAGTGATCGCTTGCCTGCTGTCTTCCACTCGTCGTCGGTCGCGATGACCGTCGCGCCGCGTTTTGGTCGACGCGGGTTGCCTCCGATGGCGTGGCCGACCCGGTCGATCACGAGCGTGTCGCGCTCGAGCGCCGCGGTCGACTCCGAGTCGAGGCCGAGCGTCCGGGTGATCGACCGGATGGCCGCGGCGGGATCGCGCGTGAGGTCCTCGTAGAGCACGTACGTGTCGGCGTAGGCGCGCCGCCGCAGCCAGTCGCCCTCGAGATTGGAGAGCAACCAGTTTGCGTACGACCGGGCGGCACCATGAGGAGTCGTCATCGAACCGGGCGGATAGTGGAACGCTCGCCCCCGGG
>JBBQER010000004.1:0-68095 GCA_038320885.1 Acidimicrobiia bacterium
CGCCCGCCGGCACGCCGGCGGTCGTGAAGTCGCTGACGGCGCGACGATGGGCGACCGGCGTACGTCACGCGCAGGGACGCTACTCAGCGCCGCGGGCGAAGGCGACGTTCGCAGGAGTCGAGAGCGGGTCGTTCACTACACTTTCCCGATCGCGGTCGACGAAGGCGACTGACGCCGCGGCCGGCGAAACGGGAACCTGATTCGATGGAGCCGCAGCAGATCCTTTCAATGCTCCGTCGCCGGGGCTGGTTGATCCTCTGTTGGACCCTTGCACTCGGGGCAATTGTCGGCGTCGTAAGCGACGCCATCCAAACGCCGGTGTACGAATCGGGCGCGCAGGTTCTCCTGCGACCGAACGACCCGACTCAGTCACTCAGCCCACCCGCGGCCAATCAGACCGATCCGACGAGGTACGCCGGGGCGCAGGTTGCCATCATCCGTAGTCTCGCTGTCGCACGCGGAGCATCGGCTGGGATCCGAGGTCATCCCTCGCCGGCGGCGCTGTTGGGTCACGTACGCGTCGTCACCAGCTCCACCAGCAGCATCTTGACGATCGTCGGTTCGGCTGAGCAACCCGCGCAGGCTCAGGCGATCGCGAACGCTTTCGCGAATGCCTACGTCGCGAACCGGCGCGGTCGCGCGCTTTCCAACCTGCGATCCGCGATCGACGACATCACTCATCGGTTGGACGTGCTGCAAACCCAGATGACGGCAGCCACGACGAAGGCAGAGCGTGACGCCGCCGCGCAGCAGTACCAATCTCTCTTCTCCAAACGAGAGGAGCTCAACGTCAATGTCGAGTTGACGCGCGGCGATGCCGAGCTCGTGGGCGAAGCCGGTCTTCCCTCCGCGCCCGTTTCGCCGAAGCCGAAGCGAGACGCGGCACTGGGCGCCACCGCAGGCCTCCTCATCGGACTCGGCATCGAGCTGCTGAGACTCAAGTTCGGTGACAAGGTCCGCACGGCCGAAGAGCTCGAGCAGATCACAACCCACCAGGTCCTCGCCGAGTTACCCGAGGACAGCACCGTCTCCTCGGCCGCTACCCCTGACCTCAAGAGGGCGAGTGCGTTCTCCGAGGCATTGCGAACGCTGCGAACCAGCCTGCAGTTCCTCGGCATGGAACATCCCGTTCGTCGAATCGTCGTGTCGAGCGCAAGTCCCGGTGAAGGCAAAACCACCGTCGCGGCGCATCTTGCCGTCGCCTACGCCGCCGCCGGTCTCGTGACGGTGCTGGTCTCGGGCGACTTGCGTCGACCCCAGGTCGAGAACCTGTTCGGCGCGCCGCGTACCGCGTTGGGATTGAGCACGCTCCTCGCGACGACTGATCTGTATGCGTCCTCAGCCCCGAACGGCGAGGGCGAGCTCCTCGAAGATATGCGCGCGGCGCGCAGGCTCAGGCTGGCCGAGTTCCTACGCGCCCAGACCGTCAACACGGCGATCAACAATCTCACCGTGCTTCCCGGCGGCCCGCCGCCACCGAATCCCGCCGAGCTGTTGGGGTCCTCCCGGATGTTCGAGATCCTCGACCTGCTGGAGGCACAGGCGGACATCGTCATCATCGATACTCCGCCCGCGCTCGTCGTCACCGATGCAGTCGTACTCGCTCGCATCGCGGACGGCGTGCTGATCGTCGCCGCGGCGGCTCAGACGAGACGCCGCGATCTCAAGCGGCTCGTCGGCTTGTATGACTCTCTTGATGTGCCTGTTCTCGGCACCGTACTCAACCGGGCCCGCTCCGGGCGCCGGTCGGCCTCGTACTATGAGTACTACGCGGCACCGAAGCGACGCGCTGTGCGGCGCTAGCCGCCCGCGACGTGCTCGTACGCTTCGATCTCTTCGATCACGGTCGGGCCGCACCACGGTTGCTGCAAGGCTTGCGAACCCGCCGTTGACCAAAAGTAGGGCTTGGTACCGTTCGCCATGCCGCCGTAGTTCACGGCCGTCGCAGTCACTCGCAACGCCACTGCGACGACAGGAGCGAATGAGCTCTGGCGCCGCCGTGCGGTGAACTGGCCAACCACGCGATCAACTGCCCGCCAACTCCCATCGCGCAGTTTGATCGCTACCGAGTAGTCGCGCATGCCCGGCACGATGCTTGCGATGCTGTGACTCGTCGTGATGATCCGGTCCAGCACCTTCGGCCCGGCGAGGTCGACCGTGAGCGTCGGCGACGGGTCGCCACATGCCGATGCCCAGGCAGGTACCCCGGGGAGATCGCCCGCTGAGTTGGCGTCGCTGATGCCGTCGATGGCGGCACCGGGCCGGTTCGTTGCCAGCGCGGATGAAGCTTGGGCAACTGCACCCTGACTGGCAAGGGCGACGTCGGTTCCGAACTCCTCGATCGGCCCGATGACGAGGTTCGCGGCGGTCCCGGCTCGGACGTAGTGCGGCGCCGGTCCCACGCGTAGCGGATACGGCGCGCCCGGACTGATAGCGACCGATTGGGATGCGCCGTACTCGTTGGTCACAACGACCGCGGCCGGCGTGGTACCGACGTTCGAAACGAGGACGGTCGTCGGCAAGTCGTCGCTCCACACCGCGGTCATGACATCGGGTGCAGATCCTGCTCGCGGTCCGAACGCGGCTGCATACACGTGCGGCCGGCCGATGTGATCCTGACCGCGGTACGAACGGCCTTCGAGCTGCGCGGCGGCAGTCATTGCCGCCAGCGCGGCGGGCTTGACGAAGTCATCGGGCTGCGAAGCGGACTGGATGAGGCTGTAGCTGAGTCCGTAGTCGCCGTAGCCACCCTCGATGGTGAAGTAGTTCCATGGGCCGAGTCCGAGGATCTTCGTCCAGATCATCGCTCGTGCGGCGGAGTCGCCCTGGGTGTAGATGTTCGCGGGCCCATCCGACCACCAGGCTGATTCGGTGTCCCACAGCGGAATATACGAGTGCCCGGATTCGGCGAGAACTGATTGGAGCAACGCGATTGCGCGTTGCGTACCTTCCTCCTCCCAGGAGCGGTTGTGGCCGGTATACGGATGAATTCCGGCGACGTCCAACAACGCGAGCCCTCCGGCGGAGACAATGCCGCGCCAGTAGTTGAGGTCGACGCCGAGGGTGGAACCGCCGATCACTCGGTTGCGCGGGTCGCTCCGTCGCACGGCGCGCGCGAACGGTGCGAGCACCTGGCTGACGTAGCTGGAAGCGGATCCGAAATTGTTGTTGGGTTCGTTCCATGCCTCCCACAGGGTGACGACACCTCGGTAGTGGGCAGCGAGCTCGACGATGCGGCGCTCCCAGGTGCCGTTCGCAACGAGAGCTCGGGCGATCGGGTCGGAGCTCCCGACCAAGACCCACCAAGTGACGCCTCGCCGCGCCGCTTCCGACGCCGCGGCCGAGAACGAGGCGTCGGTCGCCGACCAGTTGAACGGGCCATTGATATCGGGCAGTAGGCGTGCCCACGGGATCACCGCGCGCATTCCATTGGTGCCGAGCTCGTCGGCAAGCGCGACACCGCGCGCCGCGGAGGGACCTCCGTAGTCGGCGCGGCCGGGAAGCGATGCGAGGTCGAGCCGGGCACCCGGCGCGCCAACGGAGTAACGCAGGCAGGTCGCGCCGACAACCGCGCCCGACTGATCGACGAGACGTACGTCGACTTCGTAGGGCCCCGGGACCGCGGCAGGGAGGCGAATCGGGATGTCTGCCAGTGCGGTGGGACTCATCGGCA
The DNA here is from genome assembly GCA_038320885.1 of Acidimicrobiia bacterium. Taxonomy (GTDB): domain Bacteria; phylum Actinomycetota; class Acidimicrobiia; order IMCC26256; family PALSA-610; genus JBBQER01. Next base: position 3,674 of record JBBQER010000004.1, read on the forward strand.
TCATGACCGAGGTCGACGAGGGCCAGATGTTTGCGTTCGCGAGAGATCTCGAGCGCACTCTTGTGACGAGTCGCAAACCTGGTGCGACGCTCGACCACCACGGGTCGAAGGTGGCGTGCAATGACGGTGTCACGCCGGCGGGGAAGTACTGACCGATCCGGTTGGTCACGAGTCCGGCTCCGAAGCCCAAGATCTGTGAGGCGGGCCGCGGCGCCGCGGCGACAACCGCGACATCGGACAACGAGATCGACGAAAGGTTCTGGTGCGCGCCAAACGGGCCACCGGCGGCGAAGTAGAGCGTGTCGCCGAGGATCGCCAACGGCGACTGCTGTGTGAGCAGGCCCAGCGTCTGATCGGGAGCCACGCCGTCCCAAAAGCCCTGGTGCGTGACCGCCTCGAGTCCGCGGCCGCTGTCGGCGACCCAGTAGCGACCATCCGGCGCAAGCACTGCTCCGCCCTGCAGGTAGAAATGAAGCGCTCCACCGGTGGGCTGGGAGTCGTTTTGTTGGTGTCCGTCGCCGAAGACAGCCCGCTGATTACCCGCCGAGTCGTAGCGCCGAACATACCGACCGTCGGTCGCCAGAAGTCCGCCATCAGGGGTCGGGCTGAACAACGAACCCGTCACGTTCGCGAACCCAGCACTCCCTCCGGTCGGGTCGAGGAGGACTGACCGGCCGCCACCCCGCGGGACGACACCGACACGCCAGCCCATCGCGCTCCGAAGCGCGAAGACGCCGTCGATTTGCCCGGAGATTTGGGTGCCGATGACGTGAGGGCGTGACCACTCGAGGTGGCCCGTTCGGCTGAACTTGACCAGACCATTGGGGTACGCGGCGACGTAGACGTTCCCGAGCGGATCGACCGCGACGGACGGCACCGTCACTCGGAAGCCCACTCGAAACGAGCCGAGCACCTGGCCGCTCGCCGCGTAGTGGCTGACAACTCCCGCGCCCTCGTCGATCGCAACGAGCCCGCCGCCCCACGCGACGAGCGACGACACCCGCACGTCGGTGGCGAGCACGTGAACTGGAGCGACCGGCGCCGCTTGCGTCGGGAGACCGATTTCTCGAAGCGATCGCTGGCCGCATGCGAGCGCCGGGGTGATCGAGGTCGTCGCCGGCACGGCCGCGCCCGCGGGAGAGCCGGTACGCGAGCGTTCGAGGCCGGCCGCGGCCGGGACACACAGGGCGACGACGATGCAGAGGACCGGAAAGCGAAGCCGGCTCCGGCTCGCGCGGAGAGTGGCAATCATTGACCGTCATATCGACACGGAGCGTGGCGAACACAAGCCGCCATGGCCCGATATGGGCGTCTGTTGCGTTGCGTTCGGCGGCTTCGCCGAGGTCAATCCATGCTCGTACACTTCGCCGACCGGCGTCTACCACCCATCACACGTTCTTTCAGGAATCGCCCGTGGACCTCCTGCCCTTCTACCTGGTGGTCGCGGCGATCGCCTTCTTGGGCGTTGCGCTCGCCCTCGTCGATCCGATTCTCGTTCTCTGGCTGGCGGTACCGGGCGTGTTGGTCTTCCAGCGTGTCGGTGGCTCCGGCCTGAATCTGAGCGGCTCCGACTTCCTGACCACCGCCGCGGCGGCGCTCGCGTTGCCACTTCTGCGGTCCGACATGCGTGCGACCCGGCGCCTGCTATGGATCGCAATCGCTTTCGAGGCCCTGCTCTTCCTCGCTGTCGTCGTCCACCCGAACGCGAAGGGCATCCTCGAGTGGTTGCATCGACTAGTGCTCGTCGGCGGGGCGATCGCCGTCGGCGGAGTCATCGGGAGATCCCGAAGGGCGACCGGGCCGGTACTGATGTTTCTCGCGGCGACGGCGGTGCTGGGCGTGATCGCCACCGGGTGGACGGTGGCGCACGGGCTCGAGCCGGCGAGCCCGTTCGGTATGGCGAAGAACTTCGTCGGCTCGATGATGGCGTCCGCGCTGATCATCGCTGTTCTCCGGCCGAGCTGGCTGCAGATTTCGCGCGGCTGGTTGGCCGTGATCGGGCTGCTGTGTTCGGTTGGACTCATCGCTTCGCAATCGCGGGGAGCGATGCTCGCCCTCGCGGTCGCCCTGGTGGTGGCGAGCACGCGGGAAGGTCGCATCGGGCGTCGCGGAGCGTTTGCGCTCATCGCGGTGACCCCCCTCGTCGCGTACACGGTGGTCTCGCTCCTGCACGAGAGCGATCAACTGCAGGAGAACAGCTTGACGTATCGCGCCGGCTACAGCGCGCTCGCGTTCCGCGAGTGGCATTTGTCGCCGGTATTCGGTCAAGGACTGCGCTTCTTCAACGAGCCGGGAGCACTTCTCCAGTCCGACGCCCACAATGTGGTCGCGACGACGCTGGCCGAGAGCGGCGTCGTGGGCCTCATTGCGCTCGCGGTGCTCATCGGTTCGGCACTCTTCGCACTCTGGCGCCTCCCGCCCGAGATCGGGGCTATTGCCGTCGCGTTCGTCGCCGCGCGCTTCGTGCACGGCCTGTTCGACATCTATTGGGTCGCCGCCACGACGACGTTGCCGTGGCTCATCGTCGGTATGGCGTGCGGAACCGCGGACGCCGATGCCGCCGAACACGTGCCGGGCGCGGCGCCGCCCCCTCAGATGTCGAGAGCCGGATCCGACCGGCGTTGATGCGACTCGGCCTCGTCTTCTCGGGTTGTCATCGTCGGGGTGGCGTCGAGCGCGTCATCTGGGAGGCGGCGAACCACCTCGCGACTCACCACGATGTCGTCGTCGTCACCGCTGAGGCCGATCCTCTTCCTGCGAACGTGACCGTCGAGATCGTCGAGGCGCGCCGCGGAGGGTCGATGGAACCCTTCCGCTTCCGCGCCGCCGCGTCGAAGGCTTTGGCCCGCCACCGGGTCGACCTGACCGTCAGCTTCGGTTCCAACTGCCCTCCCGGCGACGTGCTCGTCGCACAAAGCGTGCATCGGTCGTGGGTCGATCACGGCACCCCCGTACACATCGGCCCCGTATCGGTGCCCGGCGCCGTCCGGCGCCTGATGCCCAGGCACCTCGCGATGCTGCGGAGCGAGTCGCAATGGTTCCGTCGCTCGAGCGGCGCAACGATCGTCGCCGTCTCCGACGGCGTCGCGCGCGACGTACAGAGCTCTTACGGCGTCGCGCCGTCGGCCATCCGCGTGATACCCAACGGATTCGCTCCGGCGCAGTGCTCCCCGGAGCGGCGCCGAACACTGCGCCCCGCGCAGCGCGAACGCCTCGGCCTCCCTTCCGACGACATCGTCCTCCTGCTGATCGCCAACGAGTGGCACCGGAAAGGTCTCGGCGTTCTGCTGCGCGCCATCGCCCGTATCGCCGATCCGCGATTACGGCTCCTCCTGGTCGGCCGGCGCGCCCCAACCGCGTATCAACGCCTGATCAATCAGCTCGGATTGCGCGATCGAGTTCAGTGGTGTGGCGCGACCGACGATGTCGCGATGTACCACGCGGCCGCAGACCTGTTCGTGATGCCCACCGCGTACGAAGCGTTCGGGTCGGTGATCGTCGAGTCGTTGGGCAGCGGCCTCCCGGTGATCACCACGGCGATCGCCGGCGCCGCGGTGGCAGTACAGGAAGATCGCAACGGTCTGCTCCAGCGTGATCCGACCGACGATGTGGAACTCGGCCGGTTGCTCACGCGCGCGTTGCTCCCCGGGGTGCTCGACCGTTGGTCGGCGGCAGCGGCGCAGTCCGTCGTCGACTACACCTGGCCGCGCGTCATGGACCGCTTCGAAGGCGTGTTGCTCGAACGTGCCGGTCAGCGCGACCGAGCTTGAACGGCGCGGCGATACACGGCAGCGGTCAGCGCCGCGATCTCCGACCACACGGGAAGCCCACGGCTCGGCACCGATTCAGAAGGACCTTCGACAAGCGCGACAATCGCGTGTTCCCACGCGTTCTCGTCGGCGACGTCGAGGTGAAGCGCGGAGCCACCGCTCACCTCCACGAGGGCATCATCGCGGCTCGTAATCAGATTCGCGCCGAACTGCCGAGCCTCGACCGCGGGCAGGCCGTATCCCTCCTCGAGCGACGGTATGAGCACGACGGTGGCGTGCTCGTAACACCAGCGGAGGGCGCCGTCACTGATGCTTCCCACCCGCGCCACCGCCCCGTTTCGTTCCAGCTCGTCGATGCGGGTGGTCATCGCCGCGCTGCGACTCCGGTCAGGGCCGACGATCGCGAGAAGGAGATTCGTGCGGCGATATACCGCGGGCCAAATACGCAGGAGCAGGCCGACGTTCTTGCGAGCCGATAGATCACCGACGCAAAGTGCAAACCGACGATCGGCGAGCGTGGGAACAACGTCGGGTGTGCCTCCGGTCAGGACTGTCGACGGTGCGGCCGGGATCACCTCTACCTTCGCCTCGTCCACCAATCCGCGTGTAGCCAGCGCGCGACGAACGGATCTGGTCATCACGATGATCCGATCGGCCTGCGCCATCGACTGCCGGTAGACCGCCGGCAACAACGCGCGTTTCGACCACCGGTAGTCGCCGCCTCTCGTGAACACGAAGAGGTCGTACACGGTGAGAACGGTCGGACACGGTACGTCGCGAGGGAGAATGTGCTTGGTGCCGTGCACGACATCGATGCGAGCCCGAGCGAGCCGACGCGCGAGGCCGTAGCGCTCCTCGATACTCCGCTGAAGCCCGTGACTCGCTTTCGTGATGATGAGATCTGCGATACCGGGTATGGACTCGCGCAGCCATGCCGCGTCCGAGGCGGACGTGACCGGTACGACCGCGAGGTCCTTTCGTTTGACCAGCTCGCGCAGCAAGTCGCTCGTGTACCGGTCGATGCCGCTGTGCCCGCGCAGGTTGTCCGTCGTGAGAAACCCGACACGAAGCGGCGCGCGGTTGATCATCGGCCATGACTCTCGAGGACTGCACCGAATGAGCGAACCGCGGCCGTCCATGTCCACAGGTCGGCGGGTGGAGGGACCCGACCGGCATCGTGCAGCGCCTCCGAGAGAGCGCGCGCGAAGTTACGCGGCGTCGCGACACGTATCGGCGGGCCCAACTCCCGGAATCCCGCAATCGGCGTGACGACCGTGGGTTTGCCCACCGCCAAGCACTCGCGTGCCTTGATCGGATCGAGGCTGTCCGTGAACGGGGACACGACATGCGGAATCATGATCGCATCGGCGTGTTGCAGATACGCAGGAACTATCTCGTACGGACGCGGCCCGAGCAGTTGCACATTCGCACGATGCGACAGCTCACGCCGAGACTCCGGACGCAACGAGTCCGGTCCCACGAACACGAAACGAACGCCGGCCATCTCGTCGGCCAAGGCGCACGCCAGGCCGACGTCGAGCCGCTCGTCGTGGAGGGTCCCGACATATACGGCGACCGGGCCTTCGCCGAGATCTGCGGGCCTCACCTGCGGCTTCGTGAAATGGCCCAGGTCGACGCCGTTGGGGATCACCGTTACCTCCCGCCGCGTGCCCCGCGAGGCCGCCAACGCCGGCGAACACACCACGACGGCATCGGCGCCGCGCATCAAGAGGTCGTCGTCGAGCTCGGCGCGCCTCCGCTTCGCGGACGGCAGTTCGGCGAGCAGCCAGTCGTCGGTGATGTCGTACACGATCGGCCATCCGGTGCCGAGGGCGAATCGTGCGAGCGAATGGTCGTTCACCCAGAGCATGGGCGTGTCGAATCCGAGATCGCGCGCCGCGCTGCGAACGGCTCGGCCGGAGAGGGGCGCGACCAAGGGCGAGAGTCGATCCGGCACCCATTCCACCGGGCGCAACACGGAAACGTGTCGCACACCGGCAGCACTTCGCATCGTCGGCCGCGGCGGCCGGCGTCGCCGGACATTGCGGAGCGCGGCAAGCGGGGGTTCGACGTACAACACGCGCAGCTCGCTGTGCTCGGCAACCAACCCCTCCACGAGGAGCTGGTTGCGCCGGCGCACGGTGTCCCATGGTTCGAGCGAGAGGACGACGAGCTCGCGCAGAGTCGTCATCGGCGGATCTCGGCGTACACCCGTTCCAGCTGATCGACGTGGGTCTCCAGAGAGAGGTGCGTACGTTGCCACTCCTGCAGTGTGGCTCCGTACCGTCGCCGTTCCATATCGTCGGCTCCCAAGGTGTCGAGTTTGGTCGCGACCGCGCGCTCGTCACCGATAGGGAAGAGCCAACGATCGCCTACCGCCCCGACCGTCTCGAGGTGGGCTCCCCCCCGTGCCGCGATAACGGGAACTCCCGCGGCCATTGCCTCGACCACGCTCAGCCCGAACGGTTCGGCCGGTGCGGTCGCAAGGAAGATGCCGGCCCGTTTCATCAACGCCGTCACGTCGGGCTGGGCGCCGACGAGATCGACGGACTCGCCGAGACCGAGGCTCTCCGCGAGGCGGGCGAGCTCCCATGCCTGCGAACCGGTGCCCGCGACAGTAAGCGTCCAACCGGCGAGGCGAAGCTTCGACCGCGACCACGCCCGGATCGCGACATCGGTGCGCTTCTCGTGCTCGAGCCGTTGCGCGAGAAGGACCATCGGCCCGGGCGCGCCTTTCTCATCATTGCGCGGGACACCGTTCAGGATGATCGTCGCCGGTTCGTGAATCGATTCGGCGACGAAACGGCTGATCGCGATCTGGCGATCGATGGCGTGCGCGATGAACCGTGCCCCGAGCCGCCCGGCAGTCGACGCCCCTCGAGGCGCGGCAAAATGCCGGGTTGTTACCAACGCAAATCGGCGCACTGCCCGCGCGGTTACCGCGGCCGCTTCCGCCGCCGTCATGTGCGCGTGAACCAGCGTGTGGCGACCACACCCCAGCAGCTGGCGCGTCACCGCGCGGGTTGTCGACGCCGGGACATGAGGGACCGCACCCAACTCCGCGCTCATGCGGGCCGGATCCCCACCGACGACTTGCACATCCCAACCCCGGCGAGCGAGCTCCGGCGCGACGGTGGCGACGTAGCGTTCGACTCCCGCGAAGTTGTCCGAACTGATGCAGTGGACCACCCGATCCGGTCGAACGCTCACGCTTGACCGATGGCCGCGGCGCAGCGCACCGGCCCGCGCAGGTAGCGGGAGAACCTATCCCGGTGCCGGCTGCGTTGATTCGTGGCGACGCATCGGATCGCAGCGCCGACGAGCACGCCGGCCCGAAATGTCTGCCAGCCCGCCCGGCCATACCACTTGCGGATGTAGCGCTCGACCGACGCGTGGAAGGCCGCCTCTCGCCGACGACTGTCCGCGCTGGTTGCGGCGCCGGTGTGACCGGCCACCAGGTCAGGGCAGTATCGAACTGACCATCCTGCGCGCATCGCCCGCCGCTGCCAATCGGTTTCTTCCGAGTAGAGGAAGAACCGCTCGTCGAAGCTCCCTACCGCGTCGACGGCTTCGCTGCGAAGCAGCAACACGGCTCCGATGAGAAACCTGCTGCGCGCGGGCACCGAACCCAGCCCGATCGCGTCGAGCCACGCCCGGCCGGGCGATGGAAAGGGCCACTCGACCGTTTCCGCCGTACCGTCATCGCGACGAAGCGCAGGTGACGCGCACGCCACCCGCTCCCGCCCGACACCTCGCATTGCCATCTGCAGAGCGTGCGCCACCTCATCCCCGAGTTGCGCGTCCGGGTTCAGGAGCAACACGTCTCCGTGCTCCGTCCCGAGCTCGGCCAAGGCCCGATTCACTCCGGCCCCGAAGCCGAGATTGTGACCCGGGTCGATATAGCGACATCCAGGACGGGTAGCGATCGCACGAACGTCGTCGTTCGACGAGTTGTCGATCACGAGCACCCGCAGGCCGTCACCGAGCGCGTCGAGACATCGAGCCAACAACGCCGGCGACCCGTACGCCACGACAACAACGTTGAGCGGCGGGCGACCGGTCACCGTGCGATCGCGTCGTAGAACCGGTGCTGATTCTCCGCGATGCACGACCACGCGAACCTTCGAGACCGCGCCCGCGCGGCCTCGCCCAGGGCCCGCCGCCGTGCAGGGTCCGAGGCCAGGTCGAGGAGCGCGTGGTGTAGCGCGGCGGCATCGCCTTGCGGCACCAAGACGCCGCCATCTCCGACGACTTCCGGCAACGCGCCCGAGTCGCTCGCGACAACGGGCACCCCGGAGGCCATTGCCTCGACTGCGACCCGGCAGAACTGCTCGATCCATCCCGGCGTTTCGAGCGAGGGCACCACTACGACGTCGAACTTCCGGTACACCGCGGGCAAATCATCAGTGGGTACGAAACCCGAGATCGCGACGCGTTCGCCCAGCGGCGCCGCCCGGCGACGGATCTCCTCGCGCGTCGGCCCGTCGCCCACGATGTGCAGGGTCCAATCCGGCTGCGCCGCCACCGCGTCGATCAGGACCTCGACACCCTTGTGCGCTTCAAGGCGACCGACGTAGCCGATCTCGAGCCGGCCGGTGCTTGTGCTCGGCTGCTGTCCTGGATGAAATCGCTCGATGTCTACCCCAAGAGCGAGCACGTCGATCCTTCCCGTGAATCCTTTGCGACGAAGAACGCGCCCTGCTTCCTCATTGCACACGTGGACGCCCGAGGCCGCACGCAGTGCGCTCGATTCCATCCAGCGAAATGGCCACGGATAGCGCTTGTAGATGTTCTGAGCTGAATAGAGCGTTACCGGCGCGGTCGAACGGGCCAGCCGGCGCAGAAGGAGGATCTCGAACGCCGCCAGGCTGCACGGCTCCTGGTGCGCGTCGATGAGGTCGAAGGGCCCGCCGCGAAGCGCTCGCCACAACGGGAGCGGCGAATACAAGAACAGGTTCGGCTTGTGGCCGAGTGTTCCCGCGATGGAAATGAAGTCATCCGACCCTGGGTCGCACTGAACATCGCGGCCGCCTTCATTCCACCGCGCCGCGCTCACGAGCAGCAGGTCTACCCCGCGTGCCCGAAGCTCCCGATCGCGTGCTCGCCAGGCGCTTACGACCCCCGACTGATAGATCCGCAGCACACGCATTCGTCGACTCGCAGGGCGCGTCAGCGACGGTAGTTCACGGCGGCGCGCGTCGCGTCCGGCATCAGTTTCAACAGCTGCCGCAGCGTCAGCGTCGGCTGCGACGTCAGTGTGTACGTCCACGCATCCGGGTGGACAACATCGAAGGGCATCGACGATCGCTCGAAGCCGCACAGGCGGTCGGCGCGACCGCCACGCGCATACAGAATCGTGTTCTGTCGATACCACCACTCCACCGTCTTGTCGCTCCACAAACGCGGCCGTAGCAGGTCGAACGCCTGGAATCCCAGGGCCTCGAATCGCTCGTGCCAGTACGAGGGCCACTGCTCATTCACATGACCTTCGCCACCCTGGAGAGGAATCGCCGCCGAAAACAGGATGACGTCGCTGTTCCGCGAGAGCAATTCGACAAATTGGCGATCCCTCTCGGAAGGCAAATGCTCCGCGACCTCGAGGCTCATGGTGAGGTCGTGAGCGGTTGTCACAACAGCAGTCGGCTCGCTCAGGTCGGCGGTGAGGAAATCGCCCGGAGGGATTTGCAGTTGCTCGCGACCGACATACTCGCCGTCGACTCCCGTTACGCGCTGAACGCCCAACTCCTTCCAAACCGCGAGCCAGGTTCCCACTCCACATCCGATGTCGAGTACCGACTCCACTGGACCGATGAGCTCGCGAACCAATGGCAGGACTGCCAGCGCGGACTGTCGGGAGCCCGCCGCGTGCAATCTGAAGAAGTCGGGGGAGTACTCGCTCATGGGAGAACCCGGGGGTGTGGCTCGCAGGGATCCGTGTCCACCCCCACGATACGGCGACGGACCGCTCAAGCATCGAGCCGCAGAAAACTCAACTCCGCTCGAGGACCGCGAGCGAGAAGGCACGACTACGATCCTACCGGCATGACGCCGTCGTCGACCCTTGCGAACATCGCGGGCGAGCACAGCGGCACCGTGATGACCTATCCCTGGGCCGTACGACTCGCGGGGTATCTACGGCGACGCGCTTGGTTGGCGACCCTCAGAGTCCGTCATCCTCGCGCCACGTTCGGAAAGCTCTGCGACATCAGACGCGGCTTCCGACTCACGATGGCGCCCGGTGCGGTCATGCGTTTCGGACCTGGTTGCTCAGTCGATCGCTCGCTCACCCTCGAGACGAGCGGCACGATCGACGTCGGCGCCCGCACGATAATCGGGCATCACTGCACCATCGCTGCGCGATCGAGGGTCGAGATCGGCTCCGATTGCTTGATTGCCGAGCTGGTGTCGATCCGCGATCACGATCACTCGGCGGCGCGGACTTCGGTCGCGACCAGAGCGCAGGGCGAGGTGGTCGCACCCGTTCGGATTGGGAACAATGTCTGGCTCGGCGCCAAAGTGACGGTGCTCAAAGGCGTGACGATCGGCGATGGCACCGTCGTGGGAGCCAATGCCGTGGTGACCGACGATCTCCCGAGCCACTGCGTCGCGGTCGGCATCCCCGCTCGCATCGTGAAGCAGCGACCGCATGGCTGAGGCTGAGCTCGATCCGTCGCTGAGCTCGGAGACCCTCGGCAACTCAGCTCGAGTGGCCTCTGCCACGGCATTCAATGCGGTGGTGTCGGGCGCATCGACGATCATCGTGGCCCGCGCGCTAGGTACTTCGAAGTTCGGCCTGTACACCTATTGGATCTTCTTGCTGATCCTCATCGCAGGCCTGTCAGACCTCGGAGTGAACACGAGAGGCACGAACATTCTGGTACGCGCCTGGGCCAGCGGAGAGACAAAAACCGTCGCCGCAGAGATGCGTCGAATGCTGCGATTGAACGTCGCGAGAGCCCTGATTCTCGGAGTCGGTACGACCGTCGTGTTCCGCGCCCATCCCGCGGCGGCCGCGTTGATCACAACCGCAGTCATGCTTCGCGCCGTAAGCGCAGTCTTCAGCATCTCGTTGGTTGCGCGGCGTCGGTACCGCGCATTGGCGATGAGCTCCATCGGAACCACAATCGCGCAGAGCATCGCCACGTCGTGGGTAGCTGTCGCGACCCACGACGCCGCGCTCACCGTCGCAGTCTTCGTCGTGGGACAACTGATCGACGTCGCGGTTGCGTTCGCGCTCGCCCCGTGGCCGCTCTTGCGGAAAGCCTCCCAGCCTGCAACTCGGCTACAGCGTTTGCAGTTGAGAACGCTGCTCGCGTTCTACTCGCTTGGCCTGTGTCAGCTCGTGATATTCGGACGGAGTGAGTCTCTCGTTCTCCATCAAACCGATCAAGCCGTTGCCCTCGGCCTGTTTGCGATCGCTACCACACTGGCCGCGCGGGCGACGTTGCTCACCGACGCTCTCTACAGCGCGCTGGTCCCGAGTCTCGGTGCCGCCTCGACCCGAGATCACGAGGGCGCCGCGCGCGCCTACTCGACCGCGCTGCGATTCTCGTCCTTGCTCGTACTCTTGACAGCACTCGTGTTAGGGCCTGCGATCGTCGTCGTCGGTCCGGTGGTCCTGGGCGCGTCGGGCGGAGCGGTACGAGTTGCGACTGCCGTCATACTCGGGGGAAGCCTCCTGCAAACGTTCGTCTACCCGCTTACTGCGATCGCGTCGCTCGAGATGCAGCGGAGGGCAGTGGCGTTCCCTGCGCTCGTCGGTGCTGTGCTCGACATCGGCGCCGCACTTATCCTCATACCCGGCCACGGCCTCTCCGGCGCCGCGGTCGCCTCGCTCATCGGAGCCTTGGGCTTCGCTTTCGGGTTCTGCACAATCGTGCGGCTCCGCGGACCGACGGTCCAAACGCTGCGTGCACAGTTGCTTCGCGTCATAACCATGATCGCCGCCCTGATCGCGGCGGGGATCGCGACGCAGAACGCCTCAGCTGTCATCGCCTTTGCAGCCATATGGGCGACGACGATCACCGTCTACTTCCTGTGCGGCGCCGGCCACGGTGTTCTCACCGGGGAGGATCTCACACGTCTTCGAGCCGCAGCGCCGCGGTTGGCGATCCGGGTGCCGCGCGCGGCCCGAGGATACGTCAATCGCGCGTTGCTCGTCGCTTCAGACGGCGCATTGGTTCCCCCGTCGTGACCCACGCGGTCGCCCAGTTCGCGAGCGCTTTCTCCCCGCACGTCGGGGGCGTCGAGCAGGTCGTAGAACAACTCGCTCACCAGCAACTCGCGCTCGGTGACAACCCCCTCGTGATAACCATGCGGTGGCCCAAGGACTTGGCGCAGGCCGAAGTCGTCCGGGGCATCCCAGTGCGCCGCCACATCTTCCGCTTGCCCGAAAAAGCGATGCGCTCAAAGCTCGCGTATTTCGTCGAGAACCAGCGCGTTCAACGCGCCGTGGAGCGTCAGCTCAGAGCTCACGCCGCGACGATCATCCACATTCAATGTGTGAGTAGCAACGCGCTGTACGCGATGAGGGCCGCCCGATCCTTGCAGCTCCCACTCGTCGCCACGCTGCACGGTGAGTTGACTATGGATGCGACTGGTATCTATCAGCGGTCAACGACTCTTCCCAGTCTCCTGCGGCGGTTGATGCTCGAAGCAGACGCGGTAACCGCCTGCTCGACCCATACGCTCGACCAGGCGCAGCATTTCACCGGGGTCGACACGGGAGCGCGTGGTTCCGTCATTTGCCCCGGGGTGACGCTCGCGGAATTCGAGACCGCCGAACCGGAGCGACGCGCGCGGCCGTTTCTGCTTGCCGTCGGCAGACACGTTCGGGCCAAAGGCTTCGACGTTCTCATCGAGGCATATGCCGCGGTCCGGTCCCGCCTGCCCGACGCCCCAGACCTGGTAATAGCAGGAGACGGCGAGGAGCGAGACGCGCTCACTCGACTCGTCGACGTTCTTCGTTTGCGCGAGAGCATCGAACTCGTCGGAGAGTGCGACCGCGCGCGAACCGCGGGACTGTTCCGCGGCTGTAGTGCCTTCGTGCTTCCGTCGCGCCATGAGCCGTTGGGCATCGTCAACATGGAAGCGATGGCTGCTTCGAAGCCCGTGATCGCCAGTCGCGTGGGAGGCGTGCCCGAGATCGTCGCTGACGATGAGACCGGGCTGCTAACCGCGCCAGGCGATCCGGCGGGATTGGCCGACGCGATCCTCCGAGTCATCACGGATCCGATCCTGGCGAAGCGCCTGGGCGAATCGGGACGCCTTCGCATGACGGCATTCGACTGGCGCGAGGTCTCCGCGCAGTACGACGACGTGTACCGACGCGCGACCGCGAGCGCGGCTCAGCGCATCGACCAATAGTCCGCTCGCCGGCCGACATGTTGCAAGAACCGGGCGCTGTCCTCGGCGATCTGCGCCGTCGCCCACTCCAACGCCACCTGACTCCACTCGAAATTCGGCGGCGCGGGTCTGGTGAGTCGATCCGTGAACAGCGATTTCACCGATTGCGGAACGAATCGCTTGAATCGTTCATATCCTGGAATCATTCGCACAGAGTCAACCGCCGGCCAACGTACACGTTTGCCGACAGATGCGTTCCGGCCGTGTGCGTGGGGAATGTCTATCGACGATAGAGGCGGCAACTCGAGGAACGAGAGACACTCGGCAACGACACGCGATTCTTCGGCGATGAACTCGTCGAAGAGCTCGATGTGAATTTGCTCGTCCGGAAAGACATTTCGGTACTCGCTCAACTGACGCCAGTAGAGGCTCGGGTCAACGAGCAACGGCGTCTCGATCAAGGTTCGTTCGAACCCCCGGAACCCGTTGGCAAGGCCGACGGACAACAGCTGCACCCACGCAGATTCGATGCGTCGCAACGGATGCCGCACCAGATAGATGATCTTCGCCTGCGGATTGAACTCGTGAAGACGCTGCGCAGTACCTGGGTAGATTCCGCACATCGAGTAGTAGGTGCTGCCCTCGCCGCGAGCTGCCGCATGTCCGGCTTGCGCGAAAAGATTCCGATACCAGTCTGCTTTGGCGGTCATGTCTTTTTCGGACTGAAAGAACATCGGCTCCTTTGTCGGGATCACGACCTGCGGGTGGCGATCGAGGAGCGCGCAGAGACGAGTCGTGCCTGCCCTTTGTGCGCCGATGACGAAGAAGTTCGGTCCGGTCAACGACCGGCCGTCGCTGCTCATTGCACTAGTGCCTGCCGATTCCCTCGAGACTGGTCGCCAGGAGCGGCACCAGCCTCGGGTCGTCGACAAGCGCTCGCAAGCCAAGAGCTACGGCTTTCGGATAGCACCGGCGCACGCGTAGGTCGTGCATCTGGGGCACGAGCATCGAGTAGTAGCACCATTCCCTCCAGCGAGCCACGCCGTCTCGATATGCGCGCCGGCACTCCGAGCAATGTCCGTGCGTGCGCTTCGCTCGATCGAGAACCGTGGTCCCACTTCGCCACATGCGCCGGTGGTTCTTGGACATCGACGTCGAGTAGTTCCGATAGCCCGCGCGGGCTTCCGGGACCGTCACGAACCCGAAGCCCGCGGCAGCCATCCGCATCCACATGTCCCAATCTTCGCAACTCTGGAGACCAGCGTCGAAAAGTCCGACCCGGGCAAAAGCGGCCCGGCGCACGAGGTAGCGGCAGGGCGGACCGACTGCGATGGGATCGAAGAGGGCGTGGAACGGGTGGAATGGAAGATGCGGCGCGTCCACATGGTTCATCGTGCGACCCCGCTCATCGATCTCGTCCCAGCTCCCTACAAAAACTGCTCCATGGGGTTCGTTGAGCGCCGCGGCAGTGGACCGTTCCAGCGCGTCCTCCCGGAGAACATCGTCTGAATCGAGTAGCTGGATCAGTTCACCGCGAGCCGCGAGTACGCCCGCATTGCGAGCCGTCGAGAGTCCTTGATTCTCCTGGCGGAGCAGCACGATGGCGTCACCGAAATCCGCCGCGACGGCGGCACTGTTGTCCGTCGAACCGTCGTCGATCACGATGATCTCGACGCGGTCGCGCGTTTGGCTCAATGCGCTGTTGACCGCGTCGCCGAGAAACGGCGCGTGATTGAAGCAAGGAATAACCACACTCACAAGCGGCGCGACTGCCACGGCTGCCCTTACAACATCGATGAGGTCTCGGCGTATGTCGCCGAGCGCATCCGCGCATGGAAGACCGCCTCGGAGTATTTCTCGGCTCGCTTCAACAAGGTTTCGGGAGCGAATGACGTCTGCTGAAACTGCCGCACCGCTCGTGCGATCGCGGCGCCAGTCGGTTGGTCGAAGAAGACTCCGGTCTCTCCCTCGATGACCGTTTCCAGAAAGCCGCCATACCGCAGCACCACCGACGGCTTGCCGAACGCCATAGCCTCAACCGGCGTCAGGCCGAAATCCTCGTACGATGCTGCGAGCAGGGCCTGACCGTGTGCGTACAACCAACGCAGCTCGCCTTCTCGGACGCCGCCAAGTAATTCGACGTTGCGAGGCAGCATCGACCGCAGGTGCCTATCCATCGGGCCGCGCCCGACTACCACGAGACGCTCGTGCGGAAGGCTGCCGAAGGCCTCGATGATCGCTTCTACGTTCTTATAGGGAAGCAGCCGCGAAACGCAGAGAAAGAAGCCGTCGGAGAGTCCTTGGATCGGCTCCTGTGCGCCGTCCGGGGCCACCGTGGTCGGAGGATTGAGAACGTCGGCCCGAATGCCATACGTCGTGTCCACGCGGCGCCGTACGGCGTGAGAGATGGCGAGATACGCATCGGCCGAGTGTGCGGCCCGATGGTCCCACCGTCGCAGCGGCTCTCCGACGGTCTGGATCGCCGCGGCAGAGGCCGACACACGCCGCCCGGTGTACTGCGCTGTCTGGTAGAGCCATCTCGCCGGGTTATAGCAGTACACGACTTTGCGACCTTCGGTCCGCGCGCCGTGCGCCCATCCACTCGAGCTGCACAGAATCACGTCGGCGTCGATCTCGAGCCGGGAGAACGCCCGGGCGAACAGCGGTAATGCCAGTCGATGGCGACGTCGAAAAGCCCGCACGCGGTTCAACGCGGTAGTGCGGATGTCGAACTGTGCGAACTCGGGGAACGTCAGATCGGGCTCGTAGAGCGACGTGTAGACCGGAGCATCGGGAAATGCCCGGCACATCGACAGAAAGACTCGTTCCGCTCCACCCCGCTGGGTCAGGTAGTCATGAACCAGCGCGACCTTCGGTCGACCCCCGGACGCCGGTGCATTTTCCACCTGCCGTACGATTTGCTCGGTGGAGCCACCCGAAGTCGTCGCGACGGTGCTCTTCGTCTGCACCGCCAACATCTGCCGATCACCCATGGCGGCAGCCATCATGGAGAATCGGTTGCGCAGGATCGACGCGCCGGCGCACGTGGGTTCCGCCGGTCTGCGAGCGGTCGGCGGGCCGCCAGACGAGCTCGCTCAACAAGCTCTCGCAGCCCGGGGCTTCGACCGTTACCGACACGAGCCGAACGGAGTTACACCCGAGCTGATCGCTGACGCGACCGTGATCCTTGCGATGGAGCGTGCGCACGTTGCCGAGATCGCAATGACCATGCCGAACGCCTTCGCCAAGACCTTCGGCCTCACCGAGATCGTCGCCCTCGGGGCCATTCACGGACCGCGCCGCGACGAGGAGACCGTGAGCGCCTGGCTGGCCCGCCTGCAGGCGGGCCGACGTCCGGTCGACGTGTTGCAAGCCGATGCGACGTACGACATCGCCGATCCTCACGGCGGCAGCACTGCCGGCTACGAGCGCTGTGCCAACGAATTGACGCGACTCATCGACGCGCTGATCGTTCTGCTCAATTGAACAGGCGGGACTCGGATTGCTACCGATGTGAGTCGCGTTGCTCGATTTTGGACGAGTTGCGGCGATCCTTGCCACGAAACAGTTCCTCCTCCGCTCCACGCGCATGCTCGCACGGCCGTCAAACGCGAACGGCACATACCTGTTTCGAAAGCACCAAATAGACCTGCGAATGCGTCGCGATTTTCCCAAAACGCCTTGGCGATACCCCGCGAGGCCAAAGCTTCACCGTCTTGTTACACGGATGAGCGCCGACTGTCAGATCGCTACAAGGTCTTCGACGATCAGTGTTCTCACTCGGCGCCGCTCTTCACACTCCAAACGGACGTGGAGTTCAGGGTCGCCGCTGATCCGGAGACTAGCGGCACGACCCCCGGGCACGTCTAAGTTGCTAGGAGATGTCGGAATTGCGTCGCGCAACCAGTCCGCCGCGCGGGAGTCACCGCCGGTCGCTCGTCGCGGGCGCGGTGCTCGCAGCACTGCTTTCGAGCGTCGCGGTCACGCTGGTGACCCACCTCTGGAGCGCACGCGTCGACAGCGTCCCGTTCGAGTACACGCACTCCCCCGGCGACGATCAGCAGGACGCCACGCTCGACCTGATGCTGATCAAGGACATCCACGAGACCGGTTGGTTCAACCGGAACCCCGCGCTCAACGCGCCGTTCGAACAGCGGTGGGCCGAGTGGCCGATGGGTGGCGATCTGCTCGCCTACACGGTGAAGAAGGCGATCGTCGAGACGACCGGCAACGTCCCGCTGACCTTCAACCTGTTCTGGCTCCTCACGTTCCCGCTGACGGCGCTCGTCGCGTTCCCGGCGTTGCGGTCGCTGCGGTGCTCGTGGTGTTCGGCGCTCGCCGGCGCCATTCTCTTCTCGCTGGCGCCGTACCACTTCCGAAACGGTGCCGCGCACGAGAACCTCGCGTTCTACGTCGGCATACCCGTGATCGTGCTCCTCTGCGCGAGGATCCTCGGCCCCGATGCGGCGCTCCCGACCGTCGCCGACTTGCGTCACCGCGCCGCGTGGTGGCAGCTGCGGTGGCTGTTGCTCGGCGTCGTCCTGATCGCGGTCACCGGGATCTACTACCTCGCGTTCCTGCTCTCGATGCTCGCTATCTGCGCGACCGTGAGCGCGATCGCGCGGCGCCGGCCCGGTCGCCTGCTGATCGCGCTGCCATTCGCCGCGATCGGGCTGCTCGCATCGTTCCTCGCGAACCTGCCGACGCTGCTGTTCCGCTGGGACCACGCTCCCAACCGGCTCGGCGTGCCCGACCGGCTCGTCGGCGCGGCGGAGGCGTATCCGCTCCGGCTGGTCGAGTTGCTCAGCCCGGTCACCGCGCACCGCTTCGGTCCGTTCGCGGCCCTGGCCGACCACCTGTACGAGCCCGGCCGCGAGGGCTTCGGGAGCGCCCAGCTCGGGCTTGTCGCCGCGATCGGCTTCGTCTGCGCCGTCGTGACGGTGCTGGTGCGCGCGGTGCGCGGCACCGAACGCCGCGGTTGGTCGTTGGAGTCGCGTCTCGGCGTCATCATCGTCGCGGCGCTGCTGCTCGGCATGAAGGGCGGCGTGAGCCGCGCGCTCGAGTTCGCGGGGCTCCAAGGCGTGCGCGCGTGGTCCCGCATCGCGATCGTCGTCGCGTTCGCGAGCATCGTCGTGTTCGCCCGCCTGCTCGACCGGCTCCGCGTCGTGCTCCGCCGACGTCACTGGCCCCGATTCCGGCTCGTGTACTCGTCGTTCCTCGTGTTCGTCGTCGTGCTCGGTGTGCTCGATCAGGCGTCGCCCCTCCTCATGCCGAGCGCCGGTGCGTCGGCGCGGGCGGAGTCGTGGCGCGCCGACGACGCGTTCGTCGCATCGATGCAGCGGCAGCTCCCGCACGGCGCCATGGTGTTCCAGCTCCCGGTCGTCGACTTTCCCGAGCACGGATCAGTCGGCCGCATGTCGTCCCACGACCTGATCAAGGAGGGGTACCTTCACTCCCGGACGTTGCGGTGGAGCACAGGCGGCGTCCGCGGTCGCGACGGCGAGTGGCAATGGCCCGCGGCGGCGCTCCCGATGCGCGACCTCGTGCGGGGCGTGACCGCGATGGGCTTCTCGGCGCTGATGCTCGACCGCTACGGATACGGCAATCACGCCGACAAGGAGCTGCGCGAGCTGAACGCCGTGCTCGGCGATCCGATCGCGACCAGCGAACGCCGTCTCGTCGCGTGGGATCTGCGTCCGGCCCGCGCGTCCCTATTGCGCGGCTTGAGTGCGGCCGAACGGCGCGCGCTCGCGCAGCGGATACTCGACGCGCCGCGGCTCTACATGTCGACCGACGCCGATCCGCTCACGGGTCGCGGCGAGAAGCACGAGATTTGCGCCCACGCCTCGATCACGCTCGTGAATCCGGGCGCGCACGCAGTGGGTTCCGCGCTCGAGATCACGTTCCGACAGCGGGAGTCGGCGGCGACGGCCGGCCACGTGGAGATCCGCGGGCGGAGCATTCGGATCTCCGTCGACAAGCACGTCAACACGATCCCGCTCCGCGTCGCGCCCGGGGTGACGGATATCAAGGTCTCGGTCGGTACGCCCCACGTGCGCTGCCGGTCGGTACCCGACGACTCCTTGCCCTCGATATCCGTGAAACTGGTTCCCGACGGCGCGGCGGAGTAGCCGCGCTTACGACGCTTTCTTCAGGAGCGCCTGGTGCGCGTCTTCCACCGCGTGCGCCATGTCGTGCAGCCGCGGTGCGAGCTCACGGCAGGCGATGAAGCCCCAGTCGATCCGGTCGATGTAGCTCATCACGGTGATGTTCAATCCGGCACCTTCGATCGGCGGACCGAGCGGCACCATCGAAACCAGGCGCGCGCCTCCGAGGTAGAGCGGGAACGGCGGTCCGGGCACGTTGGAGATGACGAGGTTGATCGGGACCGCCCCCCGGCTCGCGAGCCCACCCAGCAGCCGGCTCGCCAAGCCGAAGCTCCGCGGACCGGCGAGCTCGCCGAGCTCGAGCAACGTGCGCGCGCCCATGGCCTGGTGCTCCTCCTTCGCGCCTTTCGTCGTGTCACGAATGTGCGCGATCTGTTCCTCGGGATCTTCGAGATGCGTCGGCAGTGATACGAACATCGCCGAGACCTTGTTCGCGCTCTCGATGTCGGCGGTCTCGTCGTTGCGAACCGACACCGGGCACGCGGCGATCAAGGGTCGATCGGGCAACTCGTCGAGATCCTTCAGATACTGGCGGAGCGCGCCGGTCGCCGTCGCCAGCACGATGTCGTTGACCGTGCAGCCGAACGCGTTCTTCATCGTCTTCACTTCGTCGAGCGGGACCGAGGCGAAGGCGACGCGCCGGTGCGGCGTCAACGGCGCGTTCCAGGGCGCGCGCGGCGTGTCGAACGGAGTCCCTCCGGAAGGACTGCTCGAGCGACGTGCACGCGTGATACCAATCGCACTGCGCAAGAGGTTCGGCGTTGCCATCGCCAGCGCGAGCGGCATCGGCCGGCGCAGTCGCGACACGATCGCGTGGCGCACCAGCTCCACGTCGGAGGGCTTGTGCTCCGGCACCCAGGCGTCGGGTGCGGGCGATTCCTCGGCCGGCGCGGCCTCGAGATCGAGGATGTTGGTGAGCAGGCTCGATCCGGAAACTCCGTCGATGGTTGCGTGATGCATGCGCGCGAGCACCGCGACCGCGCCGTTCTCGACGCCCTCGATGATCCAGAACTCCCAGAGCGGTCGCGCCCGATCGAGCGGACGGCTCGCAATGTCGCCGACGATGTCGGCCACCTTCTCGGGCGTTCCGGGCGACGGCACCGCGATGTGGCGAACGTGGTAATCGAGATCGAAGTCGGGGTCGTCGAACCACACCGGCCGGTGCAGATCAAAGGGAACGTGGGCCAGCCGCCGGCGAAACTCCGGGAGCCGGGGCAGGCGCGACGCAAGGTGGGCCTTGATCTTCTCGAACGAATAGCCGCCCGGCACGGTCGACGGATCCAGGAGCATCACGGCCTGGACCTGCATATGACTGGTCGGTGTCTCCAGATAGAGAAACGCCGTGTCGATCCCGCTCAAACGCCGCATTGCTCTCCCTCGACCGTGACCAGTCTGTGGCATGAGCGTGCCCGCTGCAACGCTGCGAGAAACTGCGGGAAGGCGCGCGAGCATGCAGGTGTGATCTCAGGCTTCGTCCATCCCGACTTCGGCGGCGTCACCCAGGCGCTGCGGAGGGTCGCAACGCACAAGCGCGGGGGCGGCGCGGCAGTCGCCGTCTACCACCGGGGCGAGCTCGTAGTGGACGCCTGGACGGGGGCGCACGACGCGTTGGGCACGCGGTGGCAGTCGGACACGATGGCCATGAGCTTCTCGACGACGAAAGGCGTCATCGCGACCACGGTGCACCGTCTCGTCGACCGGGGCCTGATCGACTACGACGAGCCGGTCGCGACGTATTGGCCGGAGTTCGCCGCGGCCGGCAAGGAGCGCATCACGGTTCGCCAACTCCTCAACCACTCTGCCGGGCTCCACCACCTCCGCGATGTGATCCCGGACGCGTACGAGATGCTCGATTGGGATCTCGTGTGCTCGAAGCTCGCGGCCGAGGCGCCGCGCTACCCGCCCGGCACGCGCCACGGTTACCACGGCATCACGTACGGCTTTCTCGTCGGTGAGGTCATCCAACGGGTGACGGGCTCCTCGGTTCACGACGCGGTCGAAGCCGAGATCGTGAAGCCGCTCGGACTCGACGGCATGACGATCGGCGCGCCGCCCGACCAGCGCGGCCGCGTGGCGGATCTCATCGTGCGCTTCGGCAACGCGGAGCGGGCCGAGCGTTTCGCCCGCCGCGCGTCACGACTGGCGTGGATGCGACCGGCAATCGACACCTTCGTGGTGCCCGAGTCCGACCGGTTCTACGCGTCGAGCGAGATCCTCGACAGCGCGGTTCCCGCGGTCAACGGTTGCTTCACCGCGCGTTCGCTGGCGCGGATGTACGCGGCGCTCGCCGGCGGCGGCGTGCTCGACGGCGAGCGCTTTCTCTCGACCGAGACGCTGCGCCGCGCCACCGAGATCCAGGCGACCGGCATCGACATCGTCGTCGGCTTCCGCATGCGGTGGCGGCTCGGCTACCACCTCGCCGCGACCACACGGGGCATCATCCCGAACGGCTTCGGGCACTTCGGCTTCGGCGGATCCGGAGCGTGGGCCGATCCCGACAACGACCTCGCGGTTGCGTTCGTGTGCAACCGCGTGGCCGGTACGCCGTTCGGCGACACCCGTTTCCTGCGCATCGGCGCCCAAGCGCGCGTGGCGGCGACCTCGCGCTGACGATCGGGTACGAGCACTACCTCCGCGTGAACAGTCGGAGAAGTCCCGCCCGCGACGCGTCCTATCCGGCAACCCCGGGGTACAACGCCGGGATGGAACCGCGCCCGCCCGACGAAGAGACCATGGTCAAGGTCGCCGTCGCCGATCTGGACGATCGATTCGAGTCGATCGACCGGTCCAGGATCGAGACCACCGTCCGGAGACTCGTGCACGAATTGCTCGCCCGGGCCCGGGTGAAGACGTTCGTCGGCATCCTCGCCGAACGCCGCGCGCACGACGAGCTCGAGCGGGTCGTCGACGGGTGACGAGGCCCGCAAGCATGAAGGACCCCCGCCTCGAGGAGACGGGGGTCCTTCGGCACACACACGACGTGACGTGGTGATCCTGAGCGTCAGTCGCGCTGGAGCTTTTCCTTCACCTTGTCGATCACGTCTTCGGCCTTGTCCTTGACGTCGTCGACGAATTCCTTGGCCTTGCCGCTCGCGCGATCGACCTTGCCCTCGTTCTTGAGATCCTGGTTGTCGGTGAGGTCGCCGACGGCTTCCTTGGCGCGACCCTTGAGGTCGTCGGTGTTCGGTTCCATGAGTCGTCTCGTTTCGAATCGGGGGGACATACAGGGGGAAGTGTCAGACGGCACGAGATGCCGACCCCCGGTTTGTACCCATTTGCCGGCCGGCCGACACCTCCCGCCGAACCGGCTGTGTCGCAGTCTCCTGGCGAAGGGCGAATCTCGAGTTGTCCAAATGTTGTGCAAACCAACATGGATTCACGAGCGAGATTCGCCGATACAAAAGCCGCCCGGGTCAACCGGGTGGGCGATATCCCTGTCCCGGACAAAACGGGTGACAGGGCTGGGAGATTGCATGCCTACCGACGATCGGCCGCTCGTGCCCTTCGGTGAGGTTCAACCGCGCGCGCTCGTCGTCGACGACGACGTCGCCGCGCGGCATCTGTTCGCGCGGATCCTCCGCCAGGCCGGAATCGACACCGTCGTCGCCTGCGACGGCAAGCGCGCGCTCGAGATCCTCGAGCACGACTCGATGCACCTGTTGATCATCGATCGCCACATGCCCGGGCTCAGCGGTCTCGACGTGATCGAGCGCCTGCGGGCCGAGCCCGCGACCGCGCACCTTCCGGTGATCCTCATCACCGCCGACACCGATCTCACCGACCGTGTGTACGGGCTCGAACACGGAGCCGACGATTACCTGTCGAAGCCGGTCGAAGCCGACGAGCTCGTCGCCCGGGCCCACGCACAACTGCGCCGCCGATCGCCCGACGACGGCATTCGCCAGTTCGTCGAGGAGGCCAACGACGCGTTCGTCTCCTGGAATGCCTCGGGCACGATCACGGAGTGGACGGCCCACGCCGAAGCGCTCTTCGGCTGGTCACGCGACGAGCTGCTCGGCGAGTCGTTCGCCATGACGATCCTGGCTCCCGGACACCGGATCGTCCACGCCCTCCGAATGGAACGGTTCCTCGGTGACGGCACACCGCCGCTGCTCGGAAAGTGGTTCGAGCTCGCGGGCCTCCGAAAGGATGGGATCGAGATCCCGATCGACATGACGGTATGGCTCGTCTCCGATCACGGGCACCGCACGTTCCACGCGTTCATCCGCGACATCTCGAAGCGGAACGAGATCGAGAACGCGCTCCGAGAGCGCGCGCGACTGCAAACGGTTGTCGAAGGCGTCACCGACGTGATCGTCCTCACGGATCTCGCCGGCGTGATCGTCTACGCCTCGCCGTCGGCGCGCAGCGCGTTCGGATTCGAGCCTCACGAGCTCTACGGCCATGTTCTCGACGAGTTCGTGCACGTCGACGATCAGCAGATCTTCGACCGGACGCTCGGTCGCGCGGTCACGATCGGCTCGGGACTCGTGAAGGCGCAACGGATCCGCACCCGGGACGGCCGTTACGTCTGGATGGAAGGGGCGACGGGCGTCGTGCGCGACGGAGCATCGGGCGAGGTGACCGGCCTCGAGATCGTGTTGCGTGACATCACCAGCCGCAAGCTCGCCGACGTGGCGCGCAAGCGCGCAACCGGCGAGCTCACCACCATGATCAAGGACCTGCGCGCCGACGTCGACCGCGAGCACGAAATCGTCGAGCACCTGCGAGCACGCGATCGCGTCAAGACCGATCTCGTGTCCACCGTGTCGGCCGAGCTGAGGTCGCAGCTGACCGGCATCTGCGGCTATGTCGAATTGCTGGGCGATCCCGACATCGATCTGCGAACGACCCGCGAGCGGACGATGCTCGACAACGTGGAACGCAGGATCAACGGGGTGCTCTCCATGATCGAGAGCCTGTCGGCGATCGGCAGCGCCGAATCGGCCGCGCTCATCCCCGCGCGGTTGTCCCGGGAATAGCGGTCTCGTTTGGCGCAGTAGTCAACTTGTGTCTACGCCGGATCGGCGCGTTAGTCTCGAGTTGACTATGACGAAGGGGATCAATCCGTGCGCCAACTCCGTATCTTCGGCATCCTCGCCGCGCTCGCGACACTCCTGCTCGCCGGTTGCGGGTCGAGCAGCAAACCCACGTCGACCGGTGGATCGGGGAAGCTCACCGGCAGTATCACCGTGCTCGCGGGTTCATCGTTGACGACGAGCTTCACCGCGCTCGGTGAGGAGTTCCAAACGGCACACCCCGGCACGACGATCGAGTTCAGCTTCGGTTCGTCTTCCGACCTGGAGCAGTCGATCGAGCAGGGCGCGCCCGCCGACGCGTTCGCGTCCGCCGACGAGAAGAACATGACGAAGCTCGTCGCGGCCGGCGACAACTCGGGCGCGTCCGTGAACTTCGCCAAGAACCGGCTCGAGATCGCGGTCGAGAAGGGCAATCCCAAGCACATCGCCACGCTGAACGACCTGACGAAGCCGGGACTGGTGGTCGTGCTGTGTGACCCGTCGGCGCCGTGTGGAAAGTATGCGGCACAGGTCTTGGACAACGCCAAGGTGAAGCTCACGCCGAAGTCCCTCGAGGCGAACGTGAAGTCGACATTGTCGAAGGTCGAGCTCGGCGAGGCCGACGCCGCGATCGTGTACGTCACCGACGTCGCCTCGTCTGGCAAGGTGGACGGCGTCAAGATCCCCGACAAGGTGAACGTGTTGACGACGCTGCCGATCGTGGCGCTCAAGGACTCCAAAAACGCGGCGCTGGCCAAGGCCTGGGTCGACTTCGTCGTCTCTCATCAGTCGGAGCTCGTGAGCAAGTACGGATTCCTTCCTCTGTGAGTGCTCCGCGGCGAGGGCGCGTCGCGGGCAACGAGCCGCCCATCGCCGCCGTCGTCGTCGGTCTCGTCGGTCTCGTTGTCTTCTTCGTTCTCCCCCTCGCCGGTTTGCTCTGGCGCGCGCCCTGGAGTGACGTCGTTTCGGTGCTGCGCGATCACCGAGCTCGCGACGCGCTCCGCCTGTCGCTGATCTGCTCGCTGTCGGCGACCGGCCTGTCGGTGCTCTTCGGAATTCCCATCGCCTGGCTCCTGGCCCGGGGCCGCTTCGCGGGTCTCAACATGATCCGGGCCCTGGCCATGCTCCCGTTGGTTCTTCCACCCGTCGTCGGTGGCGTCGCGCTGTTCTACGCATTCGGGCGCCGAGGGCTGATCGGGCAATGGCTCGACCACTGGTTCGGCATCCGGCTGCCGTTCACGATCTGGGCCGCGATCATCGCCGAGACGTTCGTGGCGATGCCGTTCTTCGTCATCACGGTGGAAGGAGCGCTGCGCAGTCTCGACACCCGTTACGAGGACGCGGCCGCGACGTACGGCGCGGGAGCGTGGACGATCCTGCGCCGGGTGACGTTGCCCATGATCGCTCCTTCGATCGCCGCGGGAATGGCGCTCACGTGGGCGCGCGCCCTCGGAGAGTTCGGCGCGACGATCACCTTCGCCGGAAACACCCCCGGGAAGACGCAGACGCTTCCACTCGCGATCTATCTCGCGTTCGAAGCCAACGAGCCCGCCGGCATCATCTTGAGCATCGTGCTGCTCGCGATCTCGATCCTCGTGCTCGTCATCGTGGGCAGCCGGGTCTTCGGCGATCGCCGGCGGGCGCGGGAGGCGGCCCAATGAGCGTGGTTGGCCTCGACTGCGACGTTCGCCTGCAGATCGGCACGCTCGATCTCAACGCCGCGTTCGTGGTGGCGCCCGGTGAGTTGATCGTCCTGGTCGGCCCCAACGGCGCGGGCAAATCGACGTTGCTGCGGGCGCTTTCGGGACTACTGCCGATCGACGCCGGACGTATCACGCTCGACGACGACGTGCTCGACGATCCCGGCACCAACACGTTCGTGCCGGCGTCGCAACGGTCGGTCGGCGTCGTGTTCCAGGACGGCCTGCTCTTCGAGCATCTCAGCATCGTCGAGAACGTCGCGTTCGGCCTGCGCAGCCGGAGCGTGCCGGCGCGGGAGGCCCGGCGCGTCGCCGAACAGTGGTTGACGCGCCTCAGGTTCGACAACCACGCGGCGTTGCGCCCGCGCGAGCTGTCCGGCGGCCAGATCCAGCGGGTGGCGCTGGCCCGAGCCCTCGCCTTCGAGCCCCGACTCCTCCTGCTCGACGAGCCGTTCGCGGCACTCGACGCGACGACTCGGGTCGAGGTACGGCGCGAACTGCGGCGCCACCTCGACTCGGTCGGCGCGCCGAAGATCGTGGTCACGCACGACCCGATCGAGGCGATGGCACTCGCCGATCGCATCATCGTGCTCGAAGACGGGCACGTCAGCCAGGAGGGAACATCCGACGATGTCAGAAGCCACCCTCGCACGAGCTACGTCGCCGACCTCGTCGGGATCAACCTCCTGCGAGGCAGTCTGCAGGGTGGGATCGTCACCTTGCCGGGCGGCCGGCAGGTGGTCGTCGCGACGGACCAACTCGCCGCCGGACCCGTCATCGTCACGATCCACCCTCGGGCCATCGCGCTGCACAGCCGCCAACCAGACGGGGCGGCGCGCAATGTCTGGGAGACCACCGTCGCCGAAGTCGACGACGAGGGCGACCGCGTCCGGATCGTCCTGGCGGAACCCGCGCCGCTCGTCGTCGAGATCACGCGCGGCGGAAGCGCGGCGCTTTCGTTGCAACCGGGCGCACGCGTCTGGGCGTCGCTCAAGGCAACCGAGATCACGGTGCAACCCGACTAGGACCGCTCGGTCAGTCCTGCAACCCACTCTCGAGTCGCTCGATCGTCTCGATGTACTCCTCGACCAACCCGTACATGACGTCGCGCACCGACTGGACCTCGTTCATCCGACCCACGATCTGGCCGACGGGCGCAAACGCGAGATCCTTGCGCCCGGAGCGCGCGATCCGCGCGTTGGCCTCGGCGGTGAGGATGTTCTGCAGCGGCATGCCCAACGGTCCCGGGCCGGCCGGATCCTCCCACGCATCGGTCCAAGTGTTGCGCAACATGCGCGCGGGCTTGCCGGTGTAGCAGCGCGAGCGCACGGTGTCGGCCGACGTCGCTTCGAGATAGGCCTGCAGCACGGCGGGGCCGGAGTTGCTCTCCGCGGTGGTGAGCCAGAGCGAGCCCAACCACGCGCCCTGCGCGCCGAGCGAGAGAGCCGCCGCAATCTGGCGGCCGCTTCCGATCCCACCCGCGGCGAGCACGGGAACGGGAGCGATCGCGTCGACGACCTCGGGAACGAGCACCATGGTCGCGATCTCGCCGGTGTGACCGCCCGCCTCGTAGCCCTGGGCGACGATGACGTCGACGCCGTTGTTCGCGTGGCGTTGCGCGTGTTGCGCTTTGCCCGCGAGCGCCGCGACCTTCACGCCGTGCTCGTGGGCCTGGTCGATGACGTCCTTGGGCGGCGAACCGAGCGCGTTGGCGATGAGCGCGATCGGGTGCGCGAGCGCGATCTCGACGTGGCGGTGGGCGACGTCGTCGGTCCAGCCCAGCACCCCGTGCGGTTCGTCGCCTTCGGGAAGGGGCGGCAACTCGAGCCGCTGCATGAGCTCGTCGACGTAGCGCCAATGGTTGGCGTCGATCATCGAGCGGATCTGGGCGAGCATCTCCTCGGCGTTGCCGCCTTCCACGTCGACCGACTTCTGCGGCATGACGGTATCGACCCCGTAGGGCTTGCCGTCGACGTGGGCATCGATCCAGTCGAGCTCGATCTCGAGTTGCTCGGGGCTGAAGCCCACGGCGCCGAGCACGCCGATACCGCCCGCCTTGCTGACCGCCGCGACCACATCTCGGCAATGCGTGAAGGCGAAGATCGGGTACTCGATGCCGAACACATCGCACAGTGGAGTTCGCATGGTGTCCCCTCGGATCTCGGCGCCGGAACCTGTCCGCACCAAAGGTAACTTGCCGATCCATGACCGCACTCAACGACGCCGCCCGCAACGCCATCACGGCGGGGAGGCTTGCCCACGTCGTCACGATCAATTTCCCGGCATTCGACAATCCCCCACCCGGTCACGTCATCCGCATCAAGGTCGATCGGGTCGGCGGCGTCGGACCTTGGACCGAGAGTTAGCGCGAGCCCGGCGATCTGTTCTATTCCGTGTAGTACCGATCCGTCACCTTCAACGCGCCGTCGAGCGCGTCGATGCCCTCGTCCACTTCTGCTTCGTTGACGGTGCACGGCGGGACGAAGTGCGTGCGATTGAAGTGCACGAACGGCCAGGCGCCGCGCTCGCGCATGGCGCCCGCGAACTCGACCATCGGCTGCGCAGCCTCGCCGGCCGCGTTGTACGGCACCAGCGGCTCGCGCGTCGTGCGGCTCCGGACGAGCTCGAGCGCCCAGAACACGCCGAGTCCCCGCACCTCACCGACCGACGGATGCCGACTGGCGAGATCTCGGAGCTTGGGACCGATCACGTGCTCGCCGATCGAGCGGGCGTGCTCGACGATGCCCTCGTCCTCGAAGATCTTGATGGAGGCGACCGCGGACGCGCACGCGAGCGGGTGGCCCGAGTACGTCAGACCGCCGGGGAAGGACTGCCGGGCGAACGTCTCGGCGATCGCGCGCGAGATGATCACTCCACCCAACGGGACGTAGCCGGAGTTGACGCCCTTCGCGAACGTGATGAGGTCCGGTGTGACTCCCCATCGATCGACGGCGAACCACTCGCCGCACCGACCGAAGCCGGCCATGACCTCGTCGGCGATCATGACGACGCCGAACTCGTCGCAGATCGCGCGGATCCCCGCGAGATACCCGTCGGGCGGAACGAGGATGCCGTTCGTGCCGACCACGGTCTCCAGCACGATGGCGGCGACCGTGTGGGGCCCTTCGAACGTGAGGACCTCGCGCAGATGCGCGAGCGCGCGCTCGCACTCATCCGCTTCGGTCTCGGCGTGAAAGGAGGAACGGTAGAGGTACGGACCCCAGTAACGAACGACGCCGGGAATGCCGGGTTCGCTGGCCCAGCGTCTCGGTTCACCGGTCAGCGCGATCGAACCCGCGGTGGCCCCGTGGTAGCTGCGGTACGCCGCGAGCACCTTGTGCCGGCCAGTGTGGATGCGAGCCATGCGGATCGCGTACTCGTTGGCTTCCGCGCCGCC
The DNA here is from genome assembly GCA_038320885.1 of Acidimicrobiia bacterium. Lineage (GTDB taxonomy): Bacteria > Actinomycetota > Acidimicrobiia > IMCC26256 > PALSA-610 > JBBQER01. The sequence continues at coordinate 33,071 of JBBQER010000004.1, forward strand.
GTTCGTGAAGAACACGCGATCGAGGTCGCCGGGCGCGCGCTCTGCGATGAGTCGCGCGGCTTCGCCCCGTACGTCGACCGCGAACGCGGGCGAGACCGTGCAGAGCTTGCCCGCCTGTTCCTGGATCGCGGCAACGAGTCGCGGGTGCTGATGGCCGATGTTCAAGTTGACGAGTTGCGAGCTGAGATCGAGGTATCGCTTGCCGTCGGCGTCCCAGAAGTAGGAGCCCAGGGCCCGCGAGATCGGGAGCGGGTCGATCAGCTCCTGCGCCGACCAGGAGTGGAAGACGTGCGCGCCGTCGTCGGCCCGCACCGCGTCGCCGGGGTTCCTCGTAGCGGCCATCGGTGCATTGTTGCGCAAGTCCTCGACCAGCCGTGCCTCCCGAAAACTCGGCCGCTTCTTGCCCTCCTCCGAGCTTCGACTCAGGCGCGTCCCCGACACTCGAGGCAACGAGGGAGCAAAGGACGCGTCATGGACGGAACTCCGGCTGCGGTTCGCGGCGTCGTATCCACTGTGAACCAGGCGAGGACGGCGTCGGACCGAGGTGGCTCGAACCGGGCGATCAACGTCGTCGTGCTCTTCGCGCCACGCGGTGGTCCGCTGGCGCCGTTCGAGCGCTCGGTCGCCGAGTGGAGCCTGCGCGGGCGCGCGGTGCTCGTGGTCCTTCCCCGCGCGGTCGATGCCGAGACGCTCGCTCGACTCGCGGCGCTGGGCGCGGACCTCTGTGTCATCGCCCCGACGTCGACCGAGCTCTTCGCCAGTGTGGAGCAGGCGCGATCAATTCACCGGCGCCGCGGTGCCGAGCCGCCTACGGTCGCGCCGTGGGAGATCTCGCGCGGGATACCGCGGTCGTCGGCGGCGACGGTCGGTACCGGGGGACGCTGAGCGGCGACTGGGAAATTTGGGGACCGATGGGCGGCTACGTCGCCGGCGTCGCGTTGCGCGCCGCGGCCGAGGAAGCGCCACCCGGCCTCGAGCCCGCGACCTTCACGTGTCAGTTCCTGTCGACGGCGCGCTTCCAAGCCGTCGACATCGACGTGACAGTTCGGCGCGCGTCACGGCGAACCGCCGCCATCACGGTGCACCTCTCCCAGGAGGGCACTCCGGTTCTCGATGCGCAGGCGTGGTTCGCGACGCCGAGTGACGTCGTGCGGCACGATCACGCGAAGGCCCACCGTTACGGCCACCCCGACGACCACGCACCGATCTCGACGTACACCGACGAGCAACCCAAGTTCGCCTTCTGGAACAACTTCGAGGTCAAGTCGCTCTACTGGGTCGAGGATTGGGACACGTTCGAGGGCGACGAACCGGAGTGGGCGCAGTGGGTCCGGTTCGTTCCGACGTCGGAATTCGCCGATCCCGTGCTCGAAGCGGTCCGGCTGGTCCTGCTCGCCGATCTGCCGTCCTTCCCCGCGGCCGTACGCGCGCATCCCGGTCCGCAGACGTTCGTGTCGCCGAGCCTCGATCTGGCGGTGCAGTTCCATCGCCTCGCGGACCTCGGCGAGTGGCTCCTCGTCCAAGGCGTGGCTCCGATCGCGGATCGGGGTCTGATGGCATTCCGATCCGAGGTGTGGAGCGCGAACGGTCGCCAGGCCGCGAGCGGTAGCGGCCAGCTCCTCCTGCGCGCGGTGCCGCCGCAGGCCTAGCTGGCCCAGCCGGCCGCGTTCGCGACGGCGGCTACGACGCGTCGACCGAAGTCGTCGCGAATCGATCGGTCTCGCGCGCGTGCAAGGGATCGTCGGCCGGCCACGGCCAGCGGCCGAAGCCCGTCTCCCGGTAGTCGGCGAAGGCCCGCTCGATACCCGCTTCGTCGTTCATCACGAACGGTCCGTATTGCGCGACGGGTTCGCCGATCGGGCGGCCCTGCAATACGAGCGCCTCGGTACCGGCCGCGCCCGCGACGAGCTCGATGCTCTCGTCGACGCGCACGACGACGGCGGTCGGCGCGTCGATCTCGCGGTCGTCGATCCGTACCGATCCCTGGAACACATACAGGGTGCGCACGGTTTCGGCGCCCGCGGTCGACGGGAGGGTCCAATGCGCGTCGGGTTCCGCGGCGATGTGCCAGATCGCGAGGTCGGAACCCGGTTGCGACGCCCACGAATCGGGTGGTGGCGGCGGCGGACGCAGCCCGTCCAGCTCGCCGGCGATCACGGTGATGTCGGTGGTGCGGCCGTCGGCGTCGCGAACCACGTGGTGCGGGAGGTCCTCGCTCCACAACATCGTGAAGTACGGGTCGACCATCTTGTTGGCGGCCGGCAGGTTGAGCCAGATCTGGAACAGCTCGGTCCGGTTGGGCCCGTCTCGATCGAGCAGCGGGAACATCTCGCTGTGCACGATGCCCTTCCCCGCGGTGAGCCATTGCACGTCACCTCGACCGAAGCGCGCGGTTGCACCCAAGGAGTCGGAGTGATCGATGAAACCGCTCCGAACGAAGGTGACGGTTTCGAATCCGCGGTGCGGATGCTGCGGGAACCCGGGCACCGTCGTCCCGTGATACATCCGCCAGCCGTCGATCCCGGCGAAGTCGTTGCCGATCTCGCGACCGGTGAGAGTGGCCGCCGGACCCATCCGATCGTTACCGGCGGGATAGTCGTCGACGTGGTGGACGCAGAACAGGAACGGGTCCGCGGTCGGCCACCGAAAGCCGAGCGGAACCGTCTGGAGCACCGAATCGGTCACGCATCGAGGCTACCGAGCGCGATGTCAGCAGCGAAGCGCCGAGCGACGCCGCGTCTCCAGAGCTGCCTCGGGTGCTCGTATGCTCCCGCCGTCACCGCGCGCAGGGGGCAGCATTGTGTAGGGCACGCCGGATCGTCGTCGTGTTGGGACTCGCCGGCCTCGGCGCGCTGCTCGGCGCGGGTCACGCGAGCGCCGCCACCAGCACGACGACCGCACCCGCCGCCTCGATCGGTGGCACGCTCACCGTCGACGGTCATCCGGTTCCCGGCGTTCGCATCACGACCGTGCAGGGCGCCAAGGAGGTCGGGCGCGCGGTCTCCGATCGGCGCGGCGTCTGGCGGATCGTGGTGCCGGGCCCCGGCACGTACAAGGTCAAACTCGACGTGTCGACCCTGCCCTCGGGCGTGCACGCCGAACGCCCCGAGCTCCCGGAGTACCGCGTGTTCGGATCGTTCGCGCAGAGCGCCGGGTTCACCCTGACGTCAGGGCGATCGGCTACCGGCGGTGGCCAGTCCCGCTTCGATCTCCTGCTCAACCTGTTCGTGAGCGGAATCCGGTTCGGGTTGATCGTCGGTCTGTGTTCCGTCGGGCTCTCGCTGATCTACGGAACCACCGGGCTCGTGAATTTCGCGCACGGCGAGCTCGTCACCTTCGGCGCGTTGATCGCATGGTTGTTCAACACGATGACCTCGGGCCCAAAGCTTCCGCTCGCGCTGGCCGCGGTGATCGGGATGCTCGCGACCGGTCTCCTGGGCGCTGGGCTGGAGCGCGAGCTGTGGCAACCGCTCACGCGCCGCCGGTCGGGGGCGATCGGTCGCATGCTCGTATCGATCGGGCTCGCGCTCTTCCTACGATACCTCTACCAGGTGATCTTCAAGGGCGCGCCGCGTTCCTTCCGGCAGTACGCCGCGCCCAGCCCGGTCAAGATCGGGCCGCTGGAATCGCCGGTCCGTGATTACGTGATCATGGGCATCTGTCTCGTAGTGCTGCTCGTCGTGGCTGCGATGCTGCAGCGATCGCGGCTCGGCACTGCGATCCGCGCCGTGTCCGACGAGCGCGATCTCTCCGCGGCATCCGGCATCAACGTCGCGGGAGTGACACTCCTCGTGTGGATCGGTGGCGGGATGCTGGCCGGACTCGGGGGTGTGATGCTGGGTATGGGATCGCAGGGCGTGCAATGGAACATGGGATTCCGGCTGCTGCTCACGATGTTCGCAGCCGTTGTCCTGGGCGGTCTCGGCAATCCGTATGGCGCGATGGCCGGCGGTCTGGTCGTCGGGGTGGCATCGCAAGTCAGCACCTACTGGTTGCCGTCCGACCTCCAGTTCGCCATCGCGCTCGTCATCCTCATTCTCGTGCTGCTCGCGCGACCGCAGGGCATTCTCGGCGTGCGAGAACGGATCGGCTGACGCGATGGACTGGACGGGCATCCTCAGCGACGGCGTCCGGGCCGGTCTCGGCATCAACGCCGCGGTCTACGCGCTTGCGGCGGTTGGCCTGAACGTGCAGTTCGGATACGCGGGATTGTGGAACTTCGGCCAGGCCGGGTTCTTGCTCGTCGGTGGCTACGGCACTGCGATCGCCGTGAACAGCTGGGGGCTGTGGCTTCCATTGGCGGTGCTCGTCGGCATCGCCGCGTCGATCCTGCTCGCGCTCCTGCTCGGCATCCCGACACTGCGCCTGCGCGGCGACTATCTCGCGATCGTCACCATCGCCGCGGCCGAGATCCTCCGCATCGTCGTGAATTCCACGAAGGTGCAGTCGGTGACCGGAGGGCCGCAGGGCATCGGCGGGTTCGCGAACTGGTTCTTCGACCACAACCCGATCGCGAAAGGCCGTTACGGATTCGGCACGATCACCTTCGACCAGCGCCAGCTGTGGGTGACGCTGGTGACCTGGGTGCTCGTCGCGCTCGCGTCACTGTTGGTTGCGCTGCTCGTCCACAGCCCGTGGGGCCGCGTCGTGCGGGGAATCCGCGAAGACGAGGACGCGGTGCGCTCGCTGGGCAAGAACGTGTACGCATACAAGATGCAGGCATTGGTGCTGGGCGGTGCGATCGGCGGCGTCGCGGGGATCATGCTCGTGTTCGACCAGCAATTCATCCAGCCGGATCTCTTCCAGTCGGCCATCACCTTCTACGCGTTCGCGGCGTTGATCCTCGGCGGGACCGCGCGCATCTTCGGTCCGATTCTGGGCGCGATCGCGTTCTGGTTCCTCGTCGAGGGCGCCGACAGCTTCCTCGGACACGCCGTCGACCACAACTTCCTCGGATTCGGCCATCTGATCGACCCGACCGAGATCGGCACGTTCCGCTTCGTGCTCGTCGGGCTCATCATCATGCTGCTCGTCATATTCCGCCCGCAAGGATTCCTCGGGTCTCGCCGGGAGGTGATGCTCGGTGAGCAATAAGCCCGACGGTTCGGCACCGATCCTCGTCGTCAACTCGGTCGTACGACGCTTCGGAGGCTTGGTCGCGGTGTCCGTCGATCACCTCGAGGTCGAGCGTCACACGATCACCGCGCTGATCGGGCCCAACGGCGCCGGCAAGACGACGTTGTTCAACGTGCTGACCGGGTTCGATCATGCCGACGGCGGACATTGGACGTTCGATGGCGTCGACGTCTCCGGCCGGCCCGCGTACCGCATCGCCCGCCAGGGCATGGTCCGGACGTTCCAGCTCACGAAGGCGCTATCGGGATTGACCGTGCTCGAGAACATGCTCCTCGGTGCATCCGGTCAATCGGGCGAGCGCATCGTCACCGCGCTGTTCCGCTTCCGCTGGCGCGCCGAGGAGCACGCGGCACGCGAGCGCGCGCTCGCGCTGCTCGACGACTTCGGATTGTCGGCGCTACAGAACGATCTTGCTGCGACGTTGTCAGGGGGCCAACGCAAGCTGCTCGAGATGGCGCGCGCGCTCATGGTCGAACCCCAGCTCGTGATGCTCGACGAACCGATGGCGGGTGTGAACCCGGCCCTCGTGCAATCGCTGCTGCACCATGTGCGGCGACTGCTTGACGAAGGCCGGACCGTCGTGTTCGTCGAGAACGACATGGACGTGGTCATGTCGATCGCCGATCGCGTCGTGTGCATGGCGGAGGGCCGGGTGATCGCCGACGGCACCCCCACGGAAGTTGTCCGCAACCAGGCCGTGATCGATGCGTATCTCGGACAGCGCCACGCGCGAGCAACATGAACACCGCGGACGCACTGCTGCTCGACGCACGTGATGTCGTCGCCGGCTACCTACCCGGCGTCGACATCTTGAACGGTTGCAGCCTCGAGGTGCACGACCGCGAGATCGTCGGGATCATCGGGCCCAACGGTGCGGGGAAGTCGACGCTGTTGAAGGCTGTGTTCGGGCTCTTGCCGCTCCGGGGGGGCTCGGTGCACCTGCGGGGCGAGGACATCACCGTTCGCCCGCCGCACGAGCTGGTACAGCGGGGCGTCGGCTACGTGCCGCAGCTGCACAACGTGTTCCCGGCGCTGACCGTCGAAGACAACCTGCGCATGGGTTGCTACCTCCGCCCCCGCGATTTCCCCGAACGTCGCGACGAGATCGTAGGGCTGTTACCCAGCATCGGCGACCGCTTGCAGCAGCGCGCCGGTTCGTTGTCGGGCGGTCAACGCCAACTGCTGGCGATGGCCCGCGCGCTCATGATGCAACCGTCGGTCCTGCTGCTCGACGAGCCCTCGGCGGGCCTCTCGCCGGTGATGCAGGACGACGTCTTCGACCGCATCGTCGGCGTGAACCAGACGGGCGTATCGGTGTTGATCGTCGAGCAGAACGCGCGCCGGTGCCTCGAAGTCGCGCACCGCGGCTACGTGCTCGATCAGGGCCGCAACGCCTACACCGGAACCGGCGCCGAGCTGCTCGACGACGAGAAGGTCGTGCAGCTCTATCTCGGCACGCTCGCACGCGCCGGGGCCCGAGGTGATCCCCCGGGCCCCGCGGACATGTGAACTTCGGTCAGCCGTTGATCTTGATCTGCGCAGCACCCGGAACGTTGGCGTAGCCACCCTTCGCGTCGTACTGCCAGATGTCGTACACGCCATTGCCGGGCTCGTGCTGGTCGGTGAGGTCCACGGGACCGGATGCACCGTCGTAGTCGATGTCCGTTCCGGCCTTCAGGAGGGTGGAACACTCCTTGAAGTTCTGGCACTTGGTGCCGCCGGAGCTCACCTCGATCATCTTGTCCTTGATCAGGGCGGGATCATCGGACCCGGCCGCCTGCGCGGCCAACGCGATGAGGTTGGTGCAGTCGTAGTAGTACGACGAGAAGATCGTGTCGATCTTCGTTGCCGCGAACTTGGCGATGAACGGATTGGTCACGCCCGAGGGCGCCGCGGCCGGTGCCGTGCCCTTGATCCCCTGGATGGCTGCCGGGTTGCTCGGGTCGACCGCCTTGAAGAACTTGGAGCTCTGCATGCCATCGGCCGTGTACACCTGCTCGTTCTTCGGCCCGACGTTCTGGGCGATCATCTCCTTGAGCACCTTGCCGCCGTCGTCGTTGAAGCCGATGAGGACGATGGCGTCGGCACCCTTGCCGGCCACCTTGGCAACGTCGGCCCGGTAGTCGGACGACTTCGGGTCGTAGGGGACGTTGGCCACCACGTCGGCGCCGCCGTCGGTGAGCGCCTTCGACAGGGAAGAACCGAAGCCCGTGCCGTAGGAATCATTGCGGGTGAGGATCGCAATCTTGTGCTTGTTGTCGCTCAGCACGAGCTGCGCGAGGGCAGGCCCCTGCAGGCTGTCGGGCGGCGCGGTGCGGAAATAGAACCCGCCGGCGGCGCCACCGGCGACCGAGAGCGCGGCCGTCGTGTTCGAACCCGAGCACTCGAGGACACCATTCGTCTTGATCTTGTCGATGATGCCGAGCGCAGTTGTCGACGAGGCCGGGCCGACGATGGCGTCGACCTTGGCGGATGTGAGCAACGTGTCGAGCGCGCTCGATGCGACGTCCGCACTCGTGCCGTCGTCGGCGTTCTTGACGACGACCGGCTTGCCGTTGACACCGCCGGCGGCGTTGATCTCCGCCACCGCCATCGTCACCGGCGTGATGAGCGACTTGTAGATCGCAGAGAGATCGCCGGACTGCGGGAGTAGCGCGCCCAGCACCAGCTGGCCGTTGACGTTTCCACGCGCTCCCGGCGACGGAGCCGTCGAGCTCGTCGATCCCGCGCCTGTCGGCTTGCTGCTGCTGCCACATGCGGCTGCAGTGAGGGCGAGTATCACCAAGATCGTGATCGCACCCAACTTGTTGCGTCGAGCCATGTGACCTCCTCGGTCCGATCGGCGAGGCGAACCTAGCGCCGCGCGGGCACCCGCACGTGCCAGCGTTCAATATGGCGCCTCCCCGAGGGCCGACGCTACGCCTTCGACGTTGGCGACGAGCAGGGGACCTCGAGCGCGAGTCGCGAGCCAGCAGCCGGAGATCACGAGCACGAAGCCGCCGATCGTTGCGAACGTGATGCTCTCGTCGAGCAGGAGCGCTCCCAGAACAACGGCTATCGCGGGATTCGCGAACGTGATCAGGGTCGCGCGGGCCGGTCCGATCTCGGCGATCAGCGCGAAGAAGATGACGAACGCCAACCCAGTACACACCGCAGCCAGTCCGAGAACTGCGAACAACGCGGATGAGGGAGGCGCCTGCGCCGGGCGTCCCATCCACGCCAGCGGCGCGACCGCGATCGCAACCACCGCGAGTGAGAGGGAGAGGACACCGATGCTCGGCACGTCGCCAAGGCGGCGGGACACGATGAAGGGCCCGACGGAGTAGCCCACGCAGACCAGCATCACCTCTCCCACGCTCAGCCATGGAATTCCGTGCCCGCCGCTTCTCAGATCGCCGCCGACGAGGAGCGCAACCCCGCCGAGTCCGATCGCGATCCCGAGCAGGCGCACCGGGCGCAACGCCGCATGATCGCCGAGCGTGTATGCCGTCAGCGCGCCGAAGAGCGGGACGCATGCGACGAGAAGGCCGGTGAGGCCTGAGGGCAATCGCTTCTCGGCGTTGGTCAACAAGAGCCAGGGCGCGCCCATCTCGATCGCGGCGAAGAGGAGTACGGGGCGCCAATGACGCAGCGCGGCGCGCAAGGCGTCCGAGCGCGCGGCAACAAGTAATAGGACCGCGCTTGCGATGGACGTACGCCCGAACACGATGACCGACGGCTCGAGGTGCTTCACCGCGACTTTGATGAGCAGGTACGGAATACCCCAGATCACGCTCATAAGCGCGAAGAGCAACCACCCCCGGCGCGTCATCGGTTCGTGCACACGAGTCAACGTAGCGGCGACCAAACGCCGTCCGGCCGGACGTCGCGAGTCCGTCCGAATACGTCTCGTGCCTCGAGCGGTAGGACTGTGCGCTCGTCAGCAGCGACCGCGCAATTCGGTGGTCAGCCGAGCGGTCAAGGTGTCAAGGGCGCGGTGGCCGCCAATGAAGTAGCGACGCCCGATGCGCACGTGTCGTTGCGGCTCGAGGGTGACCTTGGTCCACGCGCCGAGACAGGGCCAGAGCTGCAAGTCGACAGGAATCCATCGCCGGAGCCACGGGCTGCGCAGGGACCCGCGCAGCTGCCACGCGCCACCCGATGCGAAGCTGGGTGCCTCGAGTACGAGCCGGCGACCCACGCGCACGCGCGCGTCGTCGGCTCGTCGCCACCACCAGTTCGGAAGATCCTCGAGGAGATCCGGATCCAGGTCGGTCATGCGGGTGAACGTCGCCGAGAACCGCCGAATACGGACCGCGCTGCGAGTGGGGGAAACGCCTCCGAAGCGGCGATCTTCGTCCCCGTGTCTTGATGGAACCGGGGTGGTGTGCTCGTAGACCGGGAGCGGTTCGAGGTCGTCGTCCGACTCGTTCACGCGCGCTTTACGCTAGCTGTCGAGGGGAGGGTCGCCGACCGTGGGTAGTGGCTCAGTTTGCCGATCCGGGGAGGTTCCTGTGCAGGCGATCGTGGATACTCGTAACGGAATGAGGGCTGCACGCGAGAGATTCGCAAGCCGGGCCGAGGCGGGCCGCCGCTTGGCGGAACGACTCGCGCAGTCATTGCCGCCCGAGCCGGTCGTCATCCTCGGCCTCCCCCGTGGCGGCATCCCGGTCGCGTACGAGGTTGCGACAGCACTCGGAGCACCACTCGATGTCATCGTCGTCCGCAAGCTCGGCGTGCCGTTTCAACCGGAGCTCGCGATGGGCGCGGTCGGCGAAGGCGGCATCCGCGTTGTCAACCAGGAGGTGATACGCGGGGCCGGCGTGAGCGCCTCGCAGCTCGCCGCCGTCGAGGCGCGTGAGCGAGATGAGGTGGTCCGACGGGCGACCCGTTTTCGCGGGGACCGTGAGCGCGCGCCGCTGACCGGGCGTACCGCGGTGATCGTCGACGACGGCATCGCGACGGGCTCGACCGTGCGCGCCGCGTGCCAGGTGGCAAGGGCGCAGGGTGCGGCGCGCGTGATCGTGGCCGCCCCGATCGCGCCGCCGAGCGCGACCGACCGCCTCCGCGATGTCGCCGACGAGGTGATCGTGCTGCGGACGCCCGAGTACTTCTCCGCAATCGGCCAGTTCTACGACGACTTCACGCAGACCTCGGACGCAGAGGTGCTCCGGCTGCTCGAGCGCTGATGACAGGCCCGGGCCCACGCCCGCGGGAAAGCCACATAGGCTGCCTGGACTCGGCTGACGAACGGAAGCGGTAGCTATGCGCGCATCGGTAACCAGCGGAACACCTCGAAGCAAGGTCCGCATCGTGCGGCGTTCGCTCGCGGCCGTCGCATTCATGCTCGTCGTCGGGGCCTGCGCGAGCTCCTCGCCGAAGGCGACTCCGAAGGCGACCTCGAAGGCGCCGGCTCCCACGACGATCGCGACGACCACCACGACCGTTCCCACGGTGCCCGGCGTCGGCCCGATCAAACTCGTGAGTGAGACCGGTGTCACATCTACACAGCTCCACCGGGCCGAAGCGCTCATCGCCTCGACCTTCGCCGGCCTCAAGCGCTTCAAAACGCCGCAGGACGCCTACGCGTTGGGGTACCGATCGATCGGTGACGCCGTCACCGGCGACGAGCACTACGTCAATTGGTCCTACGCGAACGACGGTCACATTCTCGACCCGAACCGACCCGAGTCGGTCGTGTACGAAGTCAAGAATGGTCAGCAGACCGCGGTCGCCGCGATGTACGCGCTGCCGCTCGGGAGCTCCTTCGCCGACGTGCCCGACGTCGGTGGCGCGCTCACGCAATGGCACGTGCACCGGGACCTCTGCCTCACCGACGATCCGCAGCAGCGACTCGTCGTGGGCGTCACCTCCGAGGGCGGCGCGTGTCGCCCGGGCACCACGAAGGCGGGCGACACTCCGATGCTGCACGTGTGGACGTTCCCGAATCCGTGCGGACCGTTCGCCGCGCTCGAGGGCATCGGCGCCGGCCAGGTTCCCCAGGGTCAGACCCGGAACTGCGACACGACCAACGCGTCGGTTCCGTAGCCGGGCGGGGCGCTACGCGGGTCGCGGCCTGCGAATGCCCGCAGGGTGCAGATCAGTCGATCCGAGCCGATGGATAACGGTGACAGACGACGCCGGAAGCCAACGTCGGGAGGCCGAAATGCATAGGGCGCGCGTTGCCGTGATCGTCGGGCTCGCGCTTTCCGTTGCCGGGTGCAGCGGCGGGAGCGACAAGAGCAGCCACCCCTCGTCGCAGACCTCCCGGACGTCGACGACGCCTTCGGCTCCGACGTCGACGACGGTCGGCGATCTCAGCAACCCGGCGGTGCTGCGCCGAGTCTCCTGGCAGAACGGCGACCTGCGCGCGCCGTATCACCCCGTGCTCTTCCTCGGCGGCGATCAAGTCGGCGAGCAGGTGACCTTGGACATGTGCGGAGCGACCTTTCCGAGCGAGGTGCGTCGACGCGCTCGCCATCAGGTCGGTGTCGAACGGGCGCAGAAACGCTTGAGCGACATCTCCATCGAGGCCGTGCTGTACGACTTTCCCGCCGGCGCCGGTCAGGCAATGCGTGAGATCCGTGCCGCGAAGGCAAGCTGTCCGAGCGACTACGTGAATTCGCGCGTCGCCGGTGTTCCCGCGCTGCGATTCCGGTTCGCGCCCGCGCCCGACTCATCCTGGCCCAAGGTCGACGGTGTGGACCGGTTCGCAATAGACGCCACGGTCAACGACCAGGCGGGTACCACCAAGCACATCGACCTCGTGTACCTGCAGCGCGGCCGTTTGCTCGTCGCGTTCTACTCCGATCCGCAAGCCCGGGCCACCGCACTGACGCGCTCCCTCCGGGCCTTCACCAGGGTCCTCGCCCAGCGCATGGCCGCGCTCCCCGCGAAGGTCGTCAACAACACTGTCGAGGCGTAGCCACGTCCATTCGCCTCATCAATTCCATCGTCAGTCGAGCGCGGTGCGCGCGACCGCTGACGGTTCCCGTCCGCTGACGACCCAACCGGCGGCCGCCGCGAGGAGCGGGAGGCCGATCAGCATCACCGTGAGGTGGCTGAGCGGCACGTGCTTCAGTGGGTCGAGATCGCTGAGGTAGCCCGCGACGAGCGCGAGGTAGGCGGCCAGCGCGCCGAGCAGAACACCGAGCAGGGCGAGGGCGCCCGCCGTAACGGCCGTGATCATGCGGCGCGTGTTGCTGGTCGCGCCGGTTGCGGTCAGCGTGCGCAGGTCGCGCCCGGATTCGCTGCGGATCAGGCCGACCGTCATCGCGAGGATGGCGAGCGCGAGCAGCATCCCGGCCAGCGTGGCCACGGTGCGCGTCGTCCCCAGCCCGCGTTGGGTGTCTCGGGCTTCGATCGTGAGCCCGGCGTGCGCCGCGACGTCGCGCGCGGCCGCGAGCTGAGCGTTCGTGAGGGGCTTCGTCGTCTCGACGAGCCACCCCATGGTCACCTGCGTCAAGCCGAGGCGCCGCATCGCCTCCCGCGTGATGAACGACCGCGGAACCGAGCTGTAACCTGATGTCTCGATGTGCGCGACGCGGATGCTCGCCGTCACGCGCGGCGCGGGGCGCGCACTCTTGCCCGGGGCGGTGCCGGCGAAGACCTTGCCGGCGCCGACATAGAGCGTCCCGCGTTGCGCGGTGAGCACGTCGGCATTCGGCACGATTTCGGAAGACTTGACGCCGGCATACGCGAGCAGCTCCGGCGTCGCGACGTACAGCGGCCCCTGGCCGCGGACTGTGTGGGCGTCGATCGGACGGACCAGCTCCGCCGGCGGGCGAACGACGGTGCCGTCGTCGAGTTGTTCCGTCGCAGACGAAGCCGCGACGTCGAGGCGCAGAACAGTCTTGGGGTCGAGCGCGCGCGTGATGCGGTCGACGTCATTGCGCCGGGCGGCAACGTCGGCGGCCGCCGGCGGCGTGGGCGCGAATCGGGCACCGGCCCTCACGACGAGCTGCCGGTTCGACAGATTGCCCTCCGCGGCGGCGTGCTCGGCCCCCGTCGCGATGACGATGATCGCAACGGCGATGCCAAGTCCGACGCCGATCGCGGCGAGTGCCGATGCCGACCGGGCCCGGTACCGGCTGAGATCGCGGAGCGCGAGCCGGGCCGCGATCGGCAACCGCGAACCCGCGGCGGCCAGCGTCCGGATCGCGAGTGGACCGATGAGCAGCACCGCCAGGACGATCGCCACGACACCGGCGAGCAGCAGCGGCAGGTTCGCGTGATCCTGCTTGGTGTCGACTCCCGTGGCGAGACAGACGAAACCGACGAGGGCGAAGAGCGCGGCCACGGCCGCGGGCCGGCGCGTCGACTTCGCGATCGGAGGTCGCGCCGACAGCGCGTCGGTGATCGGCACGCGCGCGGTCGTACGGGCGGGCCACCACGCCGCGGCCGTCGCGGTGGCGACCGCCAGCAGCATGCCGGCCGCGATGAGCCACCAGGGAACGTCGAACCGCTCTATCCGGTGGCCGGCCGGCGTCTCCAGCCACGCGGCGGACCCGAGCCACGCGACGAGCGCGACACCCGCACCGATCGCCGCGGAAACGACACCGACCACCGCGCCGTTGATCAACATCACCAGTCGGAGGTGACGCGCCGTCGCGCCGATCGCGGCGAGCATGCCGAGTTGACGGGTTCGGCGCTGCGCGACGGCGACGAACCCGGCCGTCGCGACGAGCCCGACCAGGAGGAGCGCGACCGTCGACATCCCCAGCACCAGTGCGGCCCCGGCCGTGCGTTCGGTTGCGCCGCGATACTCGAAGCGACCGCCGCCGACGCTCCGGCAGATGTCGCACTGCCGGCCGGCGTCGCCATGACGTGTGCCGGCGCTGGTATGAGCCAGGACGGTCACGGTGGAGATGCGCGCGGGTGGAGTCGACACCAACGCGAACTCGTCGTTCAGATCGGCCGGGTTCTCCACGATGCCGACGACGGTTCGGCGCACGCCCCCGAGATCGACCGCGTGCCCGAGGCTCGCACGGAACAGGTCGGCGACGTGATCGGTGACGGCAACTTCTCCGGAGCGGTCCGGATAGCGACCGGCGCGCAACGCGACCATCGCCGCGCCGTACCGCCCGTGCGGGTTTTGGTCGCGAACCTCGACCGTGTCGACCGAACCGGGAAGGGGAACGTTCGCGCGCTCGATGACGTCGACCGTGCCGAACATCTTGGTGAGCGTCGCGATGTCGTGCCGCAACGTGGCCGGATCGGAAACCGTGAGTTGGACGCGAACATCGGCGGTTCCGAAGTCGGCGTTGTTCGACGGAATCATGTTGTAAGCAGCCGTGGCGCCGAAGATGACCGCGGCGATCGCGAAGGTCAGCAGCGCGAGCACGAGAACCTGTTGGCGCCATTCGCGCCGGAACAGCCGCCATGCCCATCGGGCAATCGCGCGCCGGGCCGGCACGCCCCCGTTCGCGGATCTTTCGCCCGGCGGTCTCTCACTCGCCATCAGGGGCGGGGACTCCGGCTCGGCTCGAGGAGCGACTCCGGGCCCGGCGGCGGCGCCGTCTGGTCGACGACGTGGCCGTCGCGCAGGAACACGACGCGATCGGCCCACGACGCGAGTTGCGCGTCATGCGTCACGACGACGCCCGCCACCCCGTTCTTGCAGGCCGCGCGCAACAGACGCATCACCGCCTCGCCGTTGATCGAATCGAGCGCGCCCGTGGGCTCGTCGGCCAGCAACAAGCGGCGATCGCCGACGATCGCCCGCGCGATCGCGACGCGTTGCCGCTCGCCACCCGAGAGCTCGTCGGGAAACCGATCGGCGAGCTCGGCGGCGTCGAGCTTCCCCAGTGCCTCGAGACCGGCCGCGTGCGCAGATTTGATGCCGACACCGTCGAGCTCCAATGGCAGCGCGACGTTCTCGACGGCATTGAGCCCGGCGAGGAGGTTGAAGTCCTGGAAGACGTATCCGATGGTGCGGCGCCGCATCCGCGCCCGATCGTTGCGCGACATCGACGAGAACACGGAGCCGTCCACCACCACCTCGCCCGAGCTCGACTCCTCGAGACTCCCGGCGATCGTCAGCAGCGTGCTCTGTCCCGAGCCGCTCGGGCCCATGATCGCCACGAGCTCGCCGGCGCGGACCGAAAGATCGACGGCTCGAAGTGCATGCACCTCGAACGGCTCCTCTCCGTAGACCTTCGACACCTGTCGCATCTCGAGGAGACTGCTCATCGCCGCGCTCGCGTGGACTGCGGTTGCGTGGGCTCCCGTTGCGCGGGCTCGGCGATCGGAGCCGGTTCGAGCCTTCGAGCCCTGGCGCCGGGAGCGGGCTCGCGCTGCAGACGGGCGTCGGCCGAGTCGAGCCAACGGATGACGCTGTCGAGCCGGTAGATCTCGGCGTCGGCCACGAGCGTCAGCGCGAGATCGTCGTCGGCCGCGTCTTCCTTCAAGCGCGTGTAGCGCTGCATGAGCTCGATCAGATGCCGGCGGTGAGCCTGGACGAGCTCGGAGACGTTCACTCCCGGAACGCGCAACGCCACGAGCACTTTGATCACCAGCTCGTCGCGCGGCGGCGCCGTGTCGCTGGGGGTGCGGAGCCAGGTCGAAAGCTCCGAGCTCCCCGCGGCCGTGATCCGGAAGTGCTTCTGCGGCCCGGGCTCGTCACCGCCGTCGGACTCGACGAAGGTGTCGCGTTCGAGACGTTGGAGCGTCGTGTACACCTGGCCCACGTTGAGGGGCCACACGTCGCCGGTTCGAGCCTCGAACTCGTCGCGCAGCTGGAGCCCGTACTTGGGCCCCTCGCTCAACAGCGCGAGCAGGGCATGACGCACGCTCACCGGGAGGATCCTGAGAACATACGCAGTATGCTACTCGGTATACCGCGTCTCGTAAACCCCCGGCTCGGGCGGTTACCCGAAGCGAACGATCGAGAGCAAGCCTGCGGCTAGGCAGTAAATGGCGAAGGGCAGGAGGTTGCGGGTCTCGAAGAACCGCATGAGGAACCGGACCGATGCGTAGGCCGCCAGGCCGGCGAAGACACTCCCGACCAGGGCCTGACTTCGGATCCCGTCGCCGAGGGGGCCGGTGAGGTCGGGGATCTTGTAGACGCCGGCCGCGAAGATGATCGGCGTCGCCAGGAGGAACGAGAAGCGCGCCGCGTCTTCGTGGTCGAGGCCGCGCAGGAGTCCGGCCACCATCGTGATGCCCGAACGGCTGATGCCCGCGAACAACGACCCGATCTGCGCGACGCCCACCGCGCCCGCTTCCTTGAAACCGAGCGTGTCGAGGCGCCGGCCTTCTTCGCTCTCGCTCCGCACCGCCGGATGTTGCGCGACGAGGTTGCGGACCGCACCTCGGCGGCGAATTCGTTCTCCGCCGAGCAAGATCACGCCGTTGACCGTCAAGAAGATCGCGGCGGCGAGGGGCTTGGCGAAGAGCGTCCGCAGCGAATGCTCCAGCGCGAGGCCGGTGAGTCCCACGGGGACAGTCGCCACGATCAACAGCCACGCCATGCGTTCGTCCGGCGTCTCGAGTCGGCGCGTACGCAGCGTGCGCAGGAATCCGCGAATGAGGCGGACCCAGTCTTCCCGGAAGTACACGGTCAGCGCGATCGCGGTCGCGACGTGCAACGCGACGACGAACGCAAGGTAGAATGACTCACCGGCCGACTGCGCGGTCACGAGGTGATCCCAACCGAGCCAGGCCGGCACCAACACCGAATGGCCCAGGCTCGAGATCGGGAACAGCTCGGTGACGCCTTGCAACAGGCCGATCACGATGGCCTGGAAGTAGCTCACGCGTGTTCGCCGGTCGGCTTCTCCGAGGACTCGAGCGCCTCGAGCCGGCGATGGACTCGCAGCGCCCGCCACAACGACGCTCCCAGCGCGCCGGCCACGCAGGCCGGCAGCACCGGCCACGCGTTCCACCCGTTGTGCGATACGAGCGCGGTGAACGCGACCGCGACAACGACGGCGACCGCGATCGTCCAATCGTCGCCGACGACGAAGTCGTACCAGAATCGTCCGAAGTTCCCGAGAAATTTCATGTTGCGGCCATCGCGAACGACGCGTCCGCTCGGCGCAGAACTGCGACGAAAGCGAACGACATGGCGACGACGAACGCGATCAACGCGATCAATGCCAAGTCTTTCCCCGGCCACGAGACGCCCGCTCCCTCCGCGCTCCAGAAGATTCCGAACGCGGTCAACATCACGCCGACGCCGAACTTCAAGGTGTTCTCGGGTACGCGCGTGAGCGGACCGTGCACGACGACACCGGCGATCAAGACCATGACCAGCGACGCACCGGCGCCCAGCGCGGCGACTCCGACGTTGTGCTGCGCTCCGCCGAACGTGACGATGATGAAGGCGACCTCGAGACCTTCGAGAAACACGCCCTTGAAGGCGACGGTGAAGGCGTACCAGTCGAGCCTCGGACCCTTCTCGCTCGTCCCGAGCAACGCGATCTCGGCCTCGTAGATCGCTTCCTCGTCGTGCAGTGCTTTCAGGCCGCTCGCGCGCAGAATCGCCTTGCGCAACCACTGCAACCCGAAGATCAACAAGAGCGCGCCGACGGCGACCCGCAGTGAGTCGATCGGAAGCTTCGCTAGCGCGGGACCGAGGGCGCCGATGATCGCAGTCAGCCCGCCCAGCGCGGCCGCGATCCCCCACGCTGCCGATCGCCATCCGCGCGTGACCGCGACCGCGAGCACGATCGTGAGCGCCTCGACCATCTCGACTGCGCACGCCAGGAAGGCGGCGGAAAAGAGCAGGAATGTATGCATATTTGGCGCCTCGGGAGCGGCTTCGTAGCGTACACTACAGGAATGCAGCCTGAGGTAGCAAGTGCTACCAGCGAGCTCGAGGAGCGGCTGGCCCGCAGCGGGAACCTCGCGCCGGCCGAACGACGGGTCGCCGAGGGCCTGATCGAGTTCGGGCCGGAGGAGGCACTGCTGTCGGCGGCCGCGCTCGCGGTGCGGCTCGGGACGAGCGACGCAACGGTCGTTCGCACCGCGAAGGCGCTCGGTTACCGCGGGCTGGCAGATCTCCGCCGCGCGTTGGCTGTCCGCTCCCCCGAACCGCCGCTGGGCGAGCGACTGCGGCGCACGCTCGAGCAGGCGCCATCGGAAGAGATCCTCGCGGCCTCCATCGACCGCCACCTCGTGGCGCTCGACGCGCTCAGCCGTGATGTGTCGTCACAACAATTCCAGGAGGCCGTCGCCGTGCTCGCGAGCAGCCGGCGCGTCGTGTGGCGCGGTGTCGGACCCTCGGCGCATCTCGCGTCGTACGCCGAGATTCTCAGCCAGAGGATCGGCAAGCCGAGCATCGCGCTCGTCCACACCGGCACGTCGTTCGCCGACGAGCTCCTCGCGGTCGCGCCCGACGACGCGATCGTCGTGTTGGCGTACGGGCGATTCCAGTCACACGTGCGCGTGCTCCTCGACCGCGCCGCCGAGCTGGGCGCGCCGGTGATCCTGATCACCGACGCGCGTGGTCGGGTGCCCAACGGTGTGCACACAACGCTGCGCTGCGGTCGGGGTGCACCCGGGCTCTTCGCGAGCCACGGCGTCACACTCGTCGTGATCGAAGCGCTCGTGCTCGCGGTCGCCGCCAGCGACCGCGAGAAGTCAGACGCCGCCCTCGCCGTTCTGAACGAGCTGCGCGCGGAGCTGGCCGGACGGCGCATCGACGTCGACACGCCGTAGCGGCCCGCTTCGGGCCGGTTGCCTCACGACCAGCACCACGAGCGTTGCGACGGTAAGGACCGGGAGACCGACCGTCAGCATTCCGTGGGAAAGTCGTCCGGCCTCGGGGCCAGTCCCCACCTGATACGTCGCGCAGAGGATCCCGCCGTGCAGCGCGGTGACCACGGCAATGGCGCGGCGAGACGACATCGCAGCAACCGGCATGCTCCACAGCGCGTACCACGGCAACATGTATCCGGCCACGACCGCGTACGAGGCGAGCGTGAGTGCAACCGGCGCGGCGAGGTCGGACGTGTAGCGGTTCCTGCGGCCGACCTCGGCGATGATGAGCAACGCCGCGACCAGGCCCAGCGTCGAAGCCGCGCCCGACGAAACCAGACCCGGATTCACGACAAGCCGCCACGGCGACGCGCGCGAGATGATGCCGTGCGTCGCGTGCGCCGCGGCAGTGAACGACGACGGCGCGACGACGAGCGCGATCACCATGAACGCGCTGACACCGGCCGTGAACCGAAGCGCGTCCCGAACGCGCCGCCGGCCCAGCAGGACCACCACGACGACGGGGAGCGCGAACAGTGCCGCGACCTTGACCAGCGCGGCGAGACCGATGGCCGCCGCCGCACCGAACACGCGGTCACGTCGCAACAGCGCCACTGCGGCGACGGCGCCAAGGGCCACGTAGACATCCGCGTGGGCGCCGTTCACGACCGAGACCCACACCATCGGCTGGAGTCCCACCAGCACCACGACGGCGCGTCGCTTTGTCGTGCGGGCGACGATCCAGACGCATGCGAACATCGTGAGCGCGGCCGGGATCTGGAACGCGAGGCGCACGATCAGCAGATGCGTGCCGGCGAGCCGGCTGATGACAGCCGCGACGCCGACGAAGAGCGGTCCGTACGCGCTCGGCGTATGCCACCAGCCGCGCCCGACGAGCCGGACGATCGGATCACCGGCGAATCGGGCGATGATGACGTGGTACGGATTGGCGTGGTAGTGCTCGATCAGCCGGCCGTAGCTCGCGTAGGCCCACATGTCGTGCGACCCGAGTGGCGCGCGAGCCACGGCAATGACCGCCGGCACCGCCATCGCGGCCCACGGCGTCGCGCGCCCGACATGCAGTGTCTCCCGGGTACCGACCCAGGTCGCCGCCGCGGTCCCGATCCCGATGAGCACGACGCTCGCGACACCGCGAAGGTTCCCGAGCAGGATGATCGCCGTGCACGCGACGGCCACCGCTATCAGGAGCCGTTCGATCGCGCCGTCACCGGGCAACCGCCGAGGCGTGCGCCCCTCTCGCTCGCGCGAGAGGAGACTCACAAGTCGCGCAGCACCGTCACCGGTGCCCGTTGTGCTCGCCGGATCGTCATCATTCCCGCGACCAGAACGGCGGCGATCGCGACTCCCGCGACAACCGCGAGATATCCCCAGGGCACCGAGAGGGCCGCGGGCGGTGGGTCGAAGACGCCGGTAAGGACTTTGACGAGCATCTCGGCGAGCACCCAGCCGGTGAGTGCACCGGCCGCGAGACCGCCGGCGGTGACGAAGGCCGCCTCGCTCCAGACGAACCCACCCAGCTGGCGGGGCTTGGCGCCGAGCGCCGTGGCGATCGCGAACGTGCGGCGCCGTTCGGCGAAGCCGAGTGCGAGGACGAGACCGGTCGCCGCCGCGGCGAGCGCGAGCGCGAATCCGAGCTCGACTCGCGTGAGGCCCGACAGATCAACGGCGGTGAGGCTGGTGCCGATGAGCTTGCGCGTCTTGGAAATGTCGGTGACCGATGCCGTGGTGCCGACTTGGCGGCGGATGTTCGCGGCGACGGCCGCCGGCGACGAGCCGCCGGTGTCGATCAGGAAGGCGCCGACCGCGTCGCTGCCTGTCTTCTGCGCGATATAGCTCGCGTTCGCCAGCATGAAACTGTCTCTGGGTGCAGTCGGAAACTCGGTCGCGACGCCGATGTAGCGAAACGGTACTTCGGTGAGTTGCTTGGTGCGGCCGTTCTGGAGGCGCAGGCGCAGGGTGTCGCCGGGCTGGAGCTGGAAGTCCTTGACAGTCTCGGCGCTCACGAGCACGCCGTTGGGCTCGCGTCCGAGCCGGGCCATGAGCGCGCGGGCGGTACCGCCCTTGAAATACGCGTCCTGGAGCTTGGTCGCACCGACGATGGTCGAGGTCCGAACGCCGAACATGTCTTGCAGATCGGCGCCGACGTACGCGTAGCGGTGCTGGAGCGGCTCGACCGACTTGACGCCCGCCACTGCCGCGAGCTTCGCGCTCGCGGCCGGTCCCACGTTGCTGCCCGGCGGCTCGGTGACGGTGACGTCGTTGCCGTTGGTGAGCCGCGCGTCGATCTCGGCCTGGGCGCGGTACGTGCTGTTGAACACGGCGGTCGACGCCGCGAACGCGGTGGTGAGCGCGACGAGCACGAGCGCGCCCGCGAGGAGACGACGCTGCCGGCGCATCGTCGCGCCGACGGTGCTCGCGAGCCGTCCCGAGAACGGGCGCGCCAGCCGGCGCGCGAAGGATCGCCCGGATCCGAGCACGAGGTACGCGACCCGCCACGCGAGGAGACCCGCGCCCGACCACAACAGCGCCGGGCCCGCGAGCGCCCAGTAGCTCACCGAGATCGCGGGAGTGCCTTCCGGCGCGAGGACAAGTTGGTAGCCGTTGCGGCTCGTCAGGCGGAACACAAGGGCGGAGCCGGCGAGGAGCAGGAGATCGAGTCCGAACCGCAGCCAACGAGGTGCACGGGCGCGGCCGACGACGCGGCGCGCGCCGACGACGGTGAGCGCCCGCGCGTCGCGCCATGCGGGGACGGCCACGGCGAGCCCGGCGATGCCGAAGCCGACCGCGGCGGCGCTGACGGCCCAAACGATCGCCGCCCCGGTTGTCGCGCCGAACGACGCGGTGCCGAACGCCCAGGTGCCGACGAGTGCCGCGGCACCGAGGCCAACCAGCGCGCCGATAGCGCCGACCACTGCGGCTTCGAGGAGCGAGAGGCGCACCAGCGTTGTCGTTGTCGCACCGCGCGTGCGGAGCAGAGCCTGCTCGCGGCGGCGCCGGTCGGCACCGGATGCGGCAACTGCCGCCGTCAGCAGTCCGGCGAGAACTGCGCCGGGTACACCGAGGAAGAGGAACACGACCTGCGCGTACAGGCCGTCGCTCCGAGCCGCGGCGAGCGTCGAACCCAAGTTGTCGCCGACCAGACCGGCACCGGCGAGCAGCACTTCGAGACTGCGCGCCGAACCGGTTACCCGCGTGTACGCGGCCGCCGGGTCACCGGGCAGCGCGTGTGAGAGGCGGGCGTGCACCTGCATGGTTACCTGATCGGGACGCGACGCCGCGAGCCGGTCGAACCGCGCGTGCCACGTTGCGGCCGGCAGGAAGACCACGTTGTCGGGCGGCGCGTGCGCCTGGGCGCCGATCGGCGCTCCGACCTTCTGGAAGAACGAGTCGGCTTGCGGGACGTCGACGACGCCGTCGATACGCACCCTCGTGGGCGCGAGACCGGCGCGGCCGATCATGACCGTGTCACCCGGCGCGACGTGCAGGTTGGCCGCGGTTTGCTGGGCAATGAGCACGCCGAGGGGCGCACCCACGAGGTTCCGGATGACGCCCGGGAAGGTCCGGGAGTACGAGACGGGAAGACCGACGACGACGCCCGGTCCGGTGGACTGCGTGGACGCGCCGGTGGTTGCCTGGAGACCCGGCGTCTTCGCGAACTCGACGGGCAGCGCGCTCGTCGTGCGGGACGAGACGCCGGCGAGCACCTTCGCCGGATCGGCACCCGGTTGCGCCTCGACCTGCCAGTCGACAGACACGTTCTGGACCGCGCGGCGGGTCATCGTCGCTTTCGACCCGGCGAGGAACGTGCCGATCGAAGCCAGCAACGCCACTGCGATCGCGACGCCGCCCGCGGTCGCGAGGAAACGTCCGAATCGGCGCGTGATGGCGCCTCGAACCCAGGTCAGGCCGAGCATGATTCGGCCTCCGCGGCATCGGGGTCGGCAGGGACGGTGAGGCGACCATCGCTGACCGTCCAGCGGCGAACGAGCCGCTCGCCGATATCGGGGTCGTGGGTGCTGATCACGAGGGCGGCGCCCAGCGCGGCCGCGGCCTCGAGGAGCACGTCGATCACCACCGCGCCGGTCGTGTGATCGAGCTGCCCGGTCGGTTCGTCGGCGAGCAGCAACTGCGGGCGCTGCGCGAGCGCGCGCGCGATCGCCACTCGCTGGGCCTGTCCGCCCGACAACTCCTCGGGCAACTTGTCGCCCACGCCGAGCAGGTCGAACCGGTCGAGTGCGTCACGGGCGCGTTCGGTTGCTTCGCTCGGGTCGACGCCACCGAGAACGAGCGGGAGCGCAACGTTCTCGGTGACGTCGAGCGGCGGAAGCAGGCTGGGGCCCTGCAGGACGAGCGCGATCGGTCCGGGTCGAAGCGTTGCCCGCTCGCCAAGGGCCGGCCAACTGACTGTGCCCGCGGTCGGGGTATCGAGACCCGCGATCAGGTGCAGCAGGGTCGACTTGCCCGAGCCCGACGGGCCCATGATCGCGATCTGCTCGCCGGCGCCGATCTCGCACGACAGCCCGTGCAGCGCGACGACGGCCGAGCGTCCCGACCCGTATGTCCGCGCGACCTGTTCGCAGCGGACCAATGGTTCCGCGTTCGTCATTGCACAATCCCGTCACGAAGCGCAATGACGCGATCGGCTTCGTCCGCCAGCGCATCGCTGTGGGTCACGACGACGACCGCGGTTCCCGCGTGCGCGCGTTCGCGCAGCAGGGTGATGAGGTTCGCGGCGTTGGCGCGGTCGAGCTCGCCGGTCGGCTCGTCGGCCAACACCACGCTCGGGTTGTTGGCGAGCGCGACGGCAAGGCCGGCGCGCGCGAGCTCGCCACCGGAAAGCTCGGAAGGGTGCGAGCGCGAACGCTGCTCGATGAAGACTTCGCCCAACAACTCGGCGACCGGTGTCGCCCGACGGTTGGGGGACAGCCGTTGCGCGAGCCGGATGTTCTCGCCGACCGTCAGGTGCTCCAGGAGGTTCGCGTTCTGGAACAGGACGCCGACGTGTCGCGACCGCATCGACGCCCGCTCCGGTTCTGATCGCCGCGAGAGCGCCTCGCCTTCGATCGTCACCATTCCGCCGTCGGGTTCGTCGAGCCCGGCGAGACACGCCATCAAGGTCGACTTCCCGGAGCCGGACGGGCCGGTCACGGCCACGATCTCGCCGCTCTCGACCGAGATCGAGACCCCGCGCAACGCCAGGGTCTCGTCGTCGCCCGCGTGGTAGAAGCGGTAAAGATCGCGCGCCTCGATCGCGGCGGTCATTTCGTCCACGTGAACGAGTTGGTGACGGTCTTCCAGGGATCGACGTTGTCGGAGCCGCGCGCGCCCGAGAGCGTCAGTGTGACCAGGGTGCCGCTGCGCCAGAACTCATATCGCTCGACGTCGATCGCGACGCGCTTGCCGGTCACGGGGTCGCGCGCCGATCCGGCTCGGTAGGAAACCAAGACCGCCGTCCCCGCCGCGCGCGTGACCGTCGCGACCTTGACGAGCTCGAAATTGGGAATGCTGCGACGTAGGCGCGGGACTTCCGTCGTCTGTACACTCGCGGCGGTCGGTGCGGTCACGACGCGGGTGGCCGTGGCCATGACGCTGTTGTAGTGGTCGGTCAGCGTGACCGAGCTCCCGGCGATCTTGCGGGCCCAGCCCTCGGGGACCTTGATGGAATAGCGCCCGCCGGGACCGGCGAGGGCGACGTACACCTGCGTGTCGGGGATGTCGCCGGGAGCCACGACCTCGGGCGCGTTCGGATCGACACCGCCCGGAGCCGACGTGGTGGTCTTCGCCGAGCTCGCGCCTTTGCCCGACGAGCCGCACCCCGCGGCCAGGAGCGTGAGCCCCACACCGGCCACGACAAGTCTCGCCGTGATGCGTCGCATCGGGATCTCCTCGGGTCGTGAACCTGACCCGGCGAAGGTAAGGAAACCGCCGGAAGCGAGCGGTTGGCCCGGGGTGAGCGAACGGCAAAACCTCGTCGGAGGGCGGGCGGCCCCACCCTCCGCTCCTAGCCTCGCGCCATGGCTCCCGCCGTGCTGCTCGTCGAGGACGACCTCACGATCGGACGTTCACTCGAGCAGGCGCTCACGGCCGAGGGATACCGCGTCACACTCGCGGCCGACGGCGTCGCGGCGCGCGCGGCGTTCACTGCCGACTGTCCCGACCTCGTGTTGCTCGATCTCGGTCTTCCGGACGCCGACGGGGTCGAGCTCTGCCGTGAGATGCGCGCCGCGAGCCCCGGAAGCTCGATCATCGTGCTCACGGCCCGGCGAGAGGAAGCAGACATCGTCGTCGGCCTCGACGCCGGCGCCGACGACTACGTCACGAAGCCGTTTCGCCTCGCCGAGCTCCTGGCTCGGGTGCGCGCCCACCTCCGCGGACCGAAGACGGAGCAAGTATCCGAACGGATCGACGCCGGCGACCTGCACATCGACGTCGCGGCGCGCCGCGCCTGGGTCGGCACCCACGAGCTTGCACTCCGGCCGCGCGAGCACGATCTCCTCGTCCTGCTCGCGTCGGAGCCCGGGCGAGTGATCACCCGGGAGCGGATCATGGAGGAGGTCTGGGACGAGCATTGGTACGGCTCGACGAAGACCCTCGACGTGCACATCTCGTCGCTGCGGCGCAAGCTCGGCGCGCACCCCGGCCTGGCCGCGCCCAAGATCGTTGCGCTGCCGCGCGTGGGATACCGGCTCGATGCTCCATGAGGCGGCGCATCGTCTGGTCGATCGTCGGCGTCTCGGTCGTCGTGCTGCTCGTGCTCGGCATCCCGCTCGGAATCGCGGTCGGGCGCCTCTACCGGAACGAGGCCGTGTTGCGCCTGGAGCGGGAAGCCAGCGAGACCCGACGCGTCATCAACGTCGCCGAGCTCATCCGCGGCGACCCCGTCGAACTTCCCAAGGACGGGCCGATCGGCTTCGCGCTGTATTCGAGCGCGGGCAGGAAGATCGCGGGCGTGGGTCCGGCCCGGGCCGACGATCCGGTGCGCCGAGCGCTACGCGGCGACGTGCACGACGCGCGCGAAGGTGGGCGCATCGTCGTCGCCATCCCCGTCGACGGCAACGAACGCATTGTCGGCGCGCTGCGCGCCAGTCGACCCGCCGCGAGCGTCACCGACCGTATCCGCAACGCGTGGCTCCTCATGGTGCTCGCCGCCGGTGTCGCGCTGGCGATCTCCGGCCTCCTTGCCTGGTGGCAGGCGCGGCGGCTGACTCGTCCCGTCGACGCGCTGGTCGAGTCGGCCGAACGACTCGGCGCCGGAGACTTCTCGGTGCGCAGCACCCGTTCGGGCCTCAAAGAGCTCGACGAGCTCGGCGCCGCCGTGAACGCAACCGCGCAGCGCCTCGGGGAGCTGCTGTCCCGCGAGCGTGCCTTCAGCGCCGATGCGTCGCATCAACTGCGGACGCCCATCGCGGGCATTCGGGTCACGGTGGAGAACGCGCTCCTGACGCCGCAGACCGACGCGCGAGCTGCACTCCGAGATCTTCTCGATCCCATCGACCGGCTCGAAGCCACCGTCGACGATCTGCTCGATCTGGCGCGCGACACGCACGGCGATCGCACCGAGCTCGACGTCGCCCGGCTGCTCGACGACCTTGACGCCGAATGGCACGGACGCCTCGCCGCGGCCGCGCGGCCGCTGCGGATCGAGGTCGAACCGCAGCTGTCCCGGCCCCTGGTGTCGGCGTCCGCGGTTCGCCAGGTTCTCGACGTCATGCTCGCGAATGCGTTCGAGCACGGAGCCGGCTCGGTGACGGTTCGGGCCCGTCGCACGCCGGGCGCGATCGCGATCGACGTTGCCGACGAAGGCCCCGGTGTCGTCGATACCCGCGCGCCGTTCGAGCGGCGTTCGGGCGACGGTCACGGAATCGGGCTCGCGTTGGCGCGGGCGCTCGCGGAGGCGGAGGGTGGCCGCGTCGTGCTCGAGCGGCCGGGCCCCGGCCCCGTGTTCTCTCTCTTCGTGCCGATCGAGTCCAGCTAGACCATTCGACGTCTCGGGCTGAGCGAGTGACGAGATCTCGGCCGTGAGCCGTCGCGTCGAGCATGATGGCCTCAGATGAGGTCGCGCACACTGGTCCTGACCGCGATCCTCTTGGGCTGCGTCGTCGGGCGCGGCGCGTACGTCCTCTACCTCGCGCATTCGGACAAGATCGTGACGACGGTCGGCGATGTCCCGACGTATCTCGGACCGGCCCACGAATTGCTCGACCACGGCCGCTTCGACAGCGCCGGCCCCCCGCCGGACCAGCCCGAGTTCCTCCGCACCCCGGGCTATCCCGTGTTCATCGCCGCGGTGTACCGCGTCTTCGGCGAGAACAACACTGCGGTGCTGCTCGTGCAAGTCGCCCTCAGCGGGCTGACGGTCTTCCTCGCGTATCTTCTCGCGGCGCGGATGTGGTCGGCAACCATCGGTGTGCTCGCCGCGTTGTTCACCGCGCTCGACCCGTTGCAGAGTACGACCGCGGCCACGCTCCTCACCGAGAGCCTCGCCGCGTTGTTGTTGATCATGGTCGCCGCAGTCGCTTTCGCGGCGTTCAGTGAAAAGCGGCCGCGACCCGGGCTCTGGGTGTTGCTCGGCGTGACCATCGCAGTCGCGACGCTCGTACGACCGGTGACCTACTACCTGCCGCTGCTGGTCGTGCTCCTGCTGCTCGTTCGACACGTGCGACGTCGCGCTCGATGGCCGGATCTCGCGAAGATGATGGCGGCGTTCATGGTGCCACTCGTGTTGCTCCTCGGCGGTTGGCAGCTGCGCAATCATGAGCGCGTCGACTCGTGGCGCATCAGCGGGATCGAGGCCAAGAACCTGTACCTGTTCCGCGCCGCGGGGGTTGTCGCCCGCGACTCGCACCGCCCATTCGCCGACACGCAACACGAATTGAGGGTCGAGTTCGGGCGGCTCGGCTCCGAGAGCCAGGGTTCGTACTACGGCCGCATGTATCGAACCGGAATTCACATCCTGGCGAAACACCCCGTCGACGCGGTCATCGGCACCGTCGACGGCTTGTGGAGCGAGCTCTTCAGCGTGAAGCTGAAGATCGTGTCGCATATCGGGCCGGATCCCGATTCACCGGCCATGAGAGGTGTCGCCATCGTCTTGTTGGTCGGCTTCTACGCGCTCTGCGCGTACGGGATGGTGCTCGTCGTGCGACGCCGGCGAAACCTGTTCGCCCACACGTTCGTCGCAGGCGTCGCGTTCTACGTACTGCTCGCGTCCGCCGGCCCCGAAGCGCTCGGCGCGCGCGGGGAGCGCTTCCGCGCCCCGATCGTGCCCATCCTGATCCTCTATGCGGCCGGAGGCGCCTGGGCGCTGTGCACCTCTATCCGTCGGAAGACAGCCGGAGAACGCTCATGAACGGCACCCTCGCGCACCGGCACGGTCCGTACCGTCACGAGCACCACCACCATGGTCCCCATCGCCACAAGCCGATGCCATTCCGGTCGCGTGAGCACACCGATCACGAGCAAGAGCACCACCACGAACACGGACACACGCACGGCCGCGTCGATCGTTCCATCGTCCGATCCCGCGCCGGCGTGCGAGCCGTTTCGATGAGTCTCGCGATACTCGCGGTTACCGCGGCGTTGCAGGCGATCGTCTTCGCCATGTCCGGTTCGGTCGCGCTGCTCGCGGACCTGATCCACAACGGAGGCGACGCGCTCACCGCGATCCCGCTCGGCATCGCCTTCCTGCTCAGAAGCGAACGCGGAGAACGGTGGTCTGGATACGCGGTCGTGCTCACCATCTTGGCCAGCGCCATGATCGCCGCCGGGGAGGCGGTCGATCGCCTCTTCCACCCCCAGAACCTTCACCACTTGATCCCGCTCGCGATCGCGGGATTGATTGGATTTGCCGGGAACGAGCTCGCTGCCAGAGTGCGGCTACGAGCCGGGGCCCGGCTGGGCAGTCCGGCGTTGATCGCCGACGGTCATCACGCCCGAGTAGACGGCTTCGTTTCGCTCGGCGTGATCGCATCGGCGGCCATGGTCGGGCTGGGCGTGACGGTGGCGGACCCGCTCATCGGGCTCGCGATCACCGCGCTCATCTTGCGGATCACCGGGCAGGCATGGCGCACCGTTCGCGCCGGGGCCTAGCCGGGCCGCACCGAGAACTGGTATCCGCTCCGGAAGACCGGCTGGAGCTTGACGAAGTCGCCGGTCTGCGTCGCCGAGATCGTCATGCCGTCGCCGACGTAGATGCCGACGTGGTGGTGGTCGGCGTAATAGATGGACAGGTCGCCCGGCTCGAGCGCGCCGTCGGGCACTTGCGGGAACATCGATCCTTGCGCACCGGAGTAGTGCGGCATCGACACTCCTCCTTGGGCCCAGGCCATCATCGTCAGTCCGGAGCAATCGAACGAATCGGGCCCGGTGCCGGCGTATTGATACGGCTTTCCGAGTTGCGCCTTGGCGTACGCGACTGCCGCGGCGGCACCCGCCGACGGTGCCGGGACATCGGGAACGGGCGCGTTGCCGGGATCGACACCGGGGGTGCCGCTCGTCGCTGAGGGTTCGCTTGCGACACCTTGCGGAGCGACCGTCGTCGACGTCGACGTCGCAATGAGGTGCAGACGCGCCGCCTCGGCGTCACTGCGCGCCTTCTCGGCCGCGGCCTGCCGCTGCTCTTCCTGCGCGATCAGCGTCGCGATCTCGCCGTTGACCGACGCGAGCAGGTCAGCCTGCTTCGCGTTGGCGGCTTCGACGTCGCGCTGACTGGCGGCGATCGCGTCGATCTGGCTTTGTGCGCGTTGCTTCGCATCCTCGAGCTCGCTCTTCTTCACGCGCAGGTCAGCGCGCGCCGCCGAGAGCTGCTCGAGTGACGATCGATCACGATCGGCGGTCGCGGCTCCGTACTCGGAACGGCTGCCGGCCTCTTTCACACTCGAGACGTCCATCCAGGCGATCGGCGATTGGCTGCCGGCAGTCATGTACAGCGCCGCGGCCCGGCGCTCGACGATCGCGCTGGTGCGCTCGGTCTCCGCCTGCGCCACCGATATCCGGCTCTCGATTCCCGAGATGCTCCGCGTCACGGCATCGAGCGCGATCTTGGCTCCGTTGTACTGCTCGGCCAGTATCGAGATCTTCTCGCCGTTGGCGTCGATCTCGGCCTTCAACTGCCGCGCTTGCGCCACCTTGTCGGCGATCGTCGCACCGGAAGCGAGCGACGGCACGAACGCGCCGGCGAGCATCGCGATGCACACGCCCATCAAGGTCATGCGCGCGAATCGTTGCTTCATGGGGACTCCCGTGGACATGGTCCGGGTCGGGTCCTTGCGGAGCGCTGGTTCGCGCAAGTGGCTAGCTGCGGGCGCGCGTCGAACGAGCCCGTGTGAGATTGGATCCTACGACACTAGGTCGTCGCGATCTGGAATGCGACTCGACGCGACGCTAACGGGAGATCGCGACCAACGTCACGTCGCTCGTGAAGGTGTTGCGCGTGAACGAGATGCCGCGGTTCGTGAGGTTCGCGCCGTTGTCGGCCGCTACGCCCGACTTGCCCGCGCCGCTCACGAGGTTGTCGTGGATGTTCAGGTTCTCGAGCAGGCCGGGCCTGCCCTCAGGGCGATCCTGTTGTGTACCGGTGATCCCGTTGCAGTTGTCGGTCACGATGTTGTCCGCAACGACGGCCCGGTCCGACGAAGCGAGCGTGATGCCCCCGCCCCACAACCACGCGCAGCCCGACCCGTCCTTCTTGGTGTGCATCCCGTTGCGGGTTACCACGTTGTTGGTGACCGTCGCACCCGAGCTGATCTCGATGAAGATTCCCTCGGCCCAGTTGTCGGCAACCCGATTGCCGGTAATCGTCGCGCCGCTGGCGTTGAGGTCGGCCCACAAGCCCTTGCACGCGTTGTCGTGGAGGTAGCTGTTCTTCACGGTGACGTTCCGCGCGGTCCACTTCACCCCGCCGCCCTCGTAGCCGCAGCTGGTGTGTGCGGTCGTGTACGTGTCGTCGGTGAAGTTGTTGTGGTCGACCTCCGCGCCGTCGATCACCCAGCCGTGCGCGCCCCCACCGCCACCGATGCCGAGGCTGCGGTTGTTGTAGTAGCGCCCGCCGCGAACCACGGAGTCGACGCCGAGGTTCGCGCCGGTACCGCCCTCACTCGTGCCGTTGTCGTGGACCTCGAGGTTCAGGAACTTCCAGCCGGTCGTGCCGTGCGCATTGATCGCCGCCTTCTGATTGCCGCCCACGTAGTTGCGCACTTCGAGAGAGGTGAGTGTCACGTTGCTCGTCCCGTCACCGACGAATGCCGACACGGTCGCGTGGTTGCCGTCGAGAATCGCCGGACCGACGAACGAATCACCGTTCTTGGGCGTGAGCTTCCAGTTGTGCGCGCCGGAGAGGCAGAACGTCGTGCCGGCCGGTGCCGCATCGATATCAGGTTGACCCCGCTTCATCGTCACGCCGGGGCAACCACCGGCCTGCGTCGTCGGGGTCGGTGCGTCGGCCGTCGTCGACGTCGCCGTCGACTTGCCGCTGCCACCTCCGCAGGCGCCCAACGCCAGCATCGCGACACAGCTGCCGAGCGCGACGATCCTTTTCACGCAGCGCTCCTCGACCCGGCCCGATAGGAATACGACTACTCCAGGCGACCTACGGTAGCGACGACACGGCCGGCGTCGTCGTCGCCACCTCCCGCCCTATGTCTGCGGCAGCCGCTCGTACCGTTCGCGGCATCGATCGGAACAGAACCACACGTCGGTGCCGTCGTCGACGATGTGGGCGGGCGCGTTGGCCTTGTCGACCTGCATGCCGCACACGGGATCGGTGGCGTACTGCCGGCCGCCACCGAGTCGCTCGCGGTTTCGATGGAGCCAGTACAACACCGCGAACGTGCCGAGGAACGCAATGTTGAGGACTGTCGTGTAATTCCATTCGAAATGAGTGGTCACGACGGACTCGGGGCGTGAGCTCGGCACCCAGCCGAGCAAGTGGAACAGTCCCTCGACGATCAGACCGGCGGCGGCCATCACCGCGTAGAACCAGATGAAGAGCCGCAGTGCGAGCCGACCGCCGTAGTACTTGCGGTAGATGAGCACGAGGGGCAGCGCGATCAGGTCGGCGAAGATGAAGCTGATCACGCCCCCGAAACTGATTCCGCCGTGCCAAAGCGCCGCGGCCATCGGGACGTTGCCGATCGAACACACGAAACTGATGAACGCGATGAACGGCCCGACGATGACATTCTCGAGACTGGTCCAGAAGCCGTGGCCGCTGAGGAACACGTCGTTCCAGAAGCGCATCGGCACGAGCACCGCCAAGAAGCCGGCGACGCCGTAGCCGATGACGAGCTCCTTACGCAGCATCTTGACGTCGGCCATCGTGTAGCTCGCCGCGTCGGCCCACGCCGCCTTGCTCGTCAACTTCTCGTGCCAGGGTGTGCGCTCGAGCTCCGCCTGCCGTTCCTCGCTGACACCCACCATCGCCTGATGGTCGTGGCCATCGACCATCCCTTGCTGCAACCGCTTGCGGGCCTGCGCAACCAGCGTCCGGCGCGTCACCAACCCGGCGGTGAGCACGAGCAGGACGATCATGATCGGCCCACCGACGAACTCGGCGGCGGCGAACTGCCAGCCCATCAGCACGAGCAACACGATGCCGAGCTCGACCACCAGATTGGTCGACGCGAACATGAACACCATGGCCGAGACGAAGTCGGCACCCTTTTGGAACAGCGACTTCGCCATCGCAGTTGCGGAGTACGAGCAACTCGACGACACCATGCCGAATCCGGTCGCGCGCGCCACCGACTTCGGGCCATGGTCACCGATGAGACGTTGCATCTCGTCCTTCGAGACGAACGCCTGCACGGCGCCCGAGAGCGCGAAGCCCAGCACCAACGCCCACAGCGTCTCCCAGAACATGAAGAACGCCTCACGCAAGCTGTGACCGACGTCGGTCAGCGTGATGAACGAAAGGAGCTGCACCGTCATTGGTGCGTGCTCACGCCGCGTCGCGTCATGACCGCACCATCCGAGCGACCGCCGCCGATGCTTCCGCGACCTTCGCCTGCACTTCGGTGCCGCCAACGGCTAACGCATCGGCAACGCAATGCGTCAGGTGGTCGTCGAGCAACGCGAGGGCAACCGCTTGCAGGGCCTTCGTCGCCGCCGAGATCTGCGTCAGCACGTCGATGCAATACGCGTCCTCGTCGACCATGCGCTGCACCCCGCGCACCTGGCCCTCGATGCGCTGCAGCCGTTGCTGCAGCTCCGCCTTGTCGTTCTCGTAGCCGACCATGCGACCCTCCGATGTCAGTACCCCTACCCCCCTAGGGTATCGCGGGAGTCGGAGCCGGGCGTCCGAGCCGCGGCCGGTCGCCATTTACATACAGGCTTGACTGTATGTAAGAATCGGGGCATGATGCCCTCGATGAGCACGACGACCCTTGCCGCCACGCGGCGCTCGAACGCCGAGCGCAGCGCCGAGACCCAGCGTCGGCTGCTCGACGCAACGATCGAGTGCCTGATCGAGCGGGGCTGGGCGGGAACGTCGACGACGGAGATCGTGCGACGCGCGGGTGTGTCGCGGGGCGCGCAGGTGCACCACTACCCCACCAAGGACGATCTGGTCCTCGCCGCGGTCGAGCATCTGCTCGCGCGGCGGATCTGCGAGTTCCAAGCGACGTTCGCCGACATGCCCGCCGCGCAACGGTCTCCCGCGACCGCGATGCACCTGCTGTACGACCATTGCTTCCGAGCGACATTCGAGCCCTGGCTCGAGCTCGCGGTCGCCGCCCGCACGGACCCGGCGTTGCACGATCGCTTCGTGCAGCTCGAGTCACGGTTCTTCGACTCGGCGCTCGCGACGTTCACCGGCTTGTTCCCGGATGCCGCCGGGGATCCGGCTTTCGCGCGCGTGGCGTTGCGCCTGACCTTTTCCATACTCGACGGGCTCGCGACGAACCGGATGATCGATGTCCCGGAAGACGAGCTCAACGCGGTGATCGACATGTTCAACACGATCACGGCGCGGTACTTCCCCCAGAGTCCAGGAGGCCCATCATGACGAACACTCTCGTGCTCGACGAAGAGCAGCGTGCCGACCGATTCACCGAGCTGGTACAGCGTCTCTCGCACCAGTCGGTGGTGAAGCACTTCGACGCCTACGCCGACGTGCCGTGGGACGATCCCGCGTACGAGATCGACCCCACTGACCCCCGCTGGGAGCTCGACGGCGACCACGGGCTCGGCGCGACCGAGTGGTATCGCAGCCAGTCACCCGATGTGCGCGCGCGTATCGGGTTGCACTCGATCGCCGCCAACATGAAGGCCGGCTTACAGTTCGAAAGCGTGCTCAAGCGCGGCCTCCTCGAGTACGCCTTCCAGCTCCCGGACAACAGCCCCGAATTCCGCTACGCCTACCACGAGGTCATCGAAGAGGCGCAGCACTCGCTGATGTTCCAGGAGTTCGTCAACCGCACCGGCCTCGACGTTCCCGGGTTGACTTGGGACCTCAAGTTCGGGTCCCGTCGGGTCATCGGGATCGCACGCCGGTTCCCCGCACTGTTCTTCGTCTTCGTGCTCGGCGGCGAAGACCCGATCGACCACGTGCAACGCACCACCCTGCGCTCCGGACGCGAGCTGCACCCGCTCCTCGAGCGCATCATGCGCATCCACGTGACCGAGGAGGCGCGCCATCTCTCGTTCGCGCGCCAGTACCTCCGCGCCAATGTTCCGGCGCTGGGCATTCGTCAGCGGCTCTCGATCGCGATCCAGGCGCCGGTCATCCTGGCGCAGATGGCGTCGGTGATGATGCGGCCGCCGCGCAGTCTGGTGCGCGAGTACGGCATTCCGAAGGACGTGATCGCGGAGGCCTACGGTCCTGCCTCGTCGGCGCGTGACGCGACACGCGCATCGCTGCGGAAGGTGCGCGACCTCCTCACCGAGCTCGGCCTCGTCACCCCGCCGGCCAAGAGGCTGTGGAAGACCCTCGGCATCTGGGAGAACGCGCCCATCGCCAATTGACCGGAGCGAGATCTAGCGTGGACCCATGCGGTTCAACCACATGGAGCTCACGTTCGCCCGCGGCATTCTCACCGACGCGTTCCGGGAGGACGTTGACGCCTTCTACGGCTCCGTGTTCGGCTGGAATGCGTCCGACGCCGACGTCGTCGGGCAAAGCTGTCACATCCTCCTCCCCGACGTCGACCAGTTCATCCTCCTGGCCGAGAGCAAGCGGCCGATGAGCTCGCC
>JBBQER010000005.1:0-61714 GCA_038320885.1 Acidimicrobiia bacterium
GAGCCGCCCGCGCCTCCGGTCGTCGCATTCGAGCCCCCGGCGTCGACTGCGACGCCCGAGCCGCCCGCAGCCGCGCCGCCCGCACCCGCTCCGCCCGCAGCCGCGCCGGAACCGGTTGCACCCGAGCCCACTCCCGAGCCCGCCGCGGCCGCGCCGGCTCCCGTCGCCGAACCCGCGCCGGCCCCGCCCGCCCCGGCCCCCGTGGCTGCCGCCCGACCGGCTCCGGCCGCTCCGCCGGAGACGCAGCCCGACGAGGTGCCCGTCGGCGCCGACGAGATCGTGCCGTTCGACAACATCCGCCGGCGGACCGCGGAGCACATGGTGCGCTCCAAGGCCACGAGCGCGCACGTGTACACATCGGTACGCGTCGACTTCGAGCGCATCGAGCGCAGTCGCCGGGCCCACCAGGCCGCGTGGAAGCACGAAGAAGGCTTCTCGCTCACGTACCTGCCGTTCATCGTGCGCGCACTCTGCGACGTGGTGCACGACTACCCGCACGTCAATGCCAGCGTCGATGGCGAATCGCTCGTCGTCCACCACAAGTTCCACCTCGGCGTCGCCGTCGACCTCGACTTCAAGGGGTTGGTCGCACCGGTCATCCGCAACGCCGACGGCAAGCGGCTGCGCCTCGTCGCGCGCGAGATCCGCGATCTTGCGGCGCGCGCCAAGAGCAAGCAGCTCGGCCCCGACGAGGTGGTCGGCGGCACGTTCACGATCACGAACATGGGCCCATTCGGAACGACCCTCACGTTGCCGATCATCAATCAGCCCCAGGTCGCGATCATGGCGACCGACGGCATACGCAAGGAGCCGGTCGTGGTCGAAGGCCGGGACGGCGAGGACTCGATCGCGATCCACCACGTCGGTGCGCTCGTGCTCGCGTGGGACCACCGCGCGTTCGACGGTGCCTACGCCGCCTCGTTCCTCAACGAGATCCGTACCATCCTGGAGACCCGCGACTGGGACGCCGAGCTCGCGTGAATGAATTACGGGCGCGCTGGCTCGGGCTCGTTCCGTACCGGGAAGCGGAAGTGTTGCAACGCGCGATCCACGCGCGCGCGACCGACGATTACCTCCTCCTGCAGGAGCATCCGCACGTCTACACGCTCGGGTCGAGCGCGGATCCCGCGCACGTGCTGCGCGATCCGTCGTCGGTCGGCGCCGAGCTCGTGCACGCGGATCGCGGTGGCGACGTCACGTACCACGGGCCCGGTCAGCTGGTCGGCTATCCGATCATCTCGCTCGCGGAGTGGCGCGCGGGTCAGCGCGACGTCGTCGCGTACGTGCGCCGGCTCGAGTCGGTGCTGATCGCGGCGCTGGCCGATTTCGGCATCGACGCCACCTGCTCGCCCGGTTACGCCGGGGTCTGGGTGGACGACGAGAAGATCGCGGCGATCGGCGTGCGGGTTGCGCGCGGCCGCACGCGTCACGGCTTCGCGCTGAACGTCGACGCCGATCTCACGATGTTCGAGCACATCGTCCCGTGCGGTATTCACGACCGGGGCGTGACGTCGATGGCGAGGCTGCTCGGCACCGCGCCGCAGATGCACGCCGTTGTCGATCGTGTGGTCGCCCGGTTCGCCGAGCGATTCGACATCGCTGCGGTCGAACGCCAAGACGTCGCGTGGCGTTCCGCCACCGAGGATCTCGCGCCGTTCACGCGTGCAGCTTCCGAAGGAGTTCCGGTGCGATTGCTCGGCCGGCTTGCCGACGCCGGCGTGCGCGAGGAGGTCGATCCCGCCGCTCGTCGTCCCGAGTGGATGAAGGTGCGTGCCCGCTTCGATGACGAGTACCTTGGCCTGAAGAAGCTGGTTCGCGATCTCGACCTCCATACCGTGTGCGAGGAGGCCGGCTGCCCCAACATCTACGAGTGTTGGGCCGATCGCACGGCCACGTTCATGATCCTCGGCGACCGTTGCACGCGAGCGTGCGGGTTCTGCCAGGTCGACACGCGCAAGCCGCTCGCGGTCGACACTGACGAGCCTCGTCGCGTCGCCGACGCCGTCCGCGTGCTCGGTCTCGCCCACGTCGTAGTCACGTGCGTCGCCCGCGACGATCTGTCCGACGGCGGTGCCTCGGTGTTCGCGGCCACCGTCGATGCGGTGCGAGCCGTGAATCCCGACACTGCGGTCGAGCTCCTCATCGCCGACTGCAAGGGTGACGATGCCTCGCTCGCGACGATCTTCGCGGCCCGTCCCGATGTGTTGAACCACAACCTCGAGACCGTCGCCCGGTTGCAACGCGCGGCGCGTCCGTCAGCCGGTTACGCGCGCTCGCTCTCGGTCCTCGCCCGAGCCAAGGACGCCGGGCTGGTGACGAAGTCGGGCCTCATCCTCGGGATGGGCGAGACGCCCGACGAGGTCAGGAGCGCGCTCGCCGATCTGCGCGCGGTCGGGGTCGACATCGTGACCCTCGGCCAATACCTCCGGCCGAGTGCGCAGCACCTGCCCGTCGCCCGCTGGTGGACGCCCGAGGAGTTCGACGCGGTGCGAGTGGATGCTGAGGCGATGGGCTTCGCCCACGTCGAGGCGGGTCCGCTCGTGCGCTCCAGCTACCACGCCCGCGCCGGAATCGATCACATGGTGGGCGCGCCCTCCTGACAAACTGACGTCCCATATGGCCGAACGGTTTGCTTCCATCAAGCCCGATCTCGCCGAGTGGTGGGCGGCGCAACCGATGTTCTTCGTCGCGACCGCCCCGGGTGGCGACGGCGGCCACGTGAACTGCTCGCCCAAGGGGCTCGATACGCTGCGGATCCTCTCGCCGACCCGCGTCGTTTACCTCGACCTGACCGGGAGCGGCATCGAGACGATCTCGCACCTGCGAGACAACGGCCGGATCACGTTGATGGCGTGCGCGTTCGCAGGCGAGCCCCGCATCTCGCGCATCTACGGCGCGGGCACGGTCCACGAGCTCGGGTCGACGGCGTTCGACGAGCTGATGAGTCACTTCCCCGAGCTGCCGGGCCGGCGGGCGATCATCGACATCGCGGTCGACCGCGTCACTACTTCGTGCGGGTACGCGGTGCCGATGATGGATCTCGTGTCCGACCGCGATCGGCTCCTCGACTGGGCGCGCGCCAAGGGCGACGACGGCCTCGCCGACTACCGCGCGACCAAGAACGCGCGCAGCGTCGACGATCTGTCGGGTCTCGCCGGGTGAGCCGTAGCCGCATGTTGAGCGATCGGGTCGCGCGTGCGCGCGAGCGCATGGGCGAGCTCGGGATCGACGTGTTGCTGCTGTCGGTGGGAGCCGACCTGCCGTACCTCACCGGCTACGAGGCGATGCCGCTCGAACGTCTCACCATGCTCGTGCTCCCGCGCGCCGGAGAGGCGCGGCTGGTCGTCCCGCGGCTCGAGGCGCCGCGGGTCGTGCCTCAACCCGATCTCTTCGAGATCGTTCCGTGGGAGGAGACCGACGACCCGATCGACCTCGTCGCAAAGATGGTCGGTCCGGGAGCGGCGCGCGGCGCGATCGGAGATACCACGTGGGCGCGATTCGTACTCGATCTCCAGCAGGCGTTGCCGCACGCCACGTTCGTGCGCGCGTCGCGGGTTCTGTCCGAGATCAGGATGGTCAAGGACGCCGAGGAGATCTCGGCGTTGCGCGCCGCGGCCGAGGCGGTCGACGGGATTGCTGTCGAGATGCGTGCCCGGCCGTTCGCGGGACGTACCGAGCTCGACGTGCACCGCGAGCTGGTCGAGCGCATGCTCGCGCGTGGCCACGAGCGGTCGAACTTCGCGATCGTCGCCGCGGGCGAGCACGCGGCCAGTCCGCATCACGAGCCCACAGCCGACCGGGTGATCGCGCCGGGCGACATCGTGTTGTGCGACTTCGGCGGAACCATGAACGGCTACTGCTCCGACATCACGCGCATGTTCCACGTCGGGGAGCCGCCGGCCGAGGTGCGCGAAACGTACGCGGTGCTCGCGGAAGCCCAGGAGGCGGGCGTGCGCGCCGCGACAGTGGGCACGCCCTGCGCGGAGGTCGACGCCGCCGCGCGCCGCGTGATCGCCGCGGCCGGGCTCGGTGAGTACTTCGTGCACCGCGTCGGTCACGGCATCGGCCAGGAAGCGCACGAAGATCCGTACATGGTGGCCGGCAACGCGCTGCCGCTCGCGGCCGGCCACGCGTTCAGCGTCGAGCCGGGCATCTACCACGAGGGCCGGTTCGGCATGCGGCTGGAAGACATCGTGGTCGCCACTGATGCCGGTCCGAACCGGCTCAACAACGCACCCCGCGACCTTGCCGTCGTCGAGTGAGACGACAGCGCAGCGACCGGAGGGGAGCGGAGCGTGGAGTCGACCAGTGATTGACACGGCAGCGCCGTGAAGCTCGACGGCGCGACGTTCTTGTTGCAGTGGTCCACGGGTGGGCTCGCGTTCCTGTGGATCACGACCCGCCGGCGCGAGGTGAGCATCGGCTACGGCTGGCTGCTGCGTGGTGTGTACGGCGTCATGGCGATCGCCGCGGCCGCGCTGTTCGCGACGCAGGAGCTGACGGCCGCTCGCAGCCTCGCGCTCGCAGCGGCGATCGGCGTCGTCGCGTTCACGACCGTCGCGCTTGTTGCCTCCGTCGTGCGGCGACGGGCGGGCGTGAGCGGCCGAGTGGAATTGCGCGCCGAGCGCCGCGCCCGGGTCGCCGCGATGGTCGGTCGAGCACCCGACGAGGCGACGACCGACGAACGGGGTGCGGAATTCCCGCCCGCACTCGACCTCGTCGCGCCGACGGTGGGCAAGCTCGGCCTGCTCGCGGCGGCGGTCTTCGCGGGTGGTCCGTACCTGCTGGCCGCGCTGCGCCTGCTCGTCGGCGCCGCGTTCCTCGGTGCCGTGAGCGACGCGATGCTGCTCGGCCACTGGTACCTCGTGCAGCCGGGCTTGCGACGCGACGCGCTGAAGGATCTCGTGCGCTGGACCGCGATCGTCTGGCCGTTCGAGCTCGCCGTGTTCCTGTGGCCGACCGGCATGGTGCAGGTGGTCAACTCGACCGTGAGCGACGGCTACCACGGCCTGCTCGCCTGGATCTGGATCGCGTGCTCGATCATGACGATCGGCCTCGTCGGCCTCACCTGGCTGGCTTTGAAGGAGCGCTATTACTCCGCAGTGATGGCCGCGACCGGCCTGCTCTACCTCGCGATCCTCACCGCCTTCGGCACCGACCTCGTAGCCCGCGCCGTCCTCCGCCCCTAGCGATGCGTCTCGAGACCACACATCGTGTGGGTTTGAGACGCATCAGGGCAGGCACGTGCGGAGGCGCTGGACCTGGTGGTCGAGGGTCTCATCAGGAACAGGCTCCAGCACCCACGTCAGTGGAGCGTTCGGACACGGATCGTCGACGTAGCGAGGGACGACGTGGGTTTGCACATGGGGGACGCCGTTCCCGAGCAGGTTGTAGTTGAGATGACACGGCTCGAAGACGCGGGTGAGCGCCCGCGCAACCTGGACCACCTCCGCCCAGTACGCGACGAGATCGGGGTCGGCCATCTCGCTGACATCGGCGACATGGGGCCCCCGCCAGACGACGATGGCGTACCCCGGCGTGGGAGCGTCGCGTTGCAGGTACCCGTCCGAGAACCCGCCGGCGAAGGAACCGGCGATTGCCGTTCGCGTCGACCTCCGGCCGACCCTCCTCGCACATGACGCACCGTTCGCCTCCGCGGCGGCGTTCCCAGTCTTCAGGCCACATTCGCGATCCCACGCCGCAATGCTCGCAGAGCCGGTCTCCCGATGCGTCCCTGGCCCATACATCGTGTGGGTCTGCGACGCATCACCTATCCACAGGC
Organism: Acidimicrobiia bacterium; assembly: GCA_038320885.1. Lineage (GTDB taxonomy): Bacteria > Actinomycetota > Acidimicrobiia > IMCC26256 > PALSA-610 > JBBQER01. Next base: position 5,783 of record JBBQER010000005.1, read on the forward strand.
GGGACGGCCGGTCGCAACTACGCGATGAAGTATTTGGCTTCGGGGTGGGGGACGACGATGGCCGACGTCGACTGCTCGGGGACGAGGTGGAACTCCTCGGTGATCGCCACGCCGATGCGGTCGATCTCGAGCAGCTCCGCGACCTTCACCTGATCGTCGAGCTCGGGGCACGCGGGGTAGCCCCAGGAGTAGCGCGAGCCGCGGTACTGCTGGCGGAACAGACCGGCGATCGACGGGCCGTCCTCGTCGGCGAAGCCCCACTCCTCACGGATGCGGCGGTGCCACATCTCGGCGAGCGCTTCGGTCATCTCGACCGACAGGCCGTGCAGCAACAGGTACTCCTGGTACCGGTCGGCAGCGAACAGCTCCTGCTCGCGCTCGCTCGCGCGGGAACCCATCGTCACGACGTGGAACGCCGCGTAGTCGGCGTCACCCGATTCCGCGGGCCGGAAGAAGTCGGCGATGCAGAGGAACGGAGGCTTCTGCTGGCGCGGGAACCCGAAGCGCAGCCACTCCTGCGTACGGGTGTCGTCCTTCCACACGACGAGGTCGTTCCCCTCGCTGTTGACCGCGAAGTACCCCCACGCGGCCGCGGGAACGAGCAGTGACTCCTGCTTCGCGATGCCCAGCTGCTCGCGCAGCGTCGGGCGGATCCGCGCCTTGAACTCCTCGTCGTTCTCGACGCCGCCCTTCTCGGGGCGGAACTGCCACTGATTGCGGAACAGCGCGGTCTCGTTGATGTAGGCGGCGATGTCGTCGAGCGAGATGCCCTTCGCGACGCGGGAGCCGACGAACGGCGGCGTGAACACGCGCGCGTCGGCGGCTACGTCGGAACGCGCGGGGACGTCAACGGCGGGCGCGGCCGCATCGAGCTGGCTCTTGCGCGGCGGCAACGCGCGCCCTCCCGCTTCGCGGCCGAACGCGGGGTCGAGGTCACCGGAGCGCTTGCCGGCCATGAGCGTGTCCATGGTGCGCAGGCCTTCGAACGCGTCCTTTCCGTAGAAGACCCGACCCTCATACACGCCGCGGAGGTCGCGCTCGACGTAGTTGCGGGTGAGCGCGGCACCACCGAGCAACACCGGCACGCGATCGGCGAGGCCGCGCGTGTTCAGCTCCTCGAGGTTCTCGCGCATGATGATCGTCGACTTCACGAGCAGACCGCTCATGCCGATCGCGTCGGCGTTCACCTCGAGCGCCTTCTCGATCATCTCCGTGATCGCGATCTTGATGCCGAGGTTGTACACGAGGTAGCCGTTGTTGGTCAGGATGATGTCGACGAGGTTCTTGCCGATGTCGTGCACGTCACCCTTGACCGTGGCGAGCACCACCGTTCCCTTGCCGGCGGCGTCGGCCTTCTCCATGAGCGGCTCGAGGTACGCGACCGCCGCCTTCATCGTCTCGGCGGATTGCAGGACGAACGGCAGCTGCATCTCGCCGGTCGCGAATAGCTCGCCCACGACCTTCATCCCGTCGAGGAGCACGTCGTTCACGATCTCGAGCGGGGGCCGGGTCGTGAGCTGCTCGTCGAGCGCGGCTTCGAGATTTTCGCGGTCGCCGTCGATGATCCGGTGCTTGAGTCGCTTCTCGATCGGCCAGCCCGACCGGTCTTCCTTCTCGATCGCTCCCGCTTCCACGCCTTCGAACAGCCCCATGAATTCCGTGAGCGGGTCGTAGCCGTCGCGGCGCCGGTCGTAGATGAGGTCGAGCGCGACCTCCCGCTGGCGATCGTCGACGCGGTTCAGCGGGACGATGCGCGCCGCGTGCACGATCGCGGCGTCGAGTCCTGCTTCCCGGCACTCGTGCAGGAACACGCTGTTGAGCACGTGGCGGGCGACGGGCTTGAGGCCGAACGACACGTTCGACAACCCGAGGATCGTCGACGCGCCCGGCAGCTCGGTCTTGATGCGACGGATCGCCTCGATCGTCTCCATCGCGTCGCGGCGCAGATCGTCGTCGCCGGTCGAGAGCGGGAACGTGAGCGCGTCGAAGATCAGATCGGTCGGCTCGATGCCGTACTTGTCGACGGCGAGGTCGTAGATGCGCTTGGCGACGCGCAGCTTCCAGTCGGCGGTTCGGGCCTGGCCTTCTTCGTCGATGGTGAGGCAGATCACGGCCGCGCCGTATTCGCGTGCGAGCTTGAACACGCGGTCCATGCGCTTGCCTTCGCCTTCGCCCTCTTCGAGGTTGGCGGAGTTGAGGATCGCCTTGCCGCCGTGGTGCTTGAGGCCCGCTTCGACGACCGGTGGCTCGGTCGAGTCGAACACGAGCGGGAGCGACGCTTGCGTCGCGAACCGCCCGGCGATCTCGTCCATGTCGAGCGCGCCGTCACGGCCGACGTAGTCGACGCACACGTCGAGCACGTGCGCACCTTCCTTCACCTGCTCGCGCGCCATCTGCACGCACGTGTCCCAGTCGGCTTCGAGCATCGCGTCGCGGAACTTGCGGGAGCCGTTGGCGTTGGTGCGCTCGCCGACCGCGAGGTACGCGAGCTCCTGGTGGAAGGGAACGTGCGAGTAGATCGACGAGCAACCCGGCTCGTGCTCGGGCGTGCGGACGATCGGCGCGCGCTCTTCGCCGAGCCGGTCGACGACGGTGCGCAGGTGCTCGGGTGTCGTCCCGCAGCAGCCGCCCACGATGTTGAGACCGAACTCGGTGACGAAGCGTTCGTGGGCTTCGGCTAGCGCGTCGGGCGTGAGGTCGTAGTGCGTGTGGCCGTCGACGACGCTCGGCAGCCCGGCGTTCGGCAGCGCGGAGAGGAACGTGCGCGCGTGCTGCGCGAGGTAACGCAGGTGCTCGGTCATCTCGGCCGGACCCGTCGCGCAGTTCATGCCGATCACGTCGGGCTGCATCGCCTCGATGGCGGTGAGCGCGGCGCCGATCTCGCTGCCCACGAGCATGCGGCCCGTCGTCTCGACCGTGACCTGCACCATGATTGGGAGCAGCACGCCGGCGGCGCGCATCGCGGCGCGCGCGCCGTTGATCGCGGCCTTGGCCTGGAGCAGGTCGTAGACGGTTTCGATCAGCAGGACATCGGTGCCGCCCGCGATCAGCCCTTCGACCTGGAGCTCGTAACCCGCGCGCAGCTCCTCGTAGGGGATCTGGCCGAGCGAGGGCAGGCGGGTTCCCGGGCCCATCGAACCGATGACGAACCGGGGCCGGTCGGGGGTCGAGTAGCCGGAGGCCACCTCCCGTGCCATCTCTGCCGCGCGCCGGTTGATCTCGAGCGTCTTGTCGGCGATGTCGTACTCCTTGAGCACGAGTGGGAACGCCCCGAACGTCGCGGTCTCCACCGCGTCGACGCCGACCGCGAAGAACGACTCGTGCATCTGGGTGACGAGGTCGGGCCGGGTGAGTACGAGCATCTCGTTGCAGCCTTCGAGCGCTTCGCCGCCGAAGTCGTCGGCGCCGAGATCGTGGCCCTGCATCCAGGTGCCGAAGGCCCCGTCGAACACCAACACGCGCTCGAGCAACGCAGTGATGAACGGATGCTGGGCCCCGCTCGCTACCGGGCGAGCGCTTCCGCGCGGATCAACCATCTCACCAGGTTACGTGGCGTCGTGAGGGGCCCGGATATGGATTGCGGGCCTCGTAGACTCCCGCCTTCATGACACTCACCTTCGACGTCGTTGCCACCGCCCCCGATCGCGTGAAGGCAGATCTGCTCGCGGTCCCCGTGTTCACCGGTTGTCTGCTCGGCCCCGGGGCCGACGTGGTCGACGCGGCGCTCGGCGGCACGCTGGCCGCGTTCATGACCGAGGCCGGATTCGAGGCCAAACGAGGCGAGGTGCTGGCCGTCCCCACGAGCGGGTTGCTCGGCGCCAAAGCGGCCGTGCTCGTCGGGATGGGGGAGCGGGACACCCTCGACCTCGATGCGTTGCGCCGCGCCGGTGCCGCGGTCGCGCGGCGCGCGTCGAAAGTCGTGAAGGTGGCGACGACGGTGCTCGATGCCGCGCCCGATTCGATCGATCGCAGCGATGCCGCGCAGGCGTTCGTCGAAGGGGTCGCGCTCGGGAGCTATCAGTTCCTCACGTACAAATCGGACGCGAAGCCGTCGAAGCTCGCGCGCGTGCAGATGCTCGGTCGCGCCAACGCCAAGGTCAGGGACGGGATCGCGCGCGGGGCGCGTATCGCCGAAGGCGTCGCCTGGGCGCGCGACCTCGTGAACGAGCCGGCCGCCGACAAATCGCCCGACGCGATCGCCAAGCTCACCCGCAAGCTTGCGCGCACCAACGGGTTGACCATCAAGGTGCTCGCCGGCGAACAGCTCGAACGGGAACGGCTCGGCGGCGTGCTGGGCGTCGGGAAGGGTTCGGAACGCCCGCCGCGCTTCGTCCGCCTCGCGTACGAGCCGAAGGGCGCGCGCACGACCCTGGCGTTCGTGGGCAAGGGCGTCGTGTTCGACTCCGGAGGCCTGTCGCTCAAGACCGCGGGCGGCATGGAGACGATGAAGACCGACATGTCGGGCGGCGCCGCCGTGATCGCCGCGATGTCGACGCTGCGCGATCTCGATGTCAAGACTCGCGTCATCGGATTCGTCCCACTCGTCGAGAACATGCCGAGCGGTGATGCGATGCGTCCCGGCGACGTGCTCCGCATGCGCAACGGCAAGACGGTCGAGGTCCTCAACACCGACGCCGAGGGCCGCTTGATCCTCGCCGACGCGCTCAGCCTCGCGAGCGAGGAGAAGCCCGACGCGATCATCGATCTCGCCACGCTGACCGGAGCGTGCGTGGTCGCGCTCGGCGAGAAGGTCGCGGGACTGATGGGTGACGACGCGTGGGTCGCACAGATCCAAGCCGCCGCCGATCGCGCGGGCGAGTCGGTATGGCATCTCCCGCTGCCGGCCGAGTACCGCAAGATGATCGATTCCGAGATTGCCGACATCAAGAACATCTCCGGTGCGGGCGGCGGTGGCGCGCTGACTGCGGGACTGTTCCTGCGTGAGTTCAGCGGCGACGTGCCCTGGGCGCACGTCGACATTGCCGGTCCCGCGCGCGCGGGGAGCGACGACGGCTATGTCGTGCGCGGCGGCACCGGGTTCGGTGTCCGCACCCTGGTCGAGCTCGCGCGCACGTTCAAGGCGCCGAAGAGCTCGTAGCCGGCCGGGAACGTGACTGATCTGCAGCCGCCGAAGCTCGCGGGCGACGAGCGGACGACGCTCGAGACGCTGCTGCAGTTTCAGCGCGATTCGTTCGTGCGCAAGGTGTCCGGCGTCAGCGAAGTCGCCGCGAGGCAACGTTTCGTCGGGAGCGACACGACGCTGCTCTGGCTCACCAAGCACATGGCCCGCGCCGAGATCATCTGGTTCGTCCACCGGTTCGCGGGCGAGGACATCAGCGTCGTCACCGACGACGCGGTTCAGGCCGACGACTCGCTCTCAGATGCGATCGACTTCTACCATGCGACTTGCACGCGCACCGATGCGATTATCGCCGCAACCGAGAGTCTCGACGCGCTGTGCGAGCGCGCCGACGAGGTTGGCCCCGTCAACCTCCGATGGGTGCTGGCACACTTGCTCGAGGAGACTGCCCGCCACGCAGGCCACGCCGACGTTTTACGAGAGCTCGTCGACGGGACGACCGGCCGTTGAACTTCCGATGCAGAACGGACCGGCCGGTTGCAGATGAGCAATGTTCGTTCCGATCGGCACCCCGCGGAGGATCTTGCCGGTGTCGAGCACGAGGTGGCCATCCTCGATCGACGATGGAACGATGTCCATTCCGCGTGGTGCGGGACCGTGGCGGTGTTCGCCGATCTGGTCGAACTTGGCGTCGTGGCACGGACACTCGAACCACTCCGACGTCACGCACCACGGAACGCGGCAACCCAGATGGGTGCAGCGCTGGTACAGGGCGATGATTCCCTCGCCGAGCATCGGGAGCGCGTCCTTCGGATAGATGCCTCGCGCATGTTCTGCAAGGTCGGCTGGGAACTCGGCAACGTACGAACGGGCCTCGGGGACGTAGTACGGCTTGGGAGTCTTTGCGAGGTAAGTCCGCACGTCGTCGATGCGGCCGGCGTCGACACGACCGCCGAACGATCCGCCGCCCGAGGTGCCCGCGGGCGCCGAGCGGCGGCGGGTCTTCGCGTGACTCGGGCTGCAACCCGCGGCGACGAACGCGGCGCTGCCGGCCAGCACGGTCGAGAGAAACCGCCGTCGTTCCCAAGGTTTGCTCACGTTCGGCGAGCCTAAACGTTGCGACCCGCAATCCTCTCAGCCGCGACGACCGACCGCGGAGTCTCGTCTCGGCGTCGTGTCGTCCGATCGCGAAGTACCGGTGATCATCAGCGCTTCCGCCGCTTCCGCCGTGAGTGGGCGCGCGTAGTAGAAGCCTTGGACGAGCGCGGAACCGAGTTGCTGGAGCCGCGCTACCTGGTCGTGACTCTCGACACCCTCCGCGACCGTTTGGAGCTCGAGGGTGTCGGCCATACTGAGGATGGCCTTGATGAGGCCGCGCGCTTCCTTGTCGGAGGCGACGCCGTCGATGAAGACCTTGTCGATCTTGACGATGTCGACCGGGAGCGCGCGCAGGTAGTTGAGCGACGAATAGCCGGTCCCGAAGTCGTCGATTGCGAGCCGGATCCCGAGCGCCTTGAGCTGGTGCAGGCCGTTGATGGCGGCGTCGGTGTTGTCCATGAGGACGCTCTCGGTGATCTCGAGAATGAGGCAGTACGGCGCGAGGTCCGTGGCGCGCAACGACTCGGCCACGTCGGCGACGAGGTGCGGGTCGCGCAGCTGGCGCGCCGAGAGATTGACCGACATGGTGAGGTCGTCCGTCGCGTGCGTCTGTTGCCATTGCCGCGCCTGCCGACACGCCTGCTCGAGAACCCAGCGCCCGATCTCGATGATCAGTCCCGTCTCTTCGGCCAGCGCGATGAACTCCAGCGGCCCGAGCAGTCCGCGCCGCGGGTGCTCCCAGCGCACGAGCGCCTCGAACCCGCTGATGGCACCGGTCGTGAGCTGCACCGTCGGCTGGTAGTGCACGATGAGCTCGTCGCGTTGCAGGGCGCGGCGCAGATCGGCTTCGAGCTCCAAACGGTCGACCGCCGCGTGATACAGCGCCGGGTCGAACCGGCGCACGCACGACTTCCCATCCCTTTTCGCGAGGTACATCGCCATATCGGCGTTGCGAATCAGCTCTTCGGGGCCGTCGCCCGGCCGGTTGAGCGTCACCCCCGCGCTCGCCGTCACCACGAGACTCTTTCCGGCGAGCTCGAACGGTTCGGCCAACGAACGGAGGATGCGCTCCGCTTGTTCCCCGAGGTGCTCGATCGTCGCTTCGTCTTCGAGCAGGATCGCGAACTCGTCGCCGCCGAGCCGGGCGACGGTGTCGCCGGGGCGTACGGCATTGCGGAGGCGCTCACCGACTGCGAACAGCAGATCGTCGCCCACGGAATGGCCGAGGCTGTCGTTCACCGTCTTGAAGCCGTCGAGGTCGATGACGACGACTCCGATCGTGCTGTCGTTGCGAGCACCGCGCGCGAGTGCGTGTTCCATGCGATTCGCGAACAGGGACCGATTCGCGAGTTCGGTGAGCGAATCGTGGAATGCCCGGTGCCGCAGCTCGTGTTCGAGCGCGTTCCGTTCCGTCACGTCCTGGACCGCAGTCAGCATCGCCGCGCGGCCCACGAAGTCGAGACGGTGCGCGGTGATGTCGACCTCGATCGTCCGCCCGTCCTTGAGGACGTGACGCCAAGCCACCGGGCTGTGGTGCAGCGCCGGGGCGATCGCGATCTCTTCGAGAAACGCCCCGACGTCGTCGGGCGGACGGATGTCGGTCGCGCGCATCGACAGGAACTCGTCGCGCGAGTACCCGTAGTGCTCGATCGCCGCCGCGTTCACCTCGAGAAATTGCAGGGTCTCCAAGTCGAAGACCCACATCGGTTGCGGGTTCTCCAAGAAGAGCTTGCGGAAGCTCGCTTCCTGCTCGCGCAGTGAGTGTTGCGCTCGTTCGAGACGATCCGAGACCCACGCCGTCGCTTCGCCGAGGAGAACGCCCGACGGCAGCATGTACACAGCTGACCATGCCGCGATCGCGTTCCAGTGGTCGCCCATGGCCAGCGGCAGCAGGTACGCCGCCGTCGCGAGCGGCAACGTCTTCGCCGACGTGCCTCTCGGGTGAACCAGTCCGATCCAACCGAACGTGATGAAGAAGAACGGCGCGTAGCGATAGCCGTCGCTCCCGTCGGCGAAGTTGTAGATGCCGATGAGTACGAGCGTGGGCGGAATGAGCGCCAGCGTCGATGACCGCGGCCACCGGTCCCAAGGCAACAGCCAGATGACGCCACCGCAAGCAAGGGTGACGCCGGCCAGGGCGACGAGCACATTCCGGTTCGCGTTCGGAGCGGAGGGCACCAACGGAACCGCGACCGCGAGCAGGCTCCCGCACAGCAGGAACAACACCGCCGACAGTCGCCCGCCGAACCGGCCACTCGTCCGCTCCTCCACCTCATCTCATCGGACAGCGCCGGACAACACTTGACCGGGGCGTTTGCGCAGGTCAGGCGGTCTCTTCCCGGCGGTGGACGCCGGTGAGGTCCAGAAGGTCGTCCTCGTCGAGAAGGTCGCGGCGCACTCGCACGATCCGGCAATCGGTCGTCGCGGTGATGGTCGCCGTCCGCCGGCCCGAACGCTCGGCCGCTCGCTCGCCGATCACCGAGCCCGGGCCGAGCGCCGCGAGGGAGACGCCGCCGACGCTGACGTCGACCACGCCGTCGAGCACGAGCGCGAGGTCGTCGCCGATTTCGCCTTCGACGAACAGCGCCTCCCCGTGGCGCAACTTGTGGGGCTTGGGCGGCGTATCGCCGTGGCGCAACTTGTGGGGCTTGGGCGGCGTATCGCCGTGGCGCATGATGATCGTCGACAGCTTTCGCTCGAGCGCGGTCTCGGCCGCGGTCGTCGAGACCGCATGATCCTCGTTGCCCCACGGCGTGTGCGACCCGTACGCGTGGTGGTACCACTCGTCGAAGTCGATCACGGCCGACTTGCCCGTGAGTGCGCCGCGCTCGTCGTAGAGCCAGTGCCGCGGAAAGGTGGTCGCGCCGACGAGCTCACTCGTAGACGTTCCGTCGGCGCGGATCGTCAGCTCGAGCGTCGTCCACACACTTGGACCGCGGATCTTGAAGTACGGCGCCTCGCCGACGAGCCGCGGGGAGGGGAGGCCCGGGCGTCCGCCGGCGGTCTGGCCGAAGCGGACGAAGCCGTCGCCGACCTCGGGCTCGGCGCGCAGATCCGGGAACGCGACCGCGGGCACGAGCACCACGAGCTTGCCGAGCTGCACTTTGCTCGTCGAGATCCATCCCTTACCAAGCTGGCCGTAGTCGACGATGCGGCCGTCTTCGACCGTGATCCACGCGCGCAACTCGTTGGCGAACCGCGCGCCGTCGGGGCCGACGACGCTCTCGAGGTCACGCAGCGAGTCGGGCGGCGGATCGTCGTAGTGCGTGACACCGAGCTCGAACGGCGCCTTCGTCACGCCCGTGATGGCCGCCGAGGGAATCCACGAGACGCTGGTGACAGCCGACTCGAAGCGCACGGCCGAAGACTAGAACGCGCGGCGGAAGCGCAGTTGCTGCGTCAGTAGCCGATGTCCGTCACGACGACGGTGGTACCGACCTCGGACCAGTCCCACAGCGTCTTCGCATCCACCTGGCTCATGCGCACGCAACCGTGCGATTGCGGCGTGCCGAGCAGCGAGTCGGGTTCGATCGGGTGACCGCTCGGGTCGATCGGGATCCCGTGGAAGTCGATCGGGTTGCCGCGGTCGGATATCGCGAAGCGCAGGGTCCACGGCAAGGTCAGGTTCCCCGAAGGAGAGCTCGGCACCTTCGAATAGACAGCGTGGATGCCGGCCGACGGAAGTCCGTGGCGGCCCGACACCAGGAAGGTGTGCGAGACGCGGCCGTTGTCCTCGACGGTCCACACGCGTTGCTGCGAGTTGGAGTAGACGATGCGCCGGCCGAAGCCCGAGTTGGGTGGGAGCGGAGGACCCGACGGGCTCATCGCGACCCAGTAACCGTGTCCTTGGGCCGGACGCGCGATGCCGACGGCCTGCTCGACCGCGCTCGACGGCCCGTTCGCGCCACCGGCGTAGCGCGCGGAGCCGGTTGTGAACACGGCGCCGTCGCTCGAGACCAGCCAGAGGCCGGTTCCGCTCGACGTCGACTGGACCCCGGCGATCGGCGACGTCGGCGAGACGTTCGCCATCGCGGGCGCATCGCCGAAGGGGAACACCCGTCCGTCGGCCGACGCGAGCCAGTAGCCGTGGCCGCTGTGCGTCGTCGCCATGCCGGCGATTGTCGAGAAGAGGACCGTCCCACCCGTGGAGCCGTGGAAGCCCGCGTTGCCGAAGGAGAAGATCCCGCCGTCGGAGGCGACGAGCCAGTAGCCGCGTCCGTTCGGCGTGGGCGACATGCCGATGATCGGTTGGTTGAGGTGCATCGCGCCGGTGGAGCCGTAGAAGCGGGCGTCGCCGAACGTGAAGATCCCGCCGTCGGAGGCGACGAGCCAGTAGCCGTGGCCACTCGGCGTCGGCGAGATCCCGACGACCGGCCGGTTGAGGTGCATCGCGCCGGTGGAGCCGTAGAAGTGCGCGTTGCCGTAGCTGAAGATGCCGCCGTCACTGGCCAGGAGCCAGTAGCCCGGGCCGTTGTGGGTCGCGGCGAGGCCGACGACCGGTGCGTTCAGGGCAAAGTTCGGCGCTCCGAGCGAAGGTGCACCGCCGAACGCATGAACCGTGGCCGCCGATTCGGCGGCGGCGGGGGTCGCGACCGCCACCTCGGCGGCGAGGCCGAGCGCGAGCGCGAGCAACGCGACGAGGGCAACGCGGGCAGCGGACGGCTTCATGCGCGACATTCAACTCTGGATCGGCGCGCCGATGCGGAATGCTGAGGTGTTCGCTCTCAGTGGGTGATCGAACCGTCGGCGAGCACCGCGTGCGGCAAGCAGAGGTCGTCGTACTCGGCGAGCACGAGCTGCGCGCCTTCGCCGCAGGCCGGGCAGTTGGGGTCGCGCCGCACCTTGAAGTTGCGGAACGTCTCCTCGAGCGCGTCGTACGCGAGCAGACGGCCGCGCAACGGCTCGCCGATGTCGAGCAGCAACTTGATCGCCTCGAGTGCCTGGATCGAGCCGATGATGCCCGGCAGCACGCCGAGCACGCCCGCCTCCGCGCACGACGGCGCGAGCTCGGGCGGCGGCGGCTCGGGCAACAGGCAGCGGTAGCACGGCCCGTTGTACGGGTCGAACACCGTGACCTGACCCTCGAAGCGGAAGATCGATCCGTGCACCACGGGGATGCGCTTCATCAGCGACGCGTCGTTGAGGAGGTAACGAGTGGGGAAGTTGTCGGTGCCGTCGACGATCACGTCGTAGCCGTCGATGATGTCGAGGATGTTGTCGGCGCCAAAGCGCACGTCGTACGTCACGACGTTGACATCAGGGTTGAGCGCGGTGAGTGCCTTTTTGGCGGAGTCGACCTTGCGCTCGCCGACCCGCTCCATGTTGTGGAGGATCTGGCGCTGGAGGTTCGACGCGTCGACCACGTCCATGTCGACGATGCCGAGCGTGCCGACGCCGGCGGCGGCGAGGTAGAGCGCGGCCGGCGAACCGAGACCACCGGCGCCGAGGAGCAACACCTTCGACTCGAGGAGCTTCTGCTGACCGGCCTCACCGACCTCGGGGAGGAGCAGGTGGCGGCTGTAGCGGTTGCGCTGTTCGGGGTCGAGCACCGCCGGGGTGATCCAGTTGCGGCCCTCGTTCTTCCAGCGGCCGAACCCGCCGGTCATCGAGACGACGTCGGTGTAGCCGAGGTCTTGCAGCGTCTTGGCCGCGAACGCCGAGCGGTTGCCGGCGGCGCAGTAGATGACGATCGGCGCGTCGCGATCGGGCAGCTTGTTCCCGGCCTGCGCCTCGAGGTGCCCCCGCGGGATGAACACGGAACCGGGAATCATGCCCTGCTCGAACTCGTCGAGCTCACGTACGTCGAGGAAGGTCGAGTCGTTGATGCTCGCCTCGGCGGATTCCGGATCGATCTCGCGGATATCGGACTTGGCGGCCTTCAGGAGGTCTCGGTAGCTGGCCATACGGAGGTAAATCCTACCGCAAGGGTCGGATATTCCCAACGGTCAGAGGAGCGCCACCAGCGCCGGAAGCACGACGCCGAGCTGATCGCGCAATGCCGCGTCGGCGATGCCGTCGAACGGCGTCTCTTCGGCGTTGACGATCACGAGCCGCGCCCCGGCCCGCAGCGCAATCTCGGGCAGCGCCGCCGCCGGGTACACGCCGAGCGACGTGCCCAGTGCGAGGAACACCGTGGCGTCGGAGGCCGCGAGTTGGGCCCGGTCGAGATCCTCGGGTACGAGGTTCTCGCCGAAGCTGATCGTCGCCGACTTGAGAATGCCGCCGCACTCGACGCAGCGCGGGTCTTCCTCGCCGGCGCGGACCCGATCCAGCGTCTCGGCCATCGGCCCGCGCCAACCGCAGCTCATGCACTTGGCCTCGCGGACGTTGCCGTGGATCTCGACGATGATGTCGCCGGATTGCCCGGCCGCGTGGTGCAACCCGTCGACATTCTGGGTGACGAGGAAGTGCAGCGCGCCCTTGCGCTCGAGGTCGACGAGCGCGTGGTGCGCGGCGTTCGGCTGCGCGCTCCACATCTCGCTCTTGAGGCGGTTCTGCCACGCGCGCCGTCGCACCTCAGGATCGCCCATGTAGTACTGGAGCGTCGCGGTCTTCTCGGCGGCCGGGTCCTTGGTCCAGATGCCGTTGGGACCGCGGAAGTCGGGGATGCCCGACTCGGTGGAGATGCCGGCCCCGGTCAGCGCGACGACGCGGCGCGCGTCGCGCAGCCAGTCCGCGATCTCTTCGAGTTGCTCCTGGTCGAGCCGGTCCATCGGCGAGCGAGGATAGGGGTGGGGCGGGGCGCGCGACAGTCGCAACGCCCCGCCCCGGGGGTCGCCTCTACCGACGGGGGACGGGTGCCGGTAGCGACGGTTGGGTGGGGAAGTCGGCGTGTGGGGCCGCCGTCGGGGGAACGGGTGTGAGGCCGGTGTCGTCGTCGAGCTCTTGTTGGCGGTCGCGCGCCCAGCGCACGGCTTCGTACGCGAGCGCGGGGTGGAAGCCGCCGTTGTGGAGCGCGCGCTCGACGGTGCCGATGGACTCGCCCTCGGCGACGAGCGTGAGCGCGACGCGGCGCGCCCGGCGCCGGGCGAGCTCGATCGGAGAGCTGGTGTGACCGGTGACCCATTCCGCGTGGCGCGCTTGGAGCGCCGCCGGCAACCTGCGCACGTGCCGCCGTTGGACGGGTGGGAGCGACCGACGCACGGAGATGGTTTTCGTCTCGTCGTCTGTGCACGCGAGCTCGAACTGCTGCAGGCGGATGAGGCTCTTCATGAGCGGCGAGTTCTGGCTCTCACGCGGACCGAGCCCGAGCGCGGCCGCCGTGTCCGCGATCGGCAGGTCGACACCATCAGGCGTCTGCTCGAAGCGATCAGCCAGGTGCCGCATGAGGAGGAGCGCAGTCGGGCCGAGCGTCGGCAGCCAGAATGTCTCGGCGTACCAGGAACGCGGGTCGTGACCCAGCACGTCGAGCACGGGATCGGGCCAAGGCTTCACGCGAATCGCCACCGGCATTGGTCTCCCATCGGGACGAGGACTCCAGACAAGCGCACCTGAGAACACGTCAAGTTGTCTGAGATATGAATATCAGAGGTTCCAAGGCACTTCAACACAACAAATCGGAATTCGGGAAAAACGCGCTCAAGCCGGAGACCGAACGTGCCGATGTCTTTCGTGACCGCACTCCTGTCGTCACCGATGCCCGTCCGAACCCCGCGGTGGGCAAAGATCTCGTCGGGCGTCGTCGGGAATCCGGCCCCAGCCTCCGGTGTCCCGACGGCGCCCGCTTCTCGTTGCGGCGGAGTCCGTTGGCGTTTCCCCACGTCGTGCATGGTTCACTTGTTTTCCATGAGCGACCCCGACGTCGAGAAATGGCGCGAGCTCGCGGCCGCTGAGCTGCGGGGCGTCGATCCCGACTCACTCGTTTGGCAGACGCCCGAAAGCATCGCCGTGAAGCCGCTCTTCACCGCGGCCGACCTCGAGGGACTCGAAACTGTCGGCGGCATCCCCGGCGTCGAGCCGTTCGTCCGCGGGCCGCGGGCGACCATGTACGCCAACCGCCCGTGGACGATTCGCCAGTACTCCGGCTTCTCCACCGCCGAGGAATCGAACGCGTTCTACCGCAAGAACCTCGCGGCCGGACAGATGGGATTGTCGGTCGCGTTCGATCTCGCGACCCACCGCGGCTACGACAGCGATCACCCGCGCGTCGTCGGAGACGTCGGCAAGGCGGGCGTCGCGATCGACTCCGTCGAAGACATGAAGCTGCTGTTCGACGGCATCCCGCTCGACAAGATGTCGGTGTCGATGACGATGAACGGCGCGGTGCTGCCGGTGCTCGCCGGCTTCGTCGTCGCCGGTGAGGAACAGGGCTTTACGCAGGCGCAGCTCAGCGGGACCATCCAGAACGACATTCTCAAAGAGTTCATGGTCCGCAACACCTACATCTATCCGCCCGAACCGAGCATGCGGATCGTCGGCGACATCATCCAGTACACCGCGCAGCACATGCCGCGCTTCAACTCGATCTCGATCTCCGGCTACCACATGCAAGAAGCCGGCGCGACCGCGGTGCAGGAGCTCGGCTTCACGCTCGCCGACGGGCTCGAGTACGCGCGCTACGCGGCTGCCCGCGGTCTCGACGTCGACGACTTCGCGGGCCGGCTCTCCTTCTTCTTCGCCATCGGCATGAACTTCTTCATGGAGGTTGCGAAGCTCCGCGCCGCGCGTCTGCTGTGGGCACGCATCATGAACGATCTCGGCGCCAAGAAGCCCGGCTCGAAGATGTTGCGCACGCACTGCCAGACGTCGGGCGTGTCGCTCACCGAGCAGGATCCCTACAATAACATCGTGCGCACGGCGTACGAGGCGCTCGCCGCGGTGCTCGGCGGCACGCAGAGCCTCCACACGAACAGCTTCGACGAGGCGATCGCGCTGCCCACGGAGTTCTCCGCGGGCATCGCACGCAACACGCAGCTCATCCTCGCCGAAGAGACCGGCGTTCCTCACGTGATCGATCCGCTCGGCGGTTCGTACTACGTCGAGGCGCTCACGCAGAGTCTTGCCAACGAGGCATGGCAGCTGATCGAAGCGGTCGAGGCGCTGGGCGGCATGACCAAGGCCGTCGAGTCGGGCATGCCCAAGCTCCGCATCGAAGAAGCGGCGGCACGGCGCCAGGCGCGGGTCGACCGCGGCGAGGAGACGATCGTCGGCGTCAACAAATACCGCCAGGCCGGCGAGTCGCACATGGACGTGCGCGACATCGACAACACCGAGGTCCGCCGCCAGCAGCTCGTGCGCCTCGAGCGCGTGAAGGCCGAACGCGATCCGGAACGCGTACGCGCTGCACTCGAGGCGCTGACCGCCGGTGCACAGAACGACGCGAACCTCTTGGAGCTGTCGATCGAGGCCTCCCGCGCCCGGGCGACGGTGGGGGAGATCTCCGACGCGATGGAGAAGGTGTTCGGCCGGCATCGAGCCGTGATCCGCTCGATCTCAGGTGTCTACGCGGGCGCGTACGCCGACGACGAGGAGTTCGCCCGTATTCGCAAGGAAGTCGACGAGTTCGCGCAGGAGGAAGGCCGCCGGCCCCGCATCCTCGTCGCCAAGCTCGGACAGGACGGTCACGATCGCGGCGCCAAGGTGATCGCGACCGCGTTCGCCGACCTCGGATTCGACGTCGACATCGGCCCGCTCTTCCAGACTCCCGACGAAGCCGCGAGCGACGCCATCGAGAACGACGTGCATGTGGTCGGCATCTCGAGTCAGGCCGCCGGGCACAAGACGCTCGTTCCTCAGCTCATCGAGGCGCTGCGGTCGCAGGGCGCGCGTGACGTCATCGTCGTGGTCGGCGGTGTGATCCCCGCGAACGACTACGAGTTCCTGTTCGACGCGGGCGTGAGCGCGATCTTCGGGCCGGGAAGCAACATCTGCCGGGCCGCGTCGGAGATCCTCGCGTTGGTGCGGGAGCGCCGCGGCCATTCATGACCGAGATTGGCGATCGGCGGGCGCTGGCCCGGGCGATCACGCTGGTGGAGTCGACCCGCGCCGATCACCGCGCCGACGCGGTTGCACTCCTCGACGCGATCCTGCCCGCGACCGGCGCCGCAACGCGCGTGGGCATCAGCGGCGCTCCCGGTGCCGGGAAGTCGACGTTCATCGAGGCGCTCGGCATGAACCTCGTCGACGCCGGACATCGCGTCGCCGTGCTCGCGGTCGATCCTTCGAGCTCGCGCAGCGGCGGTTCGATCCTGGGCGACAAGACCCGCATGGAGCAGTTGTCGCGACGATCGGAAGCGTTCATCCGGCCGTCGCCTTCGGGAGGGACCCCCGGCGGCGTGGCGCGTCGCACGCGGGAGGCGCTGCTGGTGTGCGAAGCCGGCGGGTTCGACGTGGTGCTGGTGGAAACCGTCGGCGTCGGCCAGTCGGAGGTCGCGGTCGCCGGGATGGTCGACCTGTTCGTGTTGCTGCTCGGGCCCGGCGCCGGTGACGAGCTGCAAGGCGTGAAGCGCGGCATCGTCGAGCTGGCCGACCTCATCGTCGTGAACAAAGCCGACGGCGATCTGCTCGACGCGGCCCGCCATACCGCCGCCGATTACGCGCACGCGTTGCACCTCGTGCGCTCGAACGACGAGGGCGCGATCGACCGCGTCCGCACTTGCTCGGCGCTCCTCGGCGAGGGCATCGACGAACTGTGGGAGTCGATCAGTGCGCTCGTCGCCGCGGCTCGAGCGTCGGGCGAGCTCGAGACGCGCCGTACTGAACAGGCGCGCGCGTGGATGTGGTCGGAGGTGACCGACACGCTGCTCGACGAGCTCCGCGCCGACGCCGCGGTCCGCGCCCGGATCGAGGCATTGGAGCAAGACGTGAACTGTGGACGGATGTCACCCGCGGCGGCAGCTCGCGACGTGCTCGCCGCGTTTCGCGCTCAGTGACGTGCGCGCCTTCGCGGAGCTGACGGCCCGCGGCCGGATCCGTCGTCTGCGCGGTCTCGCGCTCGACGCGCTGCGCGAGTACGACCTGGAAGTCGAGCGCTGCTCGTTCGTCTCGACCGGCTTCAACACCGTCTTCCGGGTCCACGCGGCCAACGGGGCGTCATACGCGTTGCGCGTGAGTCCGAGCTTGCGCATCCATGCCGACGGTTGCGAAGTCGAGGAAACGGCATGGGTCGCGGCGTTGCGACGCGAAGCCGGGTTGCCGGTTCCGCAGGTGCTTCCCGCACGCGATGGTTCGCCGGTCGTGTGGGTGGCGACGGCCGGCGTGCCCGACGCGCGTTCGTGCGTGCTGTTCGAGTGGGTTCGAGGGCGCCGGCTGCGCGAGCAATTGACCGACGAGCTCGTGCGCAAGGTCGGCGAGGTGGCGGCGGTCGTGCACGAGCACGGCGCCGGCTATCTGCGCGGGCCGCCGGCCGGCGTCCTCGTTGCCGATCGGGTCCTCTACTTCCGCGCTGCATATCGGCTCGACGAGCTGCGTCCCGCGTACGGATCGCTGCTCGACGATGCGGTCGCACGCGCGCAGCAGGCGCTCGACGAGCTCTGGCGGCACCCGCCCCACGCCGCGCATCTGCTGCACGGCGATCTCCAGTCGGGCAACGTGATGGTGCACCGCAGAGCCGTGACGCTGATCGATTTCCAGGACCTGATCTGGGGCTTCGAGATACAAGACGTGTCGATCGCGCTCGTCGCGCTCGCGGTGCACGGCGACACCGGATCGTGGAGCGCGGCCTTCCGGGCCGGCTACGAATCGGTTCGACCCTGGCCCGAGGCCGATCCCGCCACGGTCGCCGCGCTGCGCGCCGGCCGCCACCTCAACGTCTTGAACTTCGGCATGAACGTCGGCGGAACCGCCCTCGACGCGTTCGTCGCGCGCCACGCCGCGCCGGTTGCGGAGTGGATGGCTTCCTGATCAGACCCGGCTCACCGTGAGATCCGGTGACCGAGCGATCGTCTGTAGCACCACGCAGTACCGCTCGGTCGTGGCAATGAGCGCGTCGAGATCCTCGGCGCTCGCATCCGAGCTCAGGTCGAACATGAGGCGGATGGAGCGGAAGCCGACGGGCGCCTCGCGATCGACGCCCATCGTCCCGCGAAAGTCGAGATCGCCCTCGGCCCGTATGACGCCGGATACTTCGAGGCCACGGTTCGTCGCGACCGACCGGAGGGTCACCCCGGCGCATGCCACCAACGCCTGGAGCAGCATGTCGCCCGAACAGGCAAACGTGCCGTCGCCGCCGCTGGCGGGGTGCAGCCCGGCCTCGACGAGCGCCCGGCCGGTTTGCACGGAGCACACGACATCGCTCTCGGCGAGCGAGCCCTCGGCGTGCAACGTGATCAGTGCCGCATCCGGTTCGGCGCGATACCGGTCCTTGAGCGGGGCTTGCACGCGCCGCAGCTCGTCAGCGTCCATTTGTGAACCTCCGGGCCGTGGCGACCGATCAGGCCGCGCGAGATGGCGGCTCGGATCGTACGTTCGTCACTCGGGGTGGTTCAGCTGGCTTTGCGGCCCGCCTCGGGCGGAGCGACCCGGCGCAAGACTTCGAGTGCCTGGGCGACGCCCCGCCGGCCGACCTTGCGGGTGCGCTCGTCGAGCACCCAGTCGGGCCGGGCGGTGCCACCGGGCAGAAGCCGCAACTGCACCGCTCCGCTTCGGTGAGCTGTCTCTGTCTGCATGTGTCCACTATCCCCGAAGGGTGAGACAGTTACTCATGGCGGCCGCATGATTCACGAGCAGGATCAGTAGCCTTCGTGCGTGGTTTACCTGGATAATGCGGCTTCTACGCCGTTACGGCCGGAGGCGCGGGCGGCGATGGAGCCGTTCCTCACCGAGCAGTATGCGAACCCGTCGGGTCTGCACGCGGCCGCCCGAATCTCGAAGACGGCGCTGGAAGCGGCGCGGGAGACGGTCGCCGACGCGTGCGGTTGCGAGCCGCGCGAGGTGGTCTTCACTGGCGGCGGCAGCGAGGGCGACAACCTCGCGGTGAAGGGTGCGGCTTGGGCGGCCCGGGACCGGACCGGCGCCGACGGCGTCGTCACCACCGGGATCGAGCACAAGGCCGTGCTCGGCGCGTGCGACCGGCTCGCCCGCGAAGGGCTTCGCGTCGCTCGGGTCGGGGCCGGCCCCGACGGTCTCGTCGACCTCGATGCGCTCGCCTCGGCACTCGACGATCGCACGGCCGTTGTCTCGGTCATGCTCGTGAACAACGAGACCGGCATCGTCCAACCGCTCGCCGAGGTTGCCGGCCTGGTGCGCGAGCGGGCACCGGGCGCCGTGCTGCACACCGATGCCGTGCAGGCCCCGGCCTGGCTCGACCTGCGGGTGGCGGCCGCCGGCTACGACCTCGTGACCATCTCGGCCCACAAGTTCGGCGGCCCCAAGGGCGTCGGTGCGCTCGTGGTTCGCAACGGCGTCGAGCTCGTCCCGCTCGTCGACGGCGGCGGCCACGAAGGCGCGCGCCGAGCCGGTACCCAGAACGTCGCGGGGGTCGTCGGTCTCGCGGCCGCGTTGGCCACGACCGACGCGCAGCGGCCGGTTGAGCGCGCTCGAATTGCCGAGCTCCGTGACCGGCTGCAAGCGGGGTTGAGCCGCACGGTTCCGGGACTCGTCCTCAACGGCGATCCGCTCCACCGCGTCGAAGGAATCCTGAACTGCGCGTTTGCGGGCATCGAAGCGGAGACACTGCTCGTCGCACTCGATCAGCGCGACGTGTACGCGTCGTCGGGATCGGCGTGCGGCTCGGGGGCGATCGATCCGTCGCACGTGCTCCTCGCGATGGGCATCGACGCCGACCGCGCCGGATCATCGATTCGCTTCAGCCTGGGCTACGCGACTCCGGCCGTCGACATCGACACCGCGCTGGAGGTCGTCCCGGAAACGGTCCACCGGCTCGTCGGAGCTGCTGCGTGAGTCGCGTGCTCGTGATGATGAGCGGTGGGGTCGACTCGTCGGTCGCGGCCGCGGTCTTGCAGGCCGAGGGCCATGACGTCACCGGTGTCACCCTCAAGCTGTGGGGTGGCGAGAGCGACTCGGGATGTTGCAGCGCGGCCGACGTCGAAGACGCGCGCCGGGTCGCGGCGCAGCTCGGCGTTCCGCACTACGTCTTCAACTTCACCGACGACTTCGATACCAACGTGGTCGCGCCCTACGTCGGCGCGTACTCGGCCGGGGAGACGCCGAATCCGTGCGTCGAGTGCAATCGCACCATGAAGTTCGGCCGACTGCTCGAGCGCGCCGATCAACTCGGCTTCGAGGAGGTCGCTACTGGTCATCACGCCCGCATCGTGGAAACCGCGTACGGTCGCGCGATCGCGCGCGGCGTCGACCCCGCCAAGGACCAGTCGTACGTGCTCTACATGCTCGGGCGACGCGAGATCGACCGCACGCGCCTGCCCATCGGCGAGATGACCAAGGCCGACGTGCGCGCCCGCGCGCACGAGCTCGGCCTGCGCACCGCCACCAAGGCGGAGAGCATGGACGTCTGCTTCATCACCAGCGGCGGCCGGTCCGCGTTCCTCGGGAGCCGCATCGAACGGCGCCCGGGCACGATCGTCGACGATGCGGGTGCGGTCGTCGGCGCCCATGACGGCATCGACGCGTTCACGATCGGCCAGCGACGGGGCACGGGGGTCGCGGTCGGCGAGCGCCGCTACGTCGTCGACATCTCACCGGCAACGGCAACCGTCACGCTCGGGCGCCGCGACGAACTGCTCCGCGATCGCGTACGCCTGCGTGACATGAAGTTCCTGCACGCGCTGTCAACTGACGCGCCCGTGGATGTCATCGTGCAGACCCGCGCCCACTCGGCACCCGTGGCCGGGCGCCTCGAAGGCGACATGGTGATGTTCGAAGCGGCGCAGCCCCGCGTCGCGCCCGGACAGGTCGTCGCGTGCTACGACGGCGATGTGCTGCTCGGCGGGGGTATCGCCGTGGTCTGAACAGCACTCATGCCGTCGCGATCCGCCGTTGGCCGGCGGTCGTGACGAAGGCGGCGGTCCGGACGATCGCGACGAGCACGACATCGGTGTCGCACAGCGCGGCTTCGTGACGCCCCTTGCGGCGGGCAAAGGATTGCGGCGCTCGGAGCGCCGCCTCGATCGTCCCGGTTCGGGTCCCGAGTCTCAGGTCGAGCGCGCCGTCGGCCGGCTGACCGTCAGGGCGACCGATTCTCGCGATCTCCTCCCGCCGCATGAGAACCGGATCGGCGAGGGTGAGCGGATCGACGACGACCACCCCCGCCGGTACGAGCACGAGGAACCGTCGCGCGAGCGAGTGGAGCGAACGGATCATTGCGTACGCAATCGGCAATCCGAGCACGGTGAGGACGATGCCGACGACGATGCGGCCGTCGGCGAGCAGCAGCGGACCGGTACACGCGCCCGCGCCGGCGAAAAGGACCGCCAAGGGAACTGGCCCCACCAGGAGCGATGCGGGCACTCGCAACGGGAATCGCACTTCGTCCCCGTACGCCAACGAGTTGACGGCGGTTTGCGAAACCGACGCAGAAAGTGCGAACACGGACGCGACGATGGCGGTCGAGCCCGCGAGCAGCGCCGACGCCGCACTCGCGCTCGTGACTGACGCAAGGGTCAGCAGCACGGCCGCGGGCGCGACGATCCGGAGCCCGGTGAGACCCCACGGGCGCGGTGCGAGCAGCGCGACCAGTCCGATCGACCATGCGCACCACAAGAACACCGCGGCGACGCGCGCCGGAGGGCTCGACCAGCTCGCGAGTGCATCACTGAAGGCGGCACCCGTCGATACGGGAAGGAGCACCCAGGTCAGGCGCGCGAACCACAACGACAACAACAATGCGTTTCCCGCTTCGTTCGACCGGCGAACCGAGTCCTATCCTACGAGGCGCATGCCCGACAAAGTTCTTGTGTCCGGAATCGCAACCGCGATCGGCAGCCTTCCGCATCAAGATGTCGCGACCGCGGCCGCGCTCGTGCTTCGCTGTCTTCCCGAACTTCCCGCGGCGCCCGAGCTCCCCATGCGCACTCCGCTCGAAGGAGTGGTCGCGCAATGGGCACGCGCGATCGACGGCGTCGACGTGCAGGTTGACGGAACTCTCACGGCGAGCCACCGGCTCGGCGCCCGCGCGGCGATCAGTGCGGAGTTCGACGCCGACGCGCACGGGGGACTCCTCGCGTTTCTGGACATCGCCGCGTCGCAGCCCATGCGGCCGCGCCGGGTCAAGGTGCAATGCGCGGGACCGCTCACGCTCGGTACGGCTCTGCTCGAGATCGGTGTCGACGTGGATGTCGCATTCACCCTCGGCGCGCGCACCGCTCGCGCGTGGGCGCGTGCCCTCGAGGCGCTCGTCGAGTCGCGGTTACCGGGCGCGGCCATCGTCTTGTGCTTCGACGAGCCCGCGCTCGTGCGGTGGCACGCGGGAACGGCGCCGCTCGATCGCGAGGCCGCGACCGACATCTTGTCGACGGCATTGGCGGCGCCGAGCTGCCTGACGGCCGTGCACGTGTGCGGCCGGGGCGACCTTCGCCTCGCCCTCGACGCCGGCCCCCGCCTCGTGCATTTCGACATCGACGCACTCGACATCGACGACGCCGTCTCGCTGTCGCGGTTCCTCGAAGGTGGAGGTTGGGTCGTGTGGGGTGCCATTCCTACACACCGGCCGGTCGGTGAACAGGCCGCCCCGCTGTGGAAGGCGCTCCTCGACACCTGGTGCGAGCTGACGCGGCGCGGTTGTGATCCGGCCCGCCTGCGGTCGCAGGCGTTGGTCGCGCCCGCGTGCGGCTTGGCAGGCCATGGTGCGAGCCAGGCCGAGCGCGCGATGACGCTCGCCCGCGAGATCGGTAATCGTGTGCACGATCACGGGGCTGCCACGAAGCTCGCCATCGGCGCCTGACCCGTCCGCCGCGATCCGGAGGAGGCTCGATGGAGGCTCACAACATCGCGTCGGCGTTCACTGATCTCAGCGAGGCCGAATTCCGGCGTCTCGCATCGTTCAACGGCGGAGAGGTCGGCGTGTTCTGGGCGTCGAGCGGCATCTCGCCGTGGGAACGTCATCCGGACGACGACGAGCTCCTTCAGGTCATCGAAGGTGCAGTTGACATCGAGGTACTCGTTGACGTCGGCTTCCAGATCACGACGCTCGAAGCGGGTTCGATCTTCGTCGTGCCTCGCGGTTGCTGGCATCGACATCGTCACCATGGGCTCGTGAAGGAGCTCTACCTCACGCCGGGACGAACCGAGATGTCGTTCGAGGACGACCCGCGAGCCTGAAGCGAAGAACCACGACCATTTGAGCGTCGCACCTGCTCGGTAGATTTCGGGTCGTGGCGTCGAAGGAGAGCACCGAGCGTGCGCAGGAGCTGCGCGAGCTGATCGAGTACCACAACGAGCAGTACTTCGTCTTCGACGCGCCCGAAGTCCCCGACGCCGAGTTCGACGCGTTGGTCAAGGAGCTGCGCGCACTCGAGGCCGCGAACCCCGAGCTGATCACGCCCGACTCGCCCACGCAGCGCCCCGGCGGCCGGCCGGCCTCGACGTTTTCTCCGGTCGAGCACCGCGTGCGCATGCTGTCACTCGACAACGCCTTCTCGCGCGAGGAGCTCTTGGCCTGGGGCACTCGCGTCGAAAAGCTCGTTCCGAAACCGTTGCGATTCGTCGCCGAGCCGAAGCTCGACGGCCTCGCGATCTCGCTGCAGTACGAGCAGGGTCGATTCACCGTCGGCGCGACCCGTGGTGACGGCCGCACCGGCGAGGATGTCACCCAGAATCTGCGAACGCTGAAGCCCGTACCCGCACGCCTTTCGGGCAAGCGCATCCCCGAGCTGCTCGAAGTTCGGGGCGAGGTCTTCATGCCGCTCGCCGCATTCGAGGAGCTGAACCGGCGCCAAGGTGCCGCGGGCGAACGGTTGTTCACCAACGCACGCAACGCGGCCGCCGGCAGCCTGCGGCAGAAGGACGCGAGCGTCACCGCGTCACGCGATCTCACGATGTTCTGTTACGAGATCGGCGCGGTGGCCGGTGGCCCGAAGTTGCGTACGCACGAAGAGACGCTGGCGTGGTTGCGCGAGCTCGGCTTTCCCGTCAATCCCGAGATCCAGGCGTTTGACGATCTCGCCGACGTGTACGCGTTCTGCGAACACATGGAAGCGCAACGTCACGCGCTCGGATACGACATCGACGGCGTGGTCGCCAAGGTCGACGATCTCGGCCAACGCGCGGAGATGGGCACCACATCGCGCGCGCCGCGGTGGGCGATCGCCTACAAGTTCCCGCCGGAGGAGAAGACCACGATCCTGCGCGACATCATGGTGAGCATCGGCCGCACCGGTCGCGCCACACCGTTCGCAGTGCTCGAGCCGGTCTTCGTCGGTGGTGCCAACGTTGGCATGGCCACCCTCCACAACCAGGACGACGTTGCGCGCAAGGACGTGCGCCCGAAAGACACCGTGATCGTGCGCCGCGCGGGCGACGTCATCCCGGAGGTCGTCGGCCCGGTCCTCACCAAGCGGCCGAAGGGCACGCGTCGCTGGAAGTTCCCGACCAAGTGCCCCGTGTGCGCGGAGCCGCTCGTCCGCATCGAGGGTGAAGCGAATCACCACTGCGTCAATGTCGACTGCCCGGCCCAGCGGGTGCAGCGACTCGTCCACTGGGCCGGTCGGGGCGCGATGGACATCGAGGGACTCGGCGAAGAGCGTGTCCGCCAGTTCGTCGACGCGGGACTCCTCGAAGACGCGGCCGACATCTACGCACTGACCGTCGAAGGCCTCGTGCCGCTCGAACGGATCGGCCAGCGCTCGGCGCAACTTCTGGTCGACGGGATCGAGGGCTCGAAGTCGCGACCGCTCTGGCGGGTGATGGTCGGGCTCGGCATCAACCACGTCGGACCAACGGCCGCGCAGGCACTCGCGCGGAGCTTCGCCGATCTCGACGCGATCGATCAGGCGGATGCCGACGCGCTCACTGCCATCGACGGTGTCGGGCCGACGATCGCGCAGAGCCTCGATCAATGGTTCTCCATCGACCGCAACCGGCGTCTCGTCGCGCGGTTGAAGAAGGCAGGTGTGAACCTGACCGGCGACGCGGGCCCGGCGATCGAGATCATCGACGAATCGCTCGCGGGCATGACGTTCGTGCTCACGGGTTCGCTCGAGCGCCACACGCGCGACGAAGCCGGGGCAGCCATCGAGGCGCGCGGGGGAAAGGTCACCGGCAGCGTGTCGAAGAAAACGAGCTACGTGGTGTTCGGCGACAGTCCCGGCTCGAAGTTGACGAAGGCCGAGCAACTCGGCGTGCCGATGCTCGACGAAGCCGACTTCGAGGCACTCCTCGCTAACCGACGTTGAACCGCCAGGTATACGGCGAGATGAGGTGGCCGGCCTTTGCCTCTTCGTAGGTCTTGTCCGACGGCCACGCCTCGAAGGTCGCGTTGTGCGCTCCGGGGCGGAACGCGGTGATGTCGTGCCCGGTCTTCGGTTGGAACACGAATTCGTAAAGGCTCGGATTGACCAGTTGATCCTGCGGGATCAGCTGCCGATCGATCGTGAGCTGACCGGTGTACCGCGGGAGCAACGAGACGCTGATCGACGCTTGCGGGAGGATGTTCTCCCCTTGTTGCGGAACGACTGCGACGATCGCACCGGGAAGCTTTTGCGACGCGGTGCCGCGCACCTCGTTCCGCGTTCCGAAGTACGCCAGGTTGGCTACGACGATCAAGATCGCCGCGACGAGAGCGACGCGTTCGGGATGCTGAGGTCGGCGTAGCGCCACGCGGGCACCGTATCGCCCGAGTTCTGCCGATCGCGAACGCAGCGCACGCGATGACGCGAATGCGCGCGCCCCGGCCGCTACCGTGTTCGGAATGCCGGGAAGTGTTGGCAGCGACCTCCCGGGCCGGGTGCTCGCGGGCCGCTATCTGCTGCATGGCGCCATCGGTACCGGTGCCAGCGGTCGCGTGTACGTAGCCGACGATCAACGTCTGCGTCGACGCGTCGCGGTCAAGGTGCTGCACGCGGCCCTGGCCGACGACACCGCGTTCCTGCGGCGTTTCCGCGCCGAGGCGCAGCTGGCCGCGTCGCTGCACCACTCGAACATCGTCACCGTGTACGACTGGGGCGAGGACGACGTTCCGTTCATGGTGCTCGAGCTCCTCGAGGGCGGCAGCCTCCGGTCGATGCTCGATCAGAACACGCCGCTCACCGTGTCGCAAGCCGCGCGCGTCGGCCGTGACGTGGCATCGGCGCTCGAGTACGCGCACGCGCGTGACGTGCTGCACCGCGACGTGAAGCCGGCCAACCTCCTGTTCGACGAGCACGGCATCGTGCGCGTCGCCGACTTCGGGCTCGCGCGGGCGTTGGCCGAGGCGAGCTGGACCGAGCCCGCGGGCGGCATGCGCGGAACCGCGCGCTACGCGTCGCCGGAACAGGCGATGGGAGCGCAGCTCGACGCGCGTTCGGATCTCTACGCGCTCGCACTGGTGCTCGTCGAAGCCGTGACCGGTCGCGTTCCCTTCGCATCCGACACGACGATCGGCATGCTCACCGCGCGAACGCAGAAGGCGCTGCGCGCGCCCGACGAGCTCGGACCGCTCGGTGCCGTCATCGATCGCGCCGGTGGCCTCAAACCCGAAGATCGTTATCCCGACGCGGGCACCATGCGCCAAGCGCTGGCCGACGTCGGCGACTCACTTCCGCCGCCGGGCGCGTTGGTTCTCGCCGGGATGCTCGACCAGGCCGACCCGCACCCGACGCGCGTCGCCGCGGCCGTGACGTCGCCGTCGCCGCTGTTCGATCAGGACGCGACCGAGATCGCGCTCGCACCGCCGGTGAAGCTGCCCGTTCGGCACAAGGCCCAACCCCGGCGGATGGTGCCGTGGGTCGTCGCGATCGTGCTCCTCGCCACCGTCGGCCTGGCCGCGTCGGCATTCGCGCGGGTGAGCGGCGCCACCACCGTGATGGTGCCGGGACTGGTCGGTCGTACGGAGGGGGCGGCGAAGCAGCTGGCGAAGCACGACGGGCTGTCGGTCACCGTCGCGCACGAGGCAGCGTCCGACCCCAAGGGCATCGTCGTCATCCAGTCACCGGCGGCCGGCGACTTCACCTCGGGGCGCAAGGTCAATCTCGTCGTGTCGTTGGGCCCGGCCAAGGTCGCGGTTCCCGCGATCGAAGGGAAGGCGTGGTCGACCGCGCAGAAGCAGCTCGATGCGATCGGATTCGCGTATCGCACCACCCTCGACTACAACAACACGGTCCCGTCCGGGAACGTCGTCACCGTCGGGCCGAAAGGGCGCGTCGCACCCGACGCGGAGCTCGTCGTCGTCCTGTCGAAGGGCCACGAGCCGGTGAACGTCCCCGATCTGAAGGGCAAGACGTTCAAGCAGGCGTCGGATGCGCTGAAGGCGCTCGGTCTCAAGCCGCTGAAGGGGCTTGACGTCTTCAACAACGACGTGCCCAAGGGCAAGGTCGTCCAGACGGCTCCCGGCGCGCGCCAGGATGCGGCCTTCGGCTCCCAGGTGACGATCAAGCTTTCCCGCGGTCCGATCCTGACGACGGTTCCGTTCCTCAAGGGCCTGTCGCTCGCCGAGGCGCAGTCGCGGCTCGACACCGCGCACCTCCAGTTCAGGATCAACGGATCGGTGCGCGGTGGCGAGGTGGTCGTCGACCAGACTCCCGCCGGCGGCGGACGAGTCCCGCAAGAGACGACGACGGTCGAGCTCACGTTCGGGAGGAACCCGTAACCCCGACGATCGGGCGGTCCCCGGCGAGGCGTGCCTACGATGCTGCCTCGCCGCCATC
The DNA here is from genome assembly GCA_038320885.1 of Acidimicrobiia bacterium. Classification (GTDB taxonomy): domain Bacteria; phylum Actinomycetota; class Acidimicrobiia; order IMCC26256; family PALSA-610; genus JBBQER01. The sequence continues at coordinate 33,656 of JBBQER010000005.1, forward strand.
CTTCGTAGGGGAGACAGCATGGGTGCACTCGACGGACGCGTCGCGATCATCACCGGCGCCGGCCGCGGCCTGGGCCGCGAGCACGCGCTGCTCTTCGCGAGCGAAGGGGCCAAGGTCGTCGTCAACGACCTCGGCGGCGACATGCACGGGGAGGGCGGCGATCCGAGCTCGGCGATGCAGACCGTCGACGACATCAAGGCGATGGGCGGGGAGGCGGTCGTCAACGGCGACAACGTCGCCGACTGGGACGGAGCCCAGCGGATGGTGCAACAGGCCATCGACGCCTTCGGTGACCTCCATGTGCTCGTGAACAACGCCGGCATCCTGCGGGACCGCGTCATCATCAACATGACCGAGGCCGAATGGGACGCGGTGATCGCGGTCCACCTGAAGGGTCATTTCTGCCCCACGCGTCATGCAGCCGCCTACTGGCGGGAGCAGACCAAGGCGGGCAAGGAGGTGCAGGCGTCGATCGTGCACACGTCGTCGACCTCGGGTCTGTTCTCGAATCCGGGCCAGGCCAACTACGGCGCGGCCAAGACCGGGATTGCGACGCTCTCGCAGATCTGCGCCAAGGAGCTCGGCCGCTACGGCGTGCGGTCGAATGCGATCGCGCCGGCCGCCCGGACCCGGCTCACCGAGGCGACCCCCGGATTGTCGGAGGTCGTTAAGGCGCCCGAGGAAGGCTTCGACGTGTGGGACCCGGCCAACGTGTCGCCGTTCGTCGCATATCTCGCGACCGGGGACTGCCCCTTCACCGGCGAGACCTTCCTCGTGCAGGGCGGCAAGGTGCAGCGGGTCCAGTCGTGGTCGGCGGCCGAGGCGATCGAGAAGAACGATCGCTGGACCGTCGCCGAGTTGGCCGCCGCGGCGTCGAAGTTGGAGCGTCCGAAGAAGAAGTAGGCCGCCCGGCCCGCCGATATTGCGACGAAATGTCCGACTCGCGAAGCCAGATGTCAACAATGTCACATCGACATGAGGCTTCCGGCATCTTGTTGGCAACAGTTGCCCGTGTCATCGTCCGATGACGTTCCCCAGTCCGGGGTATTCGGTTCAGTCCGACTCCGCGGCGGGTAACGGATAGTGGGTGGATGTTCGAAGCAAATGTGATGAGTGATGGGACTTCCCGGGGCGGGCGCCTGACGGAGGTCATGAAATGAACGTCGGCGGCTCACCCAGGAGAACGTCGTGATGCGGCGGGTACCGCATGGAGCAACGACTCGGCCGCCCTTGGCGCGGCCGGGGAGCGGGTACGGACGGCCGGTGAAGCTCGGCCCGCCGAAACAGCTGCGCGCCTACGCGAGCCGATCCCGGGCGCGGGTCCGCGACTTCGGGATGTTGCTCGCCGTATCGCTCGACGAGAGCTGATTCGAGCCGGGCGCGCCCGGCCCTGCGAACGCCTCAGGCGGTGATGCTCTGGAGCGCCTCGGCGAGCTGGGTGTTGCCGCCCTGACCGCCGGCCTGGGCCATCATCAACTTGGTCATGTCGCCCTGGATCCGTACCTTGCCGGCCATGAAGGCCTGCATGCCCGCGGCCGGGTTGTTGGCGACGAACACCTCTCGGGCGGTATCGATATCGGTCGAAAGCGTGAGGTCGGCGCCGTCGGTGTGACCCTTGCCGAACAAGGTCGCGCCGTCACGCGCGCCCATGTGGAACTCGGTCGTGTTGTTGTCGGCGTCGGTGACTTCGAGGTTCATGACGAGGTTCGGGGCCGGGGGTCCGTCGGTGCTGTGCTCGGCGACGAGCTTCCCGGCGGCGTCGAACCACTCGTCGGACAGGAAGGCGAACTTGTCGGCCACTCGAAACTCCTCGCGTGGGGTGTGCGCCGGGTCAGGCGCCACATCGTCGGGCGGCCGATCGTAAGGGAGCGTCGCCGTATCCGTCGAGGCGCCACGGTGCCGGCTGTCTACGCTTGGGGAATGGCAGGGGCGACGAGGCTGGAGCGCATCGAGGCGCACGAGCGCAACGAGAAGTGGAAGAACCCGCCGGTGCGCATCGAGATGTCGGAGTGCATCAACTGCGATGCGTGCCTGCGCCACTGCCCGAACCAATTCGGCGCCATCTTCAATCACGGCGCCGACGTGGTGATCGTTCCCGAGCTGTGCAGCGGCTGCGACAAGTGCCTGCCTGCATGCCCCGTCGATTGCATCTATCCGGACCCCGACTGGTCGCCCGCGCCGGGCGAGTGGTGGTCGTTGCCGCTCAGCAAGCTCGATCCCTACAAGTAGCGTCTCGTCGTGCCGTCCGACTCTTCACTGACCCGCGCCCAGGTCGAGCACGTCGCGCGCCTGGCGCGCCTCGCCCTGACCGACGAAGAGCTCGACGCCCTCACCACCGAGCTCGGCGCAATCCTCGAACACGCGGCGCAGGTCTCCGCGCTCGACACCGCGGGCGTGCCGCCGACCGCGCACCCGTTGCCGCTCGTCAACGTGTTCCGAGCCGACGTTGCCCGCCCCGGTTTGGACCGGGACGAGGTGTTGGCCGCGGCGCCCGAGGCGGAAGACGGTCGCTTCCGCGTGCCGCGCATCCTCGGCGAAGCACCATGAGCAAGCGATGAGCGACTCCGCGGTTTCGATCGCGGCCGACGTCCGGGCCCGGCGCCGCCGTGCCCGTGATGTGCTGGAAGAGCATCTTGCCCGGATCGACGCGCGCGAGCGCGACGTGCATGCGTTCAATCTCGTGCTCGCCGACGACGCTCGGGCACGCGCCGACGAGATCGATGCCTCGGTTGCGCGCGGTGACGATCCCGGTCCGTTGGCCGGGGTGCCGGTCGCGCTGAAGGACAATCTCTGCACCCGCGGCGTGCTCACCACGTGCTCGTCGCGGATCCTCGAGGGTTGGCGGCCCCCGTACGACGCGACGGTCGTCGACCGGCTGCGCGAGGCGGGCGCGATCACAATCGGCAAGACCAATCTCGACGAGTTCGCGATGGGCAGCTCCACCGAGAACTCGGCGTTCGGACCGACGCGCAACCCGCACGACCTGACGCGGGTGCCGGGTGGGTCGAGTGGGGGATCGGCGGCGGCGGTGGCAGCGGGGTTCGCGCCGCTCGGGCTCGGATCCGACACCGGCGGCTCCGTGCGCCAGCCCGCCGCGCTCTGCGGCGTGGTCGGGGTCAAGCCGACATACGGCGGCGTGTCCCGCTACGGGCTGATCGCGTTCGCTTCGTCGCTCGACCAGATCGGCCCGTTCGCAACCTCGGTGGCCGACGCGGCCCTGTTGCTGGAAGTGATCGGCGGCCACGACCCGCTCGACTCCACATCTATCGACGCGCCGGCGCCGGTCCTGCTCGACGAGCTCGATCACGGCGTGGAGGGATTGCGGGTCGGCATCGTCGAGGAGCTGACGGATCAAGAGGGTATCCAGGCCGAAGTGAAGGCCGCGGTCGAGAACGCCGCGAACGCCCTGACCGACGCCGGTGCGAAGTTCGAGCGCGTCTCGGTGCCGTCCACGATGTACGGACTCTCGGCGTACTACCTGATTGCGCCGGCCGAGGCGTCCTCGAATCTCGCGCGCTATGACGGTGTGCGCTACGGACTGCGCGTCGACGCTCCCGACATCACCCACATGAACGCCGCGACGCGTGAAGCCGGGTTCGGGCGGGAGGTCAAGCGCCGCATCATGCTCGGAACCTACGCGCTGTCGGCCGGCTACTACGACGCGTACTACGGGCAGGCCCAGCGCGTCCGAACGCTCATCATCCGCGAGTTCGAGCGCGCGTACGAGCAGTTCGACGTGCTGCTCGCGCCCACGTCGCCCACGGTCGCGTTCGAGCTGGGTGCCAAGACCGCGGCTCCGCTCACGATGTACCTCAACGACGTCTGCACGATCCCATCGAACCTCGCGGGCCACCCGGCGATGTCGGTCCCGTTCGGGTTTGCGGGTACGCCCGCATTGCCGATCGGGGTGCAGGTGCTCGCGCGCCCGCGCGGTGAGGGGACCATGTTCCGCGTGGCGCGTGCCATCGAGCAGGCCGCGCCGGGGAGTGGGTCGTGACCGCCACCGAAACCCGGACGTGGGAGACGGTGGTGGGTCTCGAGGTGCACTGCGAGCTCGCGACCGCCAGCAAGCTGTTCTGCGGATGCCCCAACGAGTTCGGCGACGAGCCGAACACGCACATCTGCCCGGTGTGTCTGGGTCTGCCGGGTTCGCTTCCGGTGTTGAACGAGCGCGCGGTCGAGTACGCGCTGCGGGTCGCCGAGGCGTTGCATCTCCGCGTACCGGAGCAGTCCATCTTCTCGCGCAAGAACTACTTCTATCCTGATATGCCGAAGAACTATCAGACGTCGCAGTACGACGAGCCGATCACGATCGACGGCTGGCTCGAGATCGACGGCGTTCGCGTCGGCGTCACGCGCGCGCACCTCGAGGAAGACACCGGCAAGTCGCTGCACGTGGGTGGCGGCGGTCGGATCCACGATGCGGATCACTCGCTTGTCGACTACAACCGCGCCGGTGTGCCACTGCTCGAGATCGTGAGCGAACCCGACATTCGCTCGTCCGAACAGGCCAAGCGCTACGTGGAAGAGCTGCGCGCGACGCTGCTCGCGGTCGGCGTCTCCGACGTGAAGATGGAAGAGGGCTCGCTGCGCATCGACGCCAACGTGTCGGTCCGGCCGGCAGGCTCGTCGGAGTTCGGTACGCGGGCCGAGATCAAGAACCTGAACTCGCTGCGATCGCTGGTGCGGGCGGTCGAGTACGAGACCGAGCGGCAGTCGGCACTGATCGAGAGCGGCGAACGCGTCGTGCAGGAGACCCGGCACTGGGACGAAGACGGCGGTGTCACGATCTCGGGCCGATCGAAGGAAGAAGCGCACGACTATCGCTACTTCCCCGAACCCGATCTAGTGCCGGTCGCGCCGACGGAAGAGATGCGCGCCGAGGTGCACGCTTCGATGCCCGAGCTGCCGGCGGCCCGCCGCGATCGGCTCATGGCGGCGTGGGACATCAAGGACGAGGACGCGCGTGTGCTCGTCGACGTCCCCGGATTGGCCGACTACGCCGAGCGCGCGGTCGCGGCGCTGCGGTTGGGCTCGCCCAAGGACGTCGCGAACTGGGTGCGCCAAGAGGTGCTCGGACACCTGAACGAGAACGGTCTCTCGCCGAGCATCCTCACCCCGGAGATGCTGGCCGAGCTCGTCGACCTCTTCGCAGACGGCGCGATCTCGCGCGCGCAGGCCAAGGATGTACTCGCCGAATCAATGGCTCAGGACAAGTGGCCCCGCACGATCGTCGAGGAGCGGGGCCTCACCCAGGTGAGCGACGCGGCCGAGTTGGGTGAGGTCGTCGACCGCGTGCTCGCAGCCAACGCCGACGCTGTCGAGGAGTACCGAGCGTCGGAAGACGACAAGGCCCGCAGGAAGAAGTTCGGGTTCCTCATGGGTCAGCTCATGAACGAGCTCGAGGGCAAAGGCAACGCCCAAGTCCTCAGCCAGTTGCTCGACGCCCGTCTCTCGTAGCGATACCTTTCGCAGACCTCCCTCGGCTCTTCCTCCGAACTTGTCGCGTTTGACGTCGAATTTCGGAGGGAAACGCGCAATGAAGCACGTCGACGATGGAGTCGCCGCGCTCGCCGAGCGACAATTCGGTGTGTTTTCACGGAGTCAGGCCGCGGGGGTCGGACTTTCGGAGGAGGCAATGAGCCGCCGGGTGATGACCGGGCGGTGGGTGGAGGTGTTCCCCGGCGTCTATCGCTTGCCGGGTGCAGCGCGGACGGGCAGACAGCGAGCGATGGCCGCCGTCCTGTGGGGCGGAGACGAATCTGCGGTCTCACATACGACTGCGGGACGCCTGTTGCGTTTCGACGCGGTCCGGACCAATGAGTTGCATCTGACGCTGCCGCGAGGCATCGGTCGACGTAGTCGCGATTTCGTGTTGCATCGCATGACGCTGCCCGCTCGAGACATGGTTCATGTGGACGGGATCCGGTGTACCTCGGCGACGCGGACCATCATCGATTGCGGCGTTCTTCTCGATGAGGAAGCGCTCGAGGCGTTCGAGCAGGCGCGCCGGATGGGCCTGACGAGTGCCGCCGTCCTCATCCGGCGTGCGGACGAGTTGTGTGGCCGGGGACGACCCGGCTCGTCGCGAATTCGCCGCTTGATCGCGGCACAGACGCCGGGCTCGGCGGCGCTCGAGTCGCGGCTCGAGGTGAAGCTCGCGCGCCTGCTCCGGAAGAGCCCACTGCCCGCACCGGAACGGCAGTTTCCGGTCGGCCGATTCCGGCTCGACTTCGCGTAGCCGATGCGACGAATCGGATGCGAGTGCGACGGCTTCGAGCACCACGGATCTCGGCTCGCGTGGAAGCGCGATCGCGGTCGGCTCGCGACAATCGAAGCTGCCGGCTGGCGAATCGTGCACGTGACTTGGGCCGACGTCACCCGCGACCCGGGGCAGACCCTCGACCGCATCGCGATCGCGTTGACCGCGGCCGCTTAGGCTCGGAGCCCCGCGAGAACGGTGGCGACGCGGTCGGGGTCAAGTTTCGCGCCGGTGTCGAACGAGATGCGTTGCACGAGATCGCCGTAGCGGGCGCGGACGTTCGGGCCGATCTCGTCGGGCGTGCCCTGCACGCTGAACGCGTCGACCATCTCGTCGGTGATCAGGGAGCTCATGGTCGCCCAGTCGCCGGTCTTCGAGAGTCGGTTCAGCTCGGATTGCAGGTCACCCCAACCGTGCACGTCGAGGATCACCTTGTACGCGGGCGTCGATCCGTAGAAAGCCAGGCGTGGTCGCATCGCGTCCCGGCCACGCGCGAGTTGCTCGTCGGTGTCGGCGACCACGGCCATGAGCGGGAACGCGACCTCGACGTCGGTGAGTGAGCGGCCACCGCGCTCCGCACCCCGCGTCAATGCGGGAATCGTCAGCTCGCGCAATGATTGCTCGGTCCCGAACGGGTGCACGATGAAGCCGTCGGCGACCTCACCCGCCATCTCGGTCATGCGGGGACCGACGCCGGCCAGGAAGATGCTCGGCAGTCCGTACGGGTTCGGGCCCGGGTCGAAGAACGGCGTCATCAGTGTGTGGCGGTAGAAGTCGCCTTGGAACTCCAGGGGCGCGCCCGTGTGCCAGCGGTCCCAGATCGCGCGAATCGCGAGTACGAGCTCGCGCATCCGGTCGACGGGTTGTGACCACGGCATGGAGAACCGCTTCTCGATGTGCGGCTTGATCTGCGTACCGAGACCGAGGCGGAACCGGCCGTGCGACGCGAGCTGGAGGTCGTACGCAGTCTGCGCGAGCGTCATCGGATTGCGCGCGAAGGCGATCGCGACAGCCGTCGTGAGCTGTACCCGCTCGGTGTGCTCGGCCGCGAGGAGCAACGGGAAGAACGGGTCGTGCTGGCCTTCGAAGCTGAACATGCCGTCGTAGCCCGCGGCTTCGATGCCGACCGCGGCGCCCGGGACGGAGTTGAGGTCGATGGTTGTCAGCGCGGCGTCGATCCGCATGCGTCCTCGTTTGTCGCTAATTCGATGGCGCCCACGGCCGGGCCGTGCTGCGATGGCGGGATGGATCAATACGGGCCCGCAACCTACGGCGATCGCGTGGCGGACGTCTACGACGACTGGTACCCGGGGATGGATCCGACGGCCGAGTGCGCGCTGCCCCTCGCGGCCGCCGGCGTCGACGTGCAAGGCATCGACGCGTCACCGGTGATCGTGGAACAGATGCGCGCCAAGCCCGGCGGCGACGTGATACCCGTGACGATCGGCGACATGGCCGAGGTGCCCGTCGACGGCGAGTTCTCGCTGGTGTACGTGGTGTTCAACACGTTCTTCATGCTGACGAGCCAGGAAGCCCAGGAGCGTTGCTTCCGCAACGTCGCCGCCCATCTCGCGCCCGGCGGTCGCTTCCTGGTTCGGACGTTCGTCCCTGACACTTCACGAATCGAGCGGGGCGAGCATCTCAGCGTCAGGAGCGCCGGTCTCGACGCGGTTCATCTCGACGCGAGTGTGTACAACGTGCTCGCACAGCGAGTCGACGCGACGCAGATCCACATCACGGCGTCGGGTATTCGTCTCGTGTACACCCGGCTGCGCTACGCGTACCCGCCCGAGCTCGATCAGATGGCTCGACAGGCCGGACTCGAGTTCGAATCGCGCTGGGAGACATTCGCACGCGATCCATACACCGACGACAGCCCGTTCCATGTTTCTGTCTACCGGCGACCGCTCACGTGAGGTATCGCCGTCGGACGCGGGACGCGATCCAGTAGGCGGCTACGAACAACGCGATGAGCACCGCGGCGCCGATCGCGTACGCGACATTGCTCAGCCGCTCGCCGGGCGGACGCGTCGCCGCGACGATGCCCGAGTACGACGCGACGGAGGGGCCGAAGACGACGAGGCTCGGTCGGGACGGCTCGGGCAGGAAGCCGGTGACGTTGTCGGTGCGGAACGCCTGCACGACGTCGCCGACGGGGTTCACCGTGACGCCATCCATCGCGTGGAGGCGATCGACGTCGCTCGAGGAGACACCGCTGACGACGTCGACGTCGCCGCGTGAGAGTGCGTCGATCGACGCATCGGAGCTCGAATAGGTGCGGAAGACGATCTGGTCGAGCGGCGGTCCGCCGGGTCGGCCCAGCACGCCGAGCTCGACCGAACCGGCTGTCGTCGACACCACGTGCCAGGCGCCGGCGCCGACGCCCAGAGGGGCGATCTCGTTGTCGATGCGCGCATGTTGCGCGTATACATGCGCGGGAACGACGTGCAGCCGCAGACCCGGCAGCACGCTCCCCGGCGTGTTCCCCGTAACGACAACGGTGTGTGCATCAAGCGCGCGCGCTGCGAGCCCGTCGAGCATGGCTTTCGCGTACGGCCAGTGGTCATCGCGCGCGTGATCGAGTGAGTAGACGACGTCGGTGGCCGTGACGGGCTTGCCGTCCGACCACGTGAGGCCGGGGCGCAGCGCGTAGCGCCAACCTCCTGCCGGGAGAGGAGTCCATCCGATCGCCACGCCGGCGGTCGGATCGAGCGTGGCGGGATCGACCGCGGTCAAGGTCGGATACTGGATGTTCCACACCTCGCGCGCGACGGCGCTGTCTCCGGTACGCGGGTCGAGCGACCCGATCGTTCCCACCGTGCCGACCGTCATGCGCAGCGGTTCGACCGCGGCGGCTCCCGACATCGCCGCCGGCGCGGCGCGACCCGCCGAGAGCATCACGAGCGCGATTGCCCCGAACATCGTGAGTGCTCTACGCACGGCGCCATCGCCTGCGTTCACGGTCGCGCATGATCTGACGCGTCGCGTTCAAGCCGGGGATGCCGGTGACGCCGCCCCCGCCGTGGGTCGCGCTGCTCGCTTGGTACAGGCCCGCGATCGGCGTGCGAAAGTCGGCATAGCCGGGCGCGGGTCGCATGTGGAAGAGCTGGTCGGGGGAGAGCTCACCGTGGAAGATGTTGCCGCCGATCAACCCATACTCGTGCTCCATCTCGTAGGGCCCGATCACCTGGCGGCGCAGGATCGAGTCGGTGAAGCCCGGCGCAACCCCGTTGACGCGCGCGACCACACGGTCCGCGTACGACTCGAGCTCGTCGGTGTTCTTCGACGATGCCCATTGGTGCGGCACCCACTGCGTGAACATCGAGACCACATGCTGGCCCTCGGGCGCGAGTGTCGGATCGAACACCGACGGGATGCAGATGTCGGCGAAGGGAAGGCCGGCCGCGCGGCCGCCGACCGCGTCCTGGAACGCGTGCTCGACGTCGTCGAGTGACTCGGCGAGCACGATCGTTCCGCCGTGCACCTCGGGATCGAACCCGGGCTTGGCGGTGAACTCGGGCAGCCGGTCGACCGCGACGTTCACCTTTACCGTGCCGCTACGGGACTTCCACCGCCGGATCGCTTCGACGAAGTCGGTCGGCAGCTCGGTGGGATCGATCTGGTCGAGGAACGTGATCTTGGGGTGGGTCGCGGCGATCACCACGGCGGCCCGCAACTCTTCACCGGACTCGAGTGTCACCCCGCGCACGCGACCGCCGCGTGTGTCGATGCGCGCGACCGGCGCCTGGGTTCGGACCACTGCACCGTTTGCGAGCGCCGCGTCGCGCAGGGCATCGCTCACCGCGCCCATGCCGCCTTCGGGAAATCCCCAGGTGCCCGACTGCCGCGAGCCGTTGCTGCCGGCGCCCGCGTCGCCGATCTTGTGGTGCGCCATCACGTACGCGGTTCCCGGCGAGCGGGGTCCGGCCCACGTTCCGATCACGCCGCTGACCGACAACACCCCTTGCATCTGCGGCGACGCGAACCACTCGTCGAGCAGATCCGCGATGCTCGACGTGAACAGCCGCGTGACATCGCCGACGCCGGAGACGCCGAGCCCGCGCAGCATCCATGCCAGCCGGGCCTGGTCGATCAGATCGTGGGGCCGCAGCGATCCGAGACTCGGCGGGACCGTCTCGAGCAACGGACTGAGGACTTTCGCCAAGCGCCCGAGCCATGCGTCCCATCGTTCGTACGCGTCGGCGTCGGCGGTAGAGAACCGGGCGATCTCGGCGTGCCGGCGCCGGGCGTCGTCGGGGAGTTGGAGTGAGCGGCCGTCCGAGTACGGAACGAAGTAGCCGTTCTGCGAATAGATCTTGTATCCGTGGCGCACGAGCTCGAGCTCGCGCACGATCGTCGCCGGGATGAGGCTGACGACGTATGACAGCGCGCTCATCTTGAACGCGGATCCCCACGGTTGCTCGGTGGTCGCGGCGCCACCGACGTTGGCGCGCCGCTCCAGAACCGTGACGCGCGCGCCGCGCCGCGCGAGCAGGCCCGCCGCGACGAGGCCGTTGTGGCCGCCGCCCACGACCACGACATCGAATGGGGTGGTCGCGGTCACCGGGCGAGCGACTCCAACGTCGCGCCCCACGAATCGAGGCCCGGAACCCGAGCGGTCGGATCCTTGGCGCGCTCGTCGGCCCGGCGCAGATCGAGGATCGCTGCGAGGTCGGGATCGTCGCCGAGCGCGGCGAGGTCGGTGTCGGCGAGCGCGTCCCCCTGCATCGCGAGCGTCTCGACGCTCCGCACGCTGAGCACGTTCCGGTAGCCGGGATCGGTGGTCACGAGGTAGCGCTTCGCGATCACATGTGCCCCGACCAGGTGTGCGACCCGCTCACCGAACAGCTCACGGACGAGCTCGGCGCCGCGCCGATCGTGGTCGGTGTGGTCGTCGGGATACACGACGTCGGCGATGTCGTGCACGAGGCCCGCAACCGCCAGCTCGGGATCGTCCGGATGGTCGGCGCGCAGCAGCGCGCCGCATTGGAGCGCATGCGCAAGGCCGTCGATCTCCGGCTCGTCGCGAACCGTCGCCGCGCGTGCGAGCAGCTCGACGAGCTCGGCGACCGAGCCGATCGACGGCTCGCGCCCTTCACCGGAACGTTGCATTCGCTCATCTTCGCAGAGGACCGGCTGGCTACCCTGACGCCATGGCCGAGAACAACCGCCCCCGCAGTCACGAGGTCACCGACGGCGCGGCCCGCGCTCCGGCCCGCGCCATGCTGCGCGCAGTGGGCATGACCGACGCCGACTGGGGCAAGGCCCAGGTCGGGGTGGCGTCGTCGTGGAACGAGGTGACGCCGTGCAACATGCCGCTCGACCGCCTCGCCAAGCGGGCCAAGGTGGGGGTGCGCGACGCCGGCGGGTTCCCGCTCGAGTTCGTGACGATCGCCGTTTCCGACGGCATCTCGATGGGCCACGAAGGGATGCGCGGATCGCTCGTCTCGCGCGAGATCATCACCGACTCGGTCGAGTGCGTGATGCACGCGGAACGCTTCGACGCGCTCGTTGCGTTTGCCGGTTGCGACAAGAGTCTTCCCGGTATGCTGATGGCCGCGGCGCGCATCAATCTGCCGTCGGTGTTCCTCTACGGTGGCTCGATCCTGCCCGGCCAGTACAAGGACCAGGCGCTCGACATCGTCAGCGTGTTCGAGGCCGTCGGTGCCTGTGCCGCGGGGACGATCACCGAGAACGAGCTCGGTGAGATCGAACGGCGCGCGTGCCCGACCGAAGGGTCGTGTGCCGGCATGTTCACCGCGAACACGATGGCGTCGGTGAGCGAAGCGATCGGGATGGCATTGCCCGGGAGTGCGTCGCCGGCCGCGGTTGATCGGCGCCGTGATGACTTCGCGTACGAGTCCGGCCGCGCCGTGATGCGGTTGCTCGAGCTCGATCTCCGGCCCCGGCAGATCATGACCAAGCAAGCGTTCGAGAACGCGATCGCGGTCGTGATGGCGCTCGGCGGTTCGACCAACGCGGTGCTGCACCTCCTCGCGATCGCCAACGAGGCGCGGGTGGAGCTCGAGCTCGACGACTTCAACCGCATCGGAGCGCGCGTTCCGCACGTCGCCGACATGAAGCCGCACGGCAAGTACCACATGTTCGATCTCGATCGCGTCGGCGGCGTGCCCGTCGTCATGCAGCAGCTGCTCGACGCCGGTCTGCTCCACGGCGACTGCCTGACGGTGACCGGTCGCACGATCGCGGAGAACCTGGCCGAGCTCGCGTCGCCGAAGCCCGACGGGTCCGTGGTGCACGAGCTCTCCGATCCGATCCACGAGCAGGGCGGCATTGCCATCCTCCACGGCTCGCTGGCGCCGAAGGGTTCGGTTGTAAAGGTCGCCGGCATCGACGAGCTGCGTTTCGAAGGGACGGCACGCGTCTTCGACGGCGAGGACGCCGCGATGGAGGAGATCATCGGCGGCAAGATCAAGCCCGGCGATGTCGTGGTGATCCGTTACGAGGGACCGAAGGGCGGGCCGGGCATGCGCGAGATGCTTGCCATCACCGGCGCGATGAAGGGCGCCGGGCGCGGCGACGACGCCGCGCTCGTGACCGACGGTCGCTTCTCCGGCGGTTCCCAGGGATTCTGTGTCGGTCACGTCGCTCCCGAAGCTGTCGACGGCGGCCCGATCGCATTCGTTGCCGACGGCGACACGATCGTCATCGACGCGGTTGCACACACGATCGAGCTGCTCGTCGTGGATGCCGAGCTCGCGCGCCGGAAGAAGAACTGGAAGGTCCCCGAACCGCGCTACACGAGCGGGTTTCTCGCCAAGTACGCCAAGCTCGCCCAGGGCGCGGAAACCGGCGCTATCACGAACTTCTGAGTGCCGGAGATCCTGGAGGTCGAATCGGCGCGTCTTCTTCTGGACGCGCGTGCGCTGCATCGGGAGATCGCGCGGGTGCACGCGCCGGATACGTGGTTCCTGAAGCGGGGCACGACTCCGGCGGCGCTGCGCCACGCGTTGGTCGGCAATCAGTTCATCGCAGCCCGGCGCACGGGTAAGCAGATCATCCTCGACACGGCCGCTCCCGACACCCGGCTCGGCGTGCATCTCGGCATGAGCGGTCGGGTGCTCGTCGACGACGAGGAGGCCGGCGACCCGCTCGTGTACGCCAGCAATCGGCGAGTCGCACTGTGGCATCGCTTCGGCGTGCACTTCGCCGACGGCGGATCGTTCATGCTGCGTGATCCTCGCCGGCTCGGCGCGGCGGAGCTCGATCCCGACGAGTCCCGGCTCGGCCCCGACGCGCTCACGCTCACCTTCGCCCAGCTCGATCGTGCGCTCGGCAAACGCAGCGCGCCGATCAAGGCGGTGCTGATGGACCAGGCCCGGGTCGCGGGACTCGGCAACCTGCTTGTCGACGAAACGCTGTGGCGAGCGGGCATCGATCCGGCGCGACCGGTCGTCGCCATCGGCTCCGACGAGCGGCGCGAGCTGCACCGAGCGATACGCGCGACGCTGCGCGTGCTCGGCCGGCGCGGCGGATCGCACACGGGCGACATGCCGCGTGACCTCGACATCCCGTGCCCGCGGGATGGAGCCCACCTCATTCGGCGCAAGGTCGGCGGCCGCACGACGTATTCGTGTCCGGTGCACCAGCACTGAACGCCGGCCTGTTCGCGTACCGATCGCCGTCCGTCCAACCGTTCGTTGCCTGCTCGTCAGATGCGCCCCTTACGTTGCGCCGGATGGCCGCTTGCCCCGAGCCGATCCCCGATTCGAACCCGGATCGCGCGAACCGCGCCCTGGTCGGCGTCTCGGGCCTACGCGGTCGCACGCCGGCTGATCGGTGATCCGTCGGCCGCGGAGGATGTTGCTGCTGAGGCCCTCACTCGCACCTACGTCCACTGGAATCGGGTGCGGGGCTTCGAATACCGGGATGCGTGGGTCGCGAGGGTTGCGACCAACCTGGCGATCACGGCCGCCCGCAAGCGACCGTCGCCACGCGAGTCGGTCACCGCGGATCCGAGCGACGAGACCACGCTGCGGCTCGCGCTCGTCGCGGCGCTCGACCGCCTGCCCCGCCGTCAACGCGAGGCAGTGGCGCTGCGGTATCTCGCGGATCTCACGATCGACGACGTCGCGCTGACGCTCGGCGTGAGCGCGGGGACTGTCAAACAGTCGGTGCACCGCGCGCTGCGGACCCTGCGCGACCAACTCGGGACCGATCTCGAACCGATCATCGAGGAAGCGTGACGTGAATTACGACAAAGGTACATGGAGAGATCACCGCGACGACCTGTTCGACCGCGTGGTGCAACGTGGCCGCGCGCGCAAGCGTCGGCGCGGGTTCGTCGTGACCGGCGCCTTCCTCGTCGTGCTGCTTGCAGTCGCGGGTGGCATCGCGCTGCCCGATCGTGGCAAGCACACGTTGCAAGTCACGAACCCGGTTGGAAGCACGACCACGTTGCCGCCCACCCGCTCCGGCGTGCTGCTCATCGGCGACTCGGTGATGCTGCAAGCGAAGCAGGCGCTGGAAGACACGATTGTCGGCGCGCAGGTCGACGCCGCGCCCGCTCGCCAGTTGCAAGATGCGATCGCGGTGCTCGACGGGGCCAAGAAGGAACATGCGTTGCCGCCGACGATCGTCATTCACCTCGGCGACAACGGTCCGACCGGGCCCAACGCATACGACCTGGTCGGGGCCGGCCTCAAATCGATTTCGGAGACCGTCGGATCGCAGTCCGAGTTCTACTTCGTCACGCTCAAATTGCCCCGGAAGTGGGAAACCGACATCAACGGCGCGCTGGATTCGTACGCGGCTCAATTTCCGAACGTGCACGGGTTGGCCTGGCACGAGTTCGCGTACTCGCATGCCAACTGGTTCCTCGCCGACGGCTTCCATCTCACACCGGTCGGGCAGGAGGCGTATGCGACGTTCATTCGTGACGGGATTCGTCCGCCCGTTACGACCTACGCGGATCCCTTCGCCGGTCGCGCGATACCGCAAAGCGGCCTGGCACTGACCGACGATGGGAAGTCCGGCGCGAACCAAGGCCCGGCATCGTTCTCGATCAAGCTTCTCGACGATGCCGGGAACGAGCTCGGCGCGCTCCCACGCGCAACGATCGGGAACGACGTCGGGAACTCCGTGCGTCACGTTCTCGTCGTGACCGACGCCGGTATTCACCTCGAACCGTTGCCCTTCGAGACCGCCGGCGATCTTCCGAGCGGCTGCATGCCCACTGAGAAGAATCAGGCGCTCGCAGTTGCGTTGTGCGGGACCGGATCAGGCATCAACCTGCTGGGGAATCGCATCCTGGTGAACCACGGCTCGGGCTGGTCGCAGCTCATCGGGCTCCCGCCGGTCCCGGCGGGCAAGGACCCGCCGGGAGGCCACTGGGGTTGGGCGTCGCCCTCGCCCGACGGACGCTGGGTCGCGGCCGGATGGTCCGGCGAGTGCGAGGTCCCGACGGGCCTCCTCGTGTCGACAACCGACGGATCCGTGCACGCCATCACCGGTGAAGCCGGCACAGCATGGCGCAGCGCACCGGATTCGGGGATCATCGGGTGGGCCGCGGAGGGTTCCGCGATGGGCGCGTTCGGTGAAGGCGACACCGGTTGCGGCCCGCCGGCGTCCGTTCCGCGGGGTATCTACCTCGTGTCGCCCGATACGGGATCGCGTCGCTTGTTGCTCGCGCTCACACCCTCGCAGGGAGTTCTGACGTGGAGTGCCGCCGTCGACCGGCGTACAGGGATCCACGGCGAGAGTCCCGACTTCGCGATCACCTATGCCTACGCGCACTTCTTCGATCCGGCGTTGAGCGCCGATTAGCGCGCCTCGTTCATTCAGGGCAGTGCTGCGATGCGTGCGTTCGTCGATCGCTCCTTCAACAGGCACAAGGGAGAAGCCGCGGCGGGAGCGATCGTCGTCGACACGATCACCGTGCACGGCACCTCGGCCGACGTGTCGTTCCACGCGCTGTACCAGGGCCGCGAGTCGCCCGCAAACCCCGGACAGATCAATGGAACCGCGGTGCTCGAAGACGACACCTGGAAGATCAGCCGCGCCACGTACTGCACGCTGAGCGCCAATGACGGCGAACCCTGTCCGGTGGACCGTTCCGGGGGGTGAGCTGTGTCTTGCGCCGGGGCTCGATATCCGTGATAACGTCCGGTTTGATGTCGTCCCCGAACACCCTCATTGTAGTTATGTAGCGCACGGCTGCTCTCACGCGCCCGTGCGCACTTCCGCCCCTCGCCCCGCAGGCGAGGGGTTTTTCGTGCCCGCTTTCGCCATCACAAATCGTGAATCCAGCCGAAGAGGAAACCATGAAGCTGACCGGCGCCCAAGCCCTGATCAAGAGCCTCGAGATGGAAGGCGTGGAGGTCATGTTCGGCCTCCCCGGCGGAGCGATCCTTCCCGTGTACGACCCGCTGATCGACTCGTCGATCCGCCACATCCTCGTGCGTCACGAGCAGGGCGCCGGGCACATGGCGTCGGGCTACGCGCAGGCGACCGGCCGACCGGGTGTCGCGATGGTCACGAGCGGTCCCGCGGCGACCAACATCGTCACGCCGCTGGCCGACGCCTACCTCGACTCGATCCCCATGGTCGTGATCACGGGTCAGGTTGCGTACAAGTCGATCGGCACCGACGCGTTCCAGGAGTGTGACACCGTCGGCATCACCATGCCGGTCACGAAGCACAACTGGTTGATCTCCGACCCCAACGACATCCCGCGCGTCATTCGTGAGGCCTTCCACGTCGCGACCACCGGCCGGCCCGGTCCGGTGCTCGTCGACTTCCCGAAGGACGTCGCGAACATGACGATGGAGTGGTACTGGCCGGAGCGCGTCGACCTGCCCGGTTACAAGCCCACAGTGAAGGGCCACCCCAAGCAGATCAAGGACGCGGCGAAGGTCATCCAAACCGCGACGCGTCCGGTGATCTACGCGGGCGGCGGGATCCTGAAGGCGAGCGCGTCGGCCGAGCTGCAAGAGTTCGCGGAGCTCACGAACGCACCCGTCGTCACCACGTTGATGGCGCGCGGCGCGATGCCCGACTCGCACCCGCTGTGTCTCGGCATGCCGGGCATGCACGGGAACTACACAGCAGTCACGTCGATGCAGAAGTCGGATCTGCTCATCACGCTTGGTGCGCGCTTCGACGACCGCGTGACCGGCGATCCGAAGGCGTTCGCACCCGACGCCAAGGTCATCCACGTGGACATCGACCCCGCCGAGCTCGGGAAGGTGCGTCGCCCCGACGTGCCGATCGTCGGTGACGCCAAGTCGGTCATCACCGAGCTGATCAAGGCTGTGAAGAGCGAGCACACCAAGCACGGTGCGCCCGACACGTCGGAATGGATCACGCTGCTGAACGAGTGGCAGGACCGCTTCCCGCTGCGGTACCAGCAGCTCGACGGCGGACCGCTGAAGCCGCAGTTCGTCGTGGAATCTCTGCGCGCCAACACCCCCGACGACTGCATCCTCGTGGCCGGCGTCGGCCAGCACCAGATGTGGGCGAGCCAGCTGTGGCAGTTCCGCCACCCGCGCACGTGGATCAACTCCGGCGGCCTCGGCACGATGGGTTACGCCGTTCCCGCCGCGGTCGGTGCGAAGGTCGGCCGTCCCGATCGGATGGTGTGGGCGATCGACGGCGACGGTTGCTTCCAGATGACCGCGCAGGAGCTCGTGACCGCGAGCTCGGAGCAGATTCCGGTGAAGATCGCGATCCTCAACAACGCGTACCTCGGCATGGTGCGCCAGTGGCAGGAGCTCTTCTACGAGGAGCGGTACAGCGAGGTGTACCTGTCGCCCGATCTGCCCGACTACGTGAAGTGGGCGGAGGCGATGGGTTGTGTCGGCATGCGCGTCGACACCGCCGACGACGTGGTCACGACGATCGAAAAGGCCAACGAGGTGAACGACCGTCCGGTCGTGATCGACTTCCGCACCGACTGGCGCGAGAAGGTGTACCCGATGGTGCCCGCGGGCGGGTCGAACGACAACATCATCCTCGGCCCCGAGTTCGGCGAAGGTGGTCGGTAGTCATGGCGAGCACCACGGCCGGCCACCACATCCTGACGGTGACCGTCGAGAACAAGCCGGGCGTGCTCTCGCGCGTCGCGGGCCTGTTCTCGCGGCGGGCGTTCAACATCTTCTCGCTCGCGGTCAGCCCGACCGACGACGAGCGATTCAGCCGCATGACGATCGTCGTCGACGCGGATTCGGCGCCGCTCGAGCAGATCGTGAAGCAGCTCAACAAGTTGATCCCGGTGATCAAGATCACCGAGGTCGCGCCCGGCGAAGGCGTCGAGCGCGAGTTGCTCCTCGTCACGGTGCAGGCGGCGCCCGAGGCGCGGGGTCAGGTGACCGAGCTGGCGTCGATCTTCGATGGCAAGATCGTCGACGTCGGCCACGACTCGCTGACGATTATGGTCGCCGGTCAGTCGGACAAGCTCGACGCGTTCAGCGATCTCGCCAAGCCGTTCGGGATCGTCGAGCTCCAGCGGACCGGCCGGATCGCGCTGGCGCGCCTCGCCCGCCACCCCTTGAAGCTCCGGTCGGTCAAGACCGCCCGCGCCTAGCCTGTCGCCCGCCCGCGCTTCGAGGAGAGAACGATGCCCGCAACCGTTTACTACGACAACGATGCCGACACCGGCCTGATCGCCGACAAGCTCGTCGCGATCCTCGGCTACGGCTCGCAGGGTCATGCCCACGCGCTGAACCTCAAGGACTCCGGCATCGACGTGGTCGTGGGTCTGCGCGAGGGATCGAAGTCGAAGGCCAAGGCCGAGGCCGCGGGGCTGCGGGTGTTGCCGACGGCCGACGCGGTGCGCGAAGCCGACATTGTCATGGTGTTGCTGCCCGACACCGAGCAGAAGAAGGTCTACGAGGCCGACATCGAGCCCAACCTCGCCGACGGGAACTCGATCGCCTTCGCGCACGGTTTCAACATCCACTTCAAGCAGGTTGCGCCGCCCGCCGGTGTCGACGTGTGGATGATCGCGCCCAAGGGCCCCGGTCACCTCGTGCGCCGGACCTACGACGAAGGCGGCGGGGTTCCGTGTCTCGTTGCGGTGGAGAACGACGCGACGGGCAAGGCCAAGCAGATCGCGCTCGCCTACGCCAAGGGCATCGGTGGGACGCGCGCCGGCGTGCTCGACACCACCTTCGAGGAAGAGACCGAGACGGACTTGTTCGGTGAGCAGGTCGTCTTGTGCGGCGGGCTGGTCGAGCTCATTCGCAACGGCTACGACACGCTGGTCGAGGCGGGCTATCAGCCCGAGTCGGCGTATTTCGAGACCCTGCACGAGGTGAAGCTCATCGTCGACCTCATCTACGAGGGCGGGATCGCGGCGATGAACTATTCGATCAGCGACACCGCGGAGTACGGCGAGATGTCACGCGGCCCGCGCATCGTCTCCGCGCAGACGAAGGCCGAGATGAAGAAGATCCTCGGCGAGATCCAGTCGGGTGCATTCGCGAAGGAGTGGATCGCCGAGAACGAGAACGGCCGGCCCAACTTCGACAAGATGCGCGCCGCGGCGGCCAAGCACCCGATCGAGAAGGTCGGCGCCGAGCTGCGCGCGATGATGCCGTGGATCGCGGCGGGCAAGCAGCGCGTGCAGGACATCTCCGGCGGCTGACGGTCTCGCCACTCGATGCCGAAGCTTCGGGTTCACAACTTTGCGATGTCGGTCGACGGCTACGTTGCCGGACCCGACCAGGGCACAGACAACCCGTTGGGTGTCGGCGGCACGCGTCTGCACGACTGGGTGTTCGAAACGAATCTCGGGCGCGAGATGATCGGTGAGAGCGGCGGCGACGAGGGTGTCGACCACCAGTGGGCCATACGAGGCGACGTCGGCATCGGCGCCACGACCATGGGCCGCAACATGTTCGGCCCGATCCGGGGAGAATGGGACGACGACGAGTGGCAGGGTTGGTGGGGTGACGAGCCGCCCTACCACCACCAGGTGTTCGTCTTGACGCACCATCCGCACGCATCCATCGCGATGGCGGGCGGGACCACGTTCAACTTCGTGACCGACGGCATCGAGTCGGCGCTCGCGCGTGCCTTCGACGTGGCGGGTGGGCAGGACGTGCGGCTCGGCGGCGGCGCATCGATCGTCCGCCAGTATCTCCGGGCCGGTCTCCTCGACGAGTTGCGCCCGGCGATCGTGCCGATCCTGATGCGCGGCGGTGAACGGCTGTTCGACGATCTCGACGGCGCCCCCGACGGCTTGGAGTGCGTCGAGTTCGCCTGTTCACCGTCGGTCGCTCACGTGTGCTTCGCCAAGTCCCAGATCAGCAAGTAGGGCAGTCCGAGGAACGCGGCGCGCGTCGCGTCGGGGAATGCCTCGAAGCTCGGGAAGCTCGCGACCATCGACTCGCTTACCAACGGCTCATGACAGCTGACGATCTCGAGGCCGGCGCCGACGATCGCTGCGATGTACTCGTGCACGTTGTGCACGAGGTTGGGCACGTAGTTGATCGTCATCGGATCGCCGGCCGCGACGTCGGGGCGCTCGTCGGTAACGGGGAACGCGGCCATGCCGCCCGTCGACGTCATCGTCGGGTGCATGTCGGTGGTGATCACCCGTCCACCGGGCCGGAGGACGCGCGCGAACTCGGCGTACACCGGCGCAAGATCTTCGACGTGCGACAACGCAAGGCCGCACACCACCAAGTCGACGGAAACCGATTCGACCGGCAACGCTTGCATCCGTCCTTGGTGGAACGTTGCACCGGGCACTTTGGCGCGCGCCCGTTCCAACATCGCGTCGGTCGCGTCGACGCCGATCACGTCCCAGCCCATCTCCGCCAAGAGCGCGCTGTGGCGACCGGTTCCACATGCCGCGTCGAGCGCGGTGCCGGGCTTCGAAGCGCGGACGAGATCGGTGAACACCGGCTCTTCGGTCTCGATCGCGGGATTCGGCCCGTCGTACCGCGGTGCCCACATCGAATAGCCCGTGTCGACGTCGTGGCGAATGAGGTCGAT
Source organism: Acidimicrobiia bacterium (assembly GCA_038320885.1). Lineage (GTDB taxonomy): Bacteria > Actinomycetota > Acidimicrobiia > IMCC26256 > PALSA-610 > JBBQER01. The sequence goes on from JBBQER010000005.1 coordinate 54,879, forward strand.
CATCATCGACAGCGACGGTTTGTCGATGGACCGGACGATCATCGCGATCTCGTCGACGCGCGGTTCGATCGCGCTCGGATCGGTGATGACGCGTCGGATCATGGCGAGTCCCTCGACTGCGATGAGGTAGTTCGCGACCTTCAACTCCGCCGTCGTGCCCATCTCCCGATCGTACGGCCGCGACGCCGGGTCCGGCCCGAACATTTCCGTGACGAACACTCCCGTCAAGTGGCCTCGCCGGGATCCCGACATAGAGAGGTGCGTCAACGCGAGGAGATCGGCCATGGCTGACGAGATCGCGCCCGGTTGGTATCCGGATCCGTCCGGGGGCGGGGGTCTCCGCTATTGGGACGGAACGAGCTGGACCGGCCACGTGCACTCCGGCGTGACCGATCCGGTGCAACCGACTCCGGCCGTGTACGTACCGCCGGCGTCGGATGTGTTCGTCGCGCGGCCGCCGTCGCGCAACGCATGCGCAGCACGGTGCGCGACCATGACATCATCGGACGCATCGGGGGCGACGAGTTCCTGGTCGTCTGCCCGAACATTGCCGACGTCGGCTACGCAACAGAGATCGCCGAACGCATCGGGACGGCGCTGCAGGGCGAGTTCGTCGTTTCGGGAAGCCGGGTCTCGACGAGCGCGAGCATCGGTATCGCGTGGGCCGATTCCGACGACGACAATGCCGACTCGCTGGTACGGCGGGCCGACGCCGCGATGTACCGCGCCAAGCGTGATGCCACTGGCCGGCCGGTCGTCGACGCGTCGCCTCCGCACCTCGTCGCCTGACGCTTCCTCGCGAGGGCGAGTGGCGTTTACCGGAAGTGACGCTCGAGCTCGTTCGCGTATTGGATTCCCAGGCTCGCGCCGTGTTCCGCGATCCAGTCGCTGGCCGCAGTCGGCGCGGTGCTGGGTCCGTCGGTGTCGGCCAAGCCGTCGGCCATCGCGTTGTACTCGTCGCGGGTGAGCAGAACGTCGTGCAGCACCTGGTTGATGATCGAGGATATCGGGGGCAGGAGCGCGCCGGGTATGCACACGATGCGGGCCCGGCTGCCGACTGACGTTCGGATCGCGTGGACCAGCTCGATGAACGTGGGACTGTCCGGTCCGACCGCGTCGATGATGCTGCTGTCGCGTTGGCCGGCGGCGGTGATGCACAGGTCGGCGAGATCGTCGACGTGAATCGGGCGGACGCGGTATTCACCGCGCCCGCCCACGGCGAACACGGGCAATCGGCGGAGGAGCCAGGCGATGTTGTTGATGAGAACACCGTCGTTGCCGAAGAGGATCGCCGGTCGCAGAATCGCGTAGGGGATACCCGTCTCGGCCAGCGCTCGCTCCACGAGCGCCTTGCCCCGGAAGTATGCGTAGGGCGATTCGATCGTCGGATTGGTGATGCTCACGTGCACGACGCGTTGCACGCCGGCCTGGCGCGCGGCGTGGAAGAGCGTCCGGGAATTCTCGGTCGCCTGCTCGTGGCTGGTCGTGCCGCGGGCGAAGCGCACCCAGTAGGTGTTGTAGAGCGTCGTGACGCCCTCGAGGTTTCGCACAAGCGTGGGCGGGTCGGAGAAGTTGAGCGGACGCACCTGGATCTCGTTCGCGGGATCACCTTGTTGAGGGTGGCCCGTGAGGGTCCGCACCGTGCGGCCGCGGTCGAGCAGACGCTGCGCGATCGACCGACCGCTGTAGCTGAACGCGCCCGTCACGACGTCCAAGCCCGTGTCGACGGGGGTCGCGTTGTGCGCGGTTCTATCCGTATTGATCGTCATCCTGTGACTCCCGTTTGCGAGCTTGCGCCGAGTGCGCCGAGCATGGTGACGAATTGACTTGCCTGATCGAAGAGGTGCAGCGCCGCCGTGCGGTCACCGTCGAGGTGACTGAGCATCTCGAGACCCAGGTAGAGCGCGACGACTGCGTGCGCGGCATCGTCGACCGGAACGACCGATGCGAGTGGAGACTCCGAGACGATGGTTTCGATGGCGCGCTGCGCGAATGATCGCCAGGGTGCGATCAACGCGCCGACTCGTTCGCCGAGTGCCGGTGACGATCCGGCGCCCGCGATCATCTCGACGAGCACGGTGACGTAGCCCTCGTCGAGGTCCTCGCGGAAGATCTCTGTCGCGACCGCCACCAACTCCGACGGCGTCGTCGCGGCTTCTACGGCAGCGGTATAGCGCTGCATGCGCCGGGCGCTGACCTCTTCCAGCCCGGCCAGCAGGAGGTCGGCAACCGAACCGAAGTGGTAGAAGATCAAGCCCGGATTGACCCCCGCGCGTGCGGCGATCGCCCGGGCGCTGGCCCCCGCGAAGCCGTCGAGCTTGAGGCTTTCGATCGCCGCGTCCACCAGCGCCCGCCGGGAGGGATTGGCGCTGTCCGTCTTCGCCGGACCGGTCCGGCTCGCACGTCCTGGCTTGGCCACCGGGCCTCCGGCGATTTGAGCGATTGATCAAATCATACGCTCAAATCCTAGGGTGAACCAAATCGGACCCGCCGGCGTCATACCGGTCGTGACCGGCGAGCGAGACGTGCTGGGCGAGTGGGTCCAGACCCGATACGCGCGCGCGTACCGCACCGCGGTGCTGATCTGCGGCAATCGGACCGACGCCGAGGAGTCGGTGCAGGACGCGTTCTTGCGGGTGTGGCGGTTCCGCGACGCGTTGCCGGCCGGTGCGAAGCGCGACGCCTGGCTGTATCGCGTGCTGGTCAACGCCTGTTACTCGAAGCTGCGTCAGGAGGTGCCGCGCCGCGAGCGGGAGCGTGAACGTCTCGGCTCGGACGATCAGTCGATCGCGTCGAAGGATTCGCCCGAGTTGGCAGCCGAACAGTCAGCCGTCGCGGAAACGCTGACGCTGACGCTGCGCGATCTACCCGACGCGCTGCGCGTGGTGGTGGTCATGCGCTACTACGCGGACCTGAGCGAACGCGAGATCGCGATCGCGATCAGGCGCCGGCCCGGCACGGTCAAGTCTCGACTGCACGAAGCGCGCCGGCGGCTCGCGGCGGACGCGCGCCTGGCCGGCTACGGCCCCGATGACCAGGTAGTGGCGCCATGATGGACGAAGCGGTCCTCGAAGAGCTCCTCGCGCAAGTTGCCGACGACATTCCCGTTCCGGCGGCCGGGCCCGAGAAGGTGCTGAGCGCGCTGGCCGTCTCATTCAATCAGCGACGACGCACGCGGCCGAATCTCACGAAGCCGCTCGCGGCTGCCGCGGCCGCGGTCGTCGTGGTCCTGCTCGCGGTCCCGATATTGGGCGGCGGGTCGAGCTCGAAAAGGATGGCTGTGACAGCCGGCGGCCCGGCCATTCTCCCGCCGAGCCCGAAGGCAAGACACGCGCCGTTGGGGTCCGGTGCGAACGCCCGTAGTGCCCCCTCGACGACCGTGCCGAGCGGTTCCTTTACACCGGGCACCGTGCCGAGTGGTCCGCTCGACGCGGCGAGGATCGTGAAGACCGGCACGCTCGACGTGCAAGTCCCGCGCTCCACGTTGCGCACCGCGGTCAATCGCGTCACCGGCGCCGCGGGTGGACTCGGCGGCTACGTCGCTAGCAGCAGGACGAGCTACGACAACACGAACCCGACCGCCCAGATAACGGTGCGTGTCCCGGCGCACGAATTCGAAACCGCGATTGCGCGGCTGCGCGCCCTGCCGGGTGTCAAGGTCCTCGGCGACAGCGAGAGCGGCACCGACGTCACCGCCCAGTACACCGACTTGCAGGCCCAACTCGCGGCCGCGACCGCCGGCCGCGACGCACTTCTCGTCGTGCTCTCCGGCGCTCAGACGGTCGGCGACATCCTCGCCGTCCAGGACCGCGTGACGGCCGCGCAAAGCACCGTCGACCAACTGCAGGGTCGCATCAATGTGCTCAACGACCAATCGAGCTTCTCGTCGCTCGCGGTCACGCTGTCCGAGAAGCCTGCACGCGGAACCACCGCCGCGCTGCACCGGACACCCGAGCGCGGGATCGGAAAGGCCTGGGCCGACGCCCGCCACGGACTCTCCAGTGGCATCGAATGGCTCATCGCCCGTTCCGGCGGCGCGCTCATCGCGCTGCTGGCCGCGCTCGCGCTCCTCTTCGGAGTTCGCTATCTCTATCCGATCATCCGCCGCGGACTGGTGTGATCGGGGTCAGATGATCTTGATGCGTCGGGGCAAGACCTACGTGCCTACACCGGTCGGTCGCGCCCCGGCGTCCATGCGGCGACGCGAGCGGCGATCTCGTCGGAGTAGACGATCCCCGGCGGAGCGATGAACTCCTCGAGCTCCTCTGCTGCTTCGGCTTCTGCAACTGAGGGGGCAGGGGGCGCGCCGCGCTGATCGAGAACCTCGCCCACGAATGGGGTCACGTGGTCGAGTTGCTGAGAGAGGGTTCCACCGGTTGTGGGTGGTCCTTCCTTGGCGCGGCCGCCTGCCCTGCCGATATCGGAATCCGGCGCCTTGTCGCTGTCGGATCCACCTTCAGGGGGATAGCCCGGGTCCGGTACGTCGGGAAGGCTCACCCGCTCAGAGTTGAGGACGAGGTCCCAAAAGGGCCGAGCCCGTCGGTCGCGCTTCGTGAGCGGTTGCTGGTGCGGCGCGAACAGATCCCGAAGCGTCGCGATCACACTCGTGTGATCGAACACATCGGGGACCACTTGCTTCTCGATGTAAGGAGAAATAACGATTGCCGGTACGCGCATACCGAGTCGCTTGAAGTCAAAGGGCGAGTTCTGCTGCTCGACGAACCATGCGACCAGGCGACGCGTCGTCGTCTGTGGGTGGCGCACGGCTGAGGCAGCGTTCGGGTGAACAGTCCTAGGTGGCGAAGCTCTATCGAACAAACCCCCGTGTTCGTCAAACGTGATCACGAGGAGTGTTTTCTTGAAGAGATCCTCGTTCTCCTTGAGCGCGAGATAGATCGAACGAACAAGCGATTCGCCGCGGGCAAAGTCGCTCGAACCGTTCGAAGCCGTTTCGTTGTTGCCCGGGTGGTAGCTGTTCGTCTTGCCATGGCTGTGGCGAGGTTCGACGAACACGTAGCTCGGAAGGTCACCCTGCTTGATGTCCGTGTACAGGTCGCTCGTCACCCGCCACTGTGCCGACCGTTCGTCGGTAAGCAGATGTTCGAAGACGATGACCTGAGGTACACCATCGAAGTAGATACGCCATGCGTCTCGAGGCGGCGCCTCGTCGGAATGATGCTTTCGTTCGTCCTCGAGCATCTCGAAGACCGTGACATCGTCATACAACCCGACCTCGATGTCTACCGACTGGCCCGAGGTTGCCGCGTGCATGAAGTTTCGATTCGGCCATGTGGCGCCCGGGACCGACGAATGCCACGCGGTGCAGACGGCGTATTCACGCGCGAGCTCGCCGAGAACCTTCACGTGTTCGGGAGGCATGCAACGCATGATCGAGGGAGCTTGAAGCGCGGCCTGGTCCTGCTGGTCGGGTGTCGGTGCTCGGCGCTTCTTCGCGTCTCTCCGCCGGCCGACGACAACCAGGATCGACGCTACGAATGCGCCGCCGAGAAGCCACCATGCAGCAAACCACCGCGGCGACCGGATCAACTCCATGATGCCGTCGGCGGCCGCGCCAAAGATCACCGCAGCCGCAATGATTGCGCCCGCGATGCGCAGGACGCCGGCCGCAAGGTAGAGGGGCCGGCGCCACAAGAGACTGGCCGCGACCAAGGCGAACACTGCGATCCAGAGCCCGAGTGTTCGCCAGCCGCCGTCGGTTGCATGATGCCTGACCGCTCGCGCGGCCATCGACCCGAGGAGTCCGAGTCCCAGTGCTCCGAACCAGATGCGCGGCCAATGGAAAACCGGGAGGTGTTCCTGGCCGACCAACTTGGCGCGATAGGCGTCGGCAAAACCGTCCATGCGGTAAGTGGCGCGGCGGCCACTCCGGCTCGCGATCCTGCCCATTTGCTGCTGGGCCGACTTGTGAGAATGCGGCGGATCCATTGCGAGAATGTGGCTGCCTTCGTCGCCGGGCTTGGCGTTGCCGCGAGACGGATCGGAGCGATCGATCGCGTTCTCGTGGGCATCGGGATCGAGTTGCTCGACTCCGGGAATACCGGCGAAACCGAAGAGATGATCGAAGGATCGGTTCTCGAGCATGACTACGATGACGTGGTCAATTCGCTTGCGAGCGGCTTGGAGGTTCTCGTTCGAGTACCGGCCGTCGTCCCGCCCGGTCCAGTAGCGGCGGCGACGAGGTAGGCGTCTCGTGGCTCGCTTCACCGCGAGTGTCGACTTGAGCAAGATGTGTCCCCCTTGCCGCGCACGTCGCGACGGGAGCGACGTTCAGATGATCTTGATGCCGTCGAGGACGCGGCCGGCGTAGTCGGTGTCGCCGGTGATGGTCGTCATCGACCTCCACGGACGGCGTTGCGTGCCCCAGATCACGAAGTCGTGCGAGCTCGACGTGACCGTCGCAACCGATTCGGGCGACTGACCTTCGCTCACGAGCACGCGACCGTCGTCGCCGCCGGATGCGATCGTCCACGTGCCGCCGCCGGTGCCCTCGAGGGTCAGCGTGATCGGACGGTCGACGAATGCGAGCTTCGCCGCGCACATCCACGGCAGCCCCGCAAGCATCCATTCGATCGTCGGCTGGAGCCGCTTGTCGTCACGCGGCGGCTCGGCGCGGTCGATCGGCCCGTTCGGCTTGAGGATGTCGTTGCGCAGGTGGCAGTAGTTGTCGAACAGGAACGTGCTCGGCATGATCGCCATCGGGTGTGTGCCGAGGTCGCCCATCGGCAGCAGGGTCTCCGACAGCGGCGGCTCCTGCAGCGTGGCCGCGAGATCGGCGACCTGACCGCTGTAGGTCTCGAACTCCGCGAGCACGTCTT
>JBBQER010000006.1:0-59605 GCA_038320885.1 Acidimicrobiia bacterium
AGACGGTGGTGAGGAACGCCGAAAGGCCATTGCCGCGCAGGCGCACCACGCAGGGTGCTTCCCCGGGCCCGCAAATCGACGACCGCTCGTCGAACGCGGCGAACGAACGGACGACGAGATACTGGAAACGGGCCGAGCCGTTCTCGTCGAACAGCACGGGAAAGAGGTTCGAGCAAACGCCGACCGTGCACTGCTCGACCGTGCCCCGGCCACTCGGCTCGAAACCGGCTGCCGAAATACGCAGGACGGTTCGGTTCCGGAGGCGGTCGACCAGTGCCGGCTCGGATGCGAATGCGTCACCGACGTCGGCCTGCATGTGAACGTCAGGCCCGTCGATCTCGGCACGCGGCACCGCAAGGAGCCCGCGTGTGGTCGTCGTGCGCACGGTCGATGGCGTCGGCTCGGCCGGGTGCGGCAGCGTCGTGCCGGGTGTCGCCGTTGCTCCGGGGTCGCCTCCCGCGCCGCGCAGGACGACGCCGCCGACGAGGAGCAAGCCCAAGAGGACGACGAGAAGCGCCCCTCCGGCGAGCGCGACGATCGATCGCGTGCTGCGGTCGGCAACCATCACGGCGGGGTGGACTCGTCGAGCTGACGATTCAGTGTGAGCAGTCGACCCATGACCGGCAGAGCGAGCAGGTTGAGCCCGTGCAGGATGCCGATGATCAACAGGATGCCGGCCAGCCGCGCGGTCTCGTGTTGGAGCTGGGCCGCGTTGACCGTCTGCGCCCAATTCTTTGCCGGCTCGTAGCGCACCGTGAACATGATGTAGGAGATGAAGATGAGGTAGTACGCGATGTCGGTGAGCACGATGAAGCTCTTGCCGGTACGCGGATTGGCGCGGAACACATCGGCCGCGTAGCTCTTTCCGAATCTCTTGATCAGCGGTCCCAGCCACAATGCCATCCCGATCAGGATCGCATCGGCGAGAAGCTCGAGTACCCACCAGTCCATCAGTAGCTCTCCTTGTCGTCGATCTGTCGTCGCGAAGGCGATTGCCGCGATCGCGCCGAGCACGCAGCCGACGATCACCGCCGCGCGTCGGCGCTGCCGGCGCTGTCGGCGGTCGTCGTCGATGCTCAGTTGGATCCGCGCGAAGAGGTCGGGACTCTCCTCGGCGGCCGCGGCCCCCGCGAAGAGCGCGTCACGGAGCCGGGTCTCGACCGCCGTCATGCGATCACCTCGGCGATCGCGCCGGCGTCGGCGTCGGGCCCGGGGTCGAGAGGGGACTCCAACATCCGTTCGAGCGAGTCGAGACCTCGGCTCAAATGCGTCTTCACGGAGTTCCGCGAGATTCCGAGCGTCGTCGCGATGTCGTCAATACCGAGCTCGTCGTAGTAGCGCAACACGATGCAATCGCGTTGACGATGCGGGAGCGCTCGCAGCGCTTCGATGACCCGCTGCTGATCTTCCCGAAGCGTGATCTCGTCGTCCACCGCGGCCTGGTCGTCGCTCGGGAGGTGATGGCGCAGCGAGACGAGACCACGCCGGTTGTGGTCGCGGGCGAGATTGAGAACGATCGAACGGAGGTAGGCGGGGGCCTTCGCCTGATCCCGCAACCGGTGCGCGCTACGCGCGAGCCGGATGAATGCTTCTTGTACGAGGTCCTCGGCTGCGTTGCGATCGTCGACGAAGAGCCGCGCGAGACGAACGAGCGACGACGCCTCCTGCCGGAAGAGGGCGACGACGAGCGCGTCGGCGTCGAATGCAACTGTGGTTGCGGCGACCGGAGACCGGGCCGGCGTGGCGTCGGTCATCCAGATCGGCATCGTCCCTGCCATTGCACTGACAGACGTGACGAGAACCGGTCGCGGGTGACAAGCGGCGCCGAGCGCATCGACGATCGCGCGCTCGACGGCCCGGCGGGCCGCTCCGTGCGGCCGCAATTCGGGGCGATCCACGCCGCATGCTCTCACGCGGGCGCCGATTCACTTCCGTCGAAAAAGCCTCGCGCCGTGTCACCCGCGTCGACGTCGGATCCGTCTGTAGCGATGACGGGCCGCTCGGCTCGCAACGGCCTCGGAGGCGGAATGCGAACACGTATGCGTATGGCGGGAATAGCTGTAGGCGGCACTCTTCTGATCGGACTGCTCGCGTCGATGGCGTCGGCGGATGCAAACGTCGCGCTCGCGGCCGGGCCGCTGACGCCGAATCCCGGCTTCGCCGCGAACGACATCGACGCGACGAATCCCACGATCGGCGCGACCGGGCGAGTCCATCTCGTCGTGAACGGCGGCCACGGCGGCACGTCGATCGTGACGTTGCACCTCGACGGTCTGCCCGCGAACCGGTCGTTCGCCGCGCACCTTCACCGTGACAGCTGCGCGAGCGCGTTTGGCGGCCCGCACTACCAGGCTCCCGATCCGGTCAACCCGGTCGCCGCGAACGCGGATGCCGATCACGAGATCTGGCTCGACTTCGCGACGAACCGCGCGGGCCGGGGCACGTCCAAAGCGGCGGTTTCCTTCCAGGTGCTGAGCGGATCCCGTTCCGTGATCGTGCACCAGGGCGACCACACATTGGTCGGGGGTACCGCTGGCCAGCGGCTCGCCTGTCTCGACCTGGGGGTGTGACGGAATGACTGGCAACGTGATCGAGGTCGAGGGACTCCGCAAGGAGTACCGCGGTCGCGGCGGGAAGCGGGTCGCCGCGATCGACAACCTCGATCTCGCGGTCCCGGAGGCCGGAGTGTTCGGGTTCCTCGGCCCGAACGGCTCCGGCAAGACGACGACCATTCGCTGCCTGCTCGGGCTCGTGCGCCCGACACGCGGTCGGATCTCGTTGGTGGGCCTGCCGGTACCCGGCGAGCTCCACCACGCGATCCGTCGAGTGGGCGCGATCGTCGAGTCTCCGGCGCTCTTCCCCACGTTCACCGGGCGCGAGAACCTGCGGTCGCTCGCCGCCATTGACCGCATCGGCGCGCGCCGGGTCGAGGAAGTGCTCGGCCTCGTCGGGCTCGGTGAGCGCGCCGACGACCTCGTCAAGAAGTACTCGCTGGGAATGCGTCAGCGGCTCGCGCTCGGCGCGACGTTGCTCAAGGATCCGGAGCTGCTGATCCTCGACGAGCCGGCGAACGGTCTCGACCCGGCCGGGATCCGCCAGGTGCGCGCACTCATGCGTCAGCTCGCGGACGAAGGACGCACGGTGTTCGTGTCGAGCCACATCCTTGCCGAGATCGAGCACACGTGTGATCGGGTCGCGATCTTGCGGCACGGTCGTTGTGTCGCTCAGGGCACGGTGCGGGAGGTTCTCGCGTCGGCGGGCGCGAGCGAGGCGATGCTCGTGAAGATCGACGATCTCGATGCGGGCGTTGCCGCGCTGCACCGCGCGGGCTTTGGTGCGGAGCGGCTCGACGGACATGTTCGCGTCGCGATCGCGCCCACGGAGGCGGATCGGGTCACCCGCGCCCTCGCGGAGGGGCAGCAGTGGGTCACGGACCTTCGCCCGGAGGAACGCAGCCTCGAGGACCTCTTCCTCGAGCTGACGGCTGACGACGCGCCACCTCCGGCGCGTGGACACGAGGAGGTCGGCGCATGAACCTGCTGGTCGTCGAGATGCGTCGAGCGCTGCATCGACGCGTCGTGCGAGTGCTGATCCTGATGGCGCTCATCGGGTGCGCGGCCGTTGGGGTCATCGCGTTCGTCGACTCGGCCGGAAAGTCGCTCGCCGAGTTGCAGGTCAACGGAAATCATCATCCCGCGGTGATGCGTGACTGGTGGATCGCCGGCGGCGGCGATGGTGCCCTCAGTGTGTCGTCGTTCTTCCTGCTCATGGGCGGGTTGGTCGGAGGCGCATCCGTTGCCGGCGCCGAATGGCGGGCCGGGACGGTAACGACGATGTTGACGTGGGAGCCGCGTCGGGTGCGTGCGCACCTCTCTCGTACTGCAGCGTGCGGGATCCTCGCAGCGGTCATCGCCTTCGCGCTACAGACGGTGTTCCTCGCGTCGCTCCTGCCCGCGGCGCTGTTGAACGGATCCACCGCCAATCTCGACTCGCATTGGTGGATCTCGCTCGTCGCGGCAATGCTCCGTACATCTCTGCTCACCGCTATCGGCGCAGTGCTCGGGGTCGCGCTGGCGACGCTCGGTCGCAACACTGCGTTCGCGCTGGCCGCCGTCTTCGGGTGGATCGCGATTCTCGAGGGTGTGATCCGCGGACTCAAACCGGGCCTGGCGCGATTCCTCTGGGGCGAGAACATGACGCTCATTCTCACGTGGGCGCAGCTCGACAACGTCTCGTTCCGCCGCGGACCTCTGGTCGCGCTCATCACCATCGCGCTCTACGTGTCCCTGATCGTGGCTGCGGCAACGTTGGTCTTCCGGCGCCGAGACGTCGGGAGCGCGTCGTGAAGACCGTGAGGACGATGTTGGGTCTCTTGATCGGCATTGGTGTGTTCGTCACCGGCATGGGTCTCACCATGGCGTTCGGCGTGCTCGCGTTCATCGGCATGCCGATTCTCGTGGTCGGGCTCGGCTTGTTGAGCGCGGCGATCGACGAGATCGAGTGACGCACCGATGAGCGCGGTCGCCTATCGCTTCCTCAGCGAGCTGCGCGACCGTTGGCGCGCCTGGGTGGCGTTGGCGTTGCTCGTCGGCGCCGTTGCGGGCGCGTCGCTACTGCTCCTCGCCGGATCCCGGCGCACCGGCAGCGCGCACGACCGCTTCCGGAGCGAGCAACGCGCTTTCGATGTCGGTCTCCAAGTGTCGTGCGGGCACGGCCCACCGTCAGGGACGGGCGGGAGCACGAGCTGCTTCGACGACGTCGCTCGTCTCCCCGCCGTGGCCGACGCGACACCGGTCACGATCCTGCCCGCGTTCATCGAGACGCTCGACGGCCGGTCGATCCAACCCGACCCGACCGACCCCTGCGACACGGATGCGGGCGTTGTCGACGTTGCATTCGACCCGTCCGGTCACTACGGGACGACGATCAACCGCAGTCGATTCGTCGCCGGTCGGCCCGCGAATCCCGCAGCGGCCGACGAGGTCGTGTTGTCACAGGAGACCGCGGAACGGCTCGGCCTGCACCCGGGAAGCGAACTGCGCATCCGGTTGTTCGGCGGTGTCGATTGTGGGGACGCTCCCGAGAAGTGGCGACCCCCGCAGCGCGTCCGCATCGTCGGCGTGCAACTCAGCCCCGGAGAGATCCGTCCGCCGTCGGGAATGTTCCTGCAATCGCTCCGGGTCACGCCCGCGTTCGTCCGACGCGCGGGTCGGGCACCCGGCGGCTCCGACTACCTCGCGGTGCGGCTGCGGCCCGACTCCTCGGTCGCGGCGTTGCGCGCGCAGGCAAGGGACGCGGGACACCGGCTGACTGTGGCCTTCTCACAAGCCGACAATGCGAGCGCGATCGATCGTGGGATACGGCCGAGTCAGGTGTCGCTCGAGATTCTGGCGGCGCTGACCGCGCTCGCGGGGCTGGCTGTGGTCGGTCAGATCCTGGTACGCCAGACGTTCGTCGAGTCCACCGACGATCAACTGCTCTCGGCGCTCGGGATGAGGACCCGAGAGCGCATCGTTCTGGCCGCCTTGCGGGGCGCGGCCGTGGGACTCGGCGCCGGGCTCGTCGCGATCGTGACCGCGATCGCGGCATCGCCGATCATGCCGATCGGTCAGGCGCGCCGGATCGAGCCCACGAGCGGGATCTCGGCCGACGGCTCGGTATTGGCGATCGGGGGACTCGTCACATTGCTGTTCGTCGTGGCGGTCACCGCGGCGACGGCCGGACGGCTCGCGGTGCGAGGGGATCGAAGAGTGCGCGTGAAGCGCGCCACTCTGGCCGGTTTCGCGGCCCGCGCCGGATGTTCGCCGGCCGCGGTCTCCGGCGCCCGGCTGGCGCTCGAGCGGGGCGCGGGCACGACGGCCGTCCCGGTCGCCAGCAGCTTCGCGGGAGTGAGCATCGCGGCCGCGGCCGTTGTGGGTGCGCTGACGTTCGGTGCCGGGCTCACACACCTTCAGCGCACGCCGCGGCTGATCGGTTGGAACTGGGACGTGGCCATGACCTATCCGCAGACCGAGACCTCGAACGCGATGTCGCTCGTGGAAGCGCGGGCGGGCGTCGAGCGCGCGTTCGGCGCGCACGGTGTCGTCGACTACGCGAAGGGGACCCTCTGGTCGCCGTTCCCCCAGGGTCGTGACCTGCAAGTCGGACCCGACCACATCGACGTCGGCGGGTTCACCGCGTTCGATGGATCGGCGCGCGTCGGCCCCTCGGTCATCACGGGTCGGAAGCCCTCACAGGCGGACGAGATCATGCTGGGCCCGCGCACGCTCGCCGCGGTCGGGCTGCACGTCGGTGACGACGTCGAGGTGATCGGGCAGAAGGGAACATGGGACGCTCCGGGCGCGGAGACGTCGACGCACATGAGGATCGTCGGGATCGGATTGGCACCGATGACCGAGTCGCTCGGCCGCGGCGCGGTCGTGACGCTCGAAGGCCTGCGTCGCCTCTCTCCGGACGCAGTTGAGCAAGCGTGGTTCGTACGGCTCCCGCCGGGCACTCGTCGCGAGAGCGTGCTCGAGACGTATCGCGGCGCGTTCCCGGAGCCGCTGCGCGCCTCGATCGAGGGCTTCGGATTCGAGAGGATCCACATGTTTGCGTTGAACGTCGACCAGATCGAGTCGGTGCCGGTGCTGTTCGCCCTCATCATGAGTCTCATGGGGGTTGCGGTGCTGGTGCACGTGCTCGGCGTCGCCGGGCGCGCTCGTCGCCGGGACATTGCGGTATTGCGTGCGCTCGGTTTCTCGCGCCGTCAAACGATCCGGACGGTCGCATGGCAGGCGAGCATTTACGCGGCCGGAGCGCTCGCGATCGGATTACCGGTTGGAGTCGTCCTCGGCCGGCTCGCGTGGCACACCTACGCCGCGCACCTCGGGGCGGTTCCCGAGCCGACGATCCCGCTGGTGGCCTGCGCGGTGGTGATCGGCGCGACGCTCGCGCTCGCGTGGGCGCTCTCGATCAGACCCGCAGTGCGGCTCGCGCGCACGCGAGCGGGCGAGGCCCTGCGAGCCGAATAGATACGCCATCCCCCGTATCCTTGCGGCGTCCCCAGCTCGACGCGCGGGAGGTGGTGCATGCCGCAGTTCGGGGTGGAAGGCGCATCCGAGACGGTGCTGCTCGGATGCTTGCTCGACGAGCACCTGCGGCTGTGGCGATCGGATGGACGCGGGGAATGCGTTCGGCCGTTGCACCCCTCCGCACTCGGAGCGCTTGTCGCTCGCAGGCTCGCGCCGCGCATCAGTCTCGAGCCGGGCCGCTATCGGGAGCTCGCGCGGCTCGATCCGGCCGGCGTGCTGATGATCGGGAACCAGCCGTTCGCGGTGCAGTCCGGCTCCGAGCCGGAGGTTTCGGACGCGCTCTGGGATGTGGCGGCCCGGGTGTTCGAGGCGGCGGCGGTCGACGCGATCGGGCGCGGCGAATTCCTCGTCATCGAGCCCGGGGGTTGGGAACCGGCGTCGGAGAACTACGCGATCGCCGGCGTCAGGAAAACCGACGACGGCGAGTGGTTCGTCTACGTCGAGGCGGCTCCGGCACCTCAGGCGCCGTCGTGGCCCGAAGCGCCCGACGGTCAGTCGGGTTGGGGCGTGACCGCGCCCGCCGACTCCGATGTGCTCGCGGCACTCGGGGCGCTGCTCGCCGAGGCGGTGGCGATGTGGGCGCGTTCTCCGCTCGACGTGGTGCTCACGTTCGGGAAGGGGCCCAACGGCCCGTGGCCCGCGGAGCAGACACCTTCGGCGATCGAAAGCTTTCTCGCGGAGATTCGCGCCGACATCGAGGAGCTGCACGCGACCCGGCAGCTGTCGAACGCGCGCGAGCTCTCGGCTCACAGCGACCTGCGCTTCAACCACAACACATATCCCGTTTTCTTCACGGGCGATCTGCGCTCGCCGCTCGTGTTGGTCCATCCCAATCCGCTGCAGGGCGAGAGCGACGCACCGGAGTACGAGGGCCGCTTCGAATACGAAGACTTCGACGACTATCTGACGCGACATCGCCGGCTCGGTCACTACCGATGGGAGCTCACGGAGGAGATACCGTCACCCGTCGATTACAGGGAGATGCGATTCCTCCGGCACTGGGGCGTGATCGACTTCCTCGATGCCGAGACGAGCGACGAGAAGCGAACCAATGCGGCGCGCGCGCTCGACCAGAGGCTGCAGCTGGAGTTGATTCCGTACGGGTCGCCGAAGCTTTCACCCGGCATCGCCACCGACGCGCTCGCGCCGTACTACGAGCGCGTGATGCTCGTGGTCACCGCGTATCCGCGCGATTTCGTGATCCTCTGCGGGTCGATTCTCGAATCGCTCCTCGCGCCGTACATCGTCGAACGGGACGATCACACGTTCCGGCTCTCGACGGCCACCGGCATGAGCCGGGTCGAGTACCGGTTCAGCAATCTGGCGCTGGCCTTCGACGGGCGCGTCGTCCCTGTGGGTTTCGCTCCGACCTACGGGAGCCCCGGGGTCCCGATGGATTCGTACGGCAAGAGCTGTCACGAGCGCTACCGGGAAATCGGCCACTGAAGCGGCTTGATCTTGACATGTGACTATTTAGTCACGTATTGTACCGGGCATGGACGAGGTGTTCAAGGCGCTGGCGGACCCGACCCGCCGCGGCCTCCTGGACGAGTTGTTCCGTGAGGACGGGCAGACGCTCAGCGCGCTCGAGGAGCGCTTCTCCATGACGCGCTTCGGCGTGATGAAGCACTTGAAGCAACTCGAAGAAGCCGGCCTCGTGGTCACCAGGAAGCAGGGCCGCGAGAAGCTCCACTTCCTCAACCCGGTCCCCATCCGGCTCGTCCACGACCGGTGGGTGAGCAAGTACGCCGAGCCCTGGGCCGCCGGCCTGAGCGGCCTCAAGAACGAACTGGAGACGCAGATGGAAAAGGTGTTCGAGATCTCCATCAAGACAACCCCCGAGCGCCTTTGGGAGGCGATCACCGATCCTCAGACCCGGGCCAAGTACAACTTCGGCGCCGCGGTGCACACCGATTGGAAGGTCGGCTCGCGCATCGAGATGGCCGCGCCCGACGCCGGCTTCGTGCTCGGTGAAGGCGAAGTGCTCGAAGTCGACCCGCCGAGCCGCCTCGTGCACACGATGCGGGCGTTCTTCAGCGAAGAGGCAAAGGCCGAGGGCTCGACGCGGATCGCCTGGGACATCGAACCCGTCGGCGACTCGTGCCGGCTCACGCTCACCCACGACCAGATGCGCGAAGGCGCGAACGACCAGATCTACGGCGGTTGGCCGATGATCCTCTCCGGCCTGAAGACGTGGCTCGAGACGGGTGAGCTCCTCACGACGCCGGGCTCACTCATGTACACGTGAGCGCATGCAGACTCGTATCGCCGGTTCGAGACCAAGGGCTGCCTCGTGTTCTCGAACCGCGCGCAACTCCGGGCCGATCTGTTCCTCGGGTATGACGCGGAACCCGAGGTGCTCGTAGAGCGGACGGTTCCACGGGACGTCGGTGAATGTCGTGAGCGTGATCGCCGGGTAGCCGTTCTCGGCGGCCCACGTTCGCACCTGATCCAGGAGCGCACGGCCGACACCGGTCCCCTGTCGGTCGGGCGACACACTGAACTGCTCGATGTGCGCGGCGCTGTCGACGGTGTCGACGATCAGGTACCCGATCGGCCGATCGTCGTCGTCGACGGCCACCCAGCCGCGGTGTGCGCTCGCGTATTCATTGAGCTCCTCGATCGAAGCCGGTTCGGCGTCGGCGATGTCGGGCATGCCGACGTCACGGAACTGTTGGCCGGCGCGCCGTTCGACCTCCTGCAGGGCCGCGCTGTCATCGGCGCGTGACGGGCGAATCGAAACGGGCACGGCGTCAGCCGGCGGGTGGACGCGCGACGACCTTGTGCGCTTCGCTCCATGCGATCACGCCGTCGAGTGAAGTCCCGACGAAGCGGGGGACCTTCTCCGGCGTGGCAATCGCGGCGCCACTCGGACGACAGGCGAAGAGCGCGTTGTTGCCCTGATACGACGTTGTCGGGTTGGTACCGTCGGGAACGTTGGTGGTGTACCGCGTTGGCTTCTGGCACCACGCGATCGCACCGGCGGCAGGCGGTGTTCGCGATCCGTTCTCGAGGTTCAGCGCGGTCAGCTTGCGGCCGGGTCCCGACAACACGACGGTGTTCTCGGCCAACTCGGGTGACGTGCTCTCGAGCAGATCGCGCTCGCTGCCGGCGTCGAACGACCACAGCGTCTTGCCGGATTGCAGTGCGAATCCCTCGAGGATCACGTTGAAGTTCGAGAACGTCGGGCTGCCGGTTTTGGACGCCTTGACGATCCCGCGCAATCGCAGTCGCAGGCCCTGCGTCGGCGACTTGTACGTCGTCGTTCCCTCCGATCGTTGCACCATCCCCGGGCACGGCAGATCGGAGCACGCGTACTGCGTGCCCGAGTCGCGCCACGCCGCGGAACCGTCGCCGATCCGAACGCCGGCGGTCATGGTCTTGGACACGTCGAACACCGCGCTGTCGGCGGTGGAGCTGAGCGGTGCCCCCATCACCGAACCGACGAACAATCCTTCGTTCGGGACGCGATCGAAGTTCCAGCCGTTGTCGGTCGACGCCCCGGCCAGCGTGAACACGCTCGCCAGCGGACGTTGCCACGCGATCCGGCCCGCGCTGACGGCCGCGAACATCTCGGGCTTGCGGGTCCCGAGATCGTAGAGAGCCGGAGCGATCGAACGGGGAGACGAGCCGGCCGGGAAGCGCGGCGAGGTGAGCGCCTTGCCGGTTGCCGCGGCGAACCGGAGCTCGCGCGCTTGCTGCGGCTGACCGAGTGCGAATCCTGTAGTGCAGACCGCAGTGGCATCGTCGGCGCACGATGTCGCCCAGTCGGAAAAGATGCCCGGCGGGCTGGTCCAATCCAACGAACCGTTGCGAGCATCGACACCGACCAACGCGGCGGAACCCTTGCCGACGTCGCGCAGGAACACGACGCGGTTGCCGTCGATCGCGAACGTCGGGGTGACACCTTGCGTGACGCCCGACGCCGATGCGTCGAGCTTCCAAGCGGTGCTGCCCGTCTTGGGATCCAGCCCGACGATGTCGAGGCCGGCACTCCCCTGGACGTAGAGCACGAAGCGCCCGCCCGCGCGATACGGCTGTGACACCGGCTTCAGGTCGGCGCGTACCCAGCCCGGACCGGCGACCGTCGCCGACGGTTTCGAGCTGCTCCCCGAACAACCCGCGAGCACAACCGCACAGCACAAGCACGCGATTCGTCGTCGCATCATTTCTTCCGGGTTCGGCGCACGGGCTCGAGCGCGGTGATGTAGTCGGTGAGGCGCGTCGCGAGCTCGATCACGAGCATCTCGTCACCGAGGTCGGGGTCGGGCCACGTCTCGGAGACGCGCCGCCACCGGTCGGCGCGGCCGAGGAACTCTCCCACCTGCGCCTCCTTGCCGACCGAGCGTCGCCAGCGCTTCTCGTTCGCGAGGAGATGCGCGATCACGGCGTCGTTGTCGACGGCCTTCGGATACTCGGAGTGGAAGCCCACCTCGATCGCAAGGACGGTGGCCTCTTTGTCGGCGTCGGCTCCGACCACCTGTGCTTCGTAGTGCTCCTTGGGCGGGGTCAGCGGTCCGAACCACACCTTTACGCCGTAGCGGTGCGCGCGGTGGTGGTACTCGCCGAGCTCCGACGGCGCGAACCCGCGCATCGCCTCGCCGACCTCGTCGAACAGCAAGAACTCCACCGGGACAGGTTAGGAACCCGTCACGCGTGCCGCGAACGCAACTGCAGCGGCTTCGATTTCGGCCCGCTCGACGTCGAGCGTCGCAACGTGGAAGCTGCGCAGGAGTCGGAGTTTCTCGACCGGGCCGCCGACGTGTTCGGCGTAGAAGTCACTCGACGCGGGCGGGACCACGTGATCGTTGTCGCTCGTGATCACGAGCGAGGGGCAGCGGATCCGAGGTAGCTCGCTCTGCAGCTTCTCCAGCTCGTCGAGGAGCGAGAGGAGCTGCGCGGGCGGGACTTCGGAGTAGGCCAGCTCCGTCTGATCGGGGTCGGCGATGTCATTGCCGGGGCCGGGGATGCGCGTCACGCCCTGCGCAACCAACTGCTCGATGCCGTCGCGCAGGTTCGGCTCGGGTGGCGAGAACGCGCCGTTGATCACGATCAGCCCCGCGATCTCCGGATGGCGCACCGTGAGCCACGCCGCGAGCGTTGCTCCCATCGAGAGCCCCGATACGACCACGCGTTCGCAGCGGGCGGCGAGCGCGTCGTAGGCGTGCTCGACCGTGGCCGACCAGTCGGCGAACGTCGTGGTTGCCATGTCGTCGACCGATGTGCCGTGTCCCGGAAGGCGCGGGAGCTCGACCGCGTAGCCGGCCGCGGCGAAGGCGTTCGCCAAGCCGCGCATCGATTGCGGGCATCCGGTGAAGCCGTGCACCACGAGCGCGCCGTTCGGACCTCCCGGAGCGGAGAACGGTTCGGCGCCGGGCATCACTGCGATGGGCTCGCGATCGGGTGGCATGCAACCATCATGCCCGGCGCGGGCGTTGCAGTTCGGGTCAGCGCGGGAAGGCGACGAGCGTGTTCTGCAACGCGCACTGGGCCGGCAGCGGTGCGGCCAACCCCATGTACGACCGGTGGTACTCGCCGCCGTGGCACGCGTCCCATGTCGCGGCCCAGTCTTCGGCGCCGCTCGGCTCCGCCCAGCCTTGGCTACTGACGGTGCCCGAGAAGAAGTGGTTGGCGTCGCAGCCGCGGGCCGCGCACCATTGCGCGATCCGCGCCGGGTCGAGGCGTGCGAGGTCCCACGCGTGCCCCGCTTCGTGCAGCGCCACGACGCGCAGCGTGCTCATCGATTCGTTGGCGCGGACGAAAAGCTCGGTGACGCCCGCGGGTTGGGTCGCACCGAGGAGTCCGGCGCGAGGTCCGTCGCATTGCACGCGCCACCCCGGTGGCCAGGAGATGGACGCGAGGACGCCGGCGCAGGTCGTCGGTTGCGTCACGGCGGGGACGGGCGGAAGCGTGGGCCGCGCCTTCGCCGGCGCAACTGGCTGACGACGAATCGCAGTCACGGCAGGTGCCGGCGCCATGATCGTTCGCGCGGGAGGTACGCACGTCGGCGCGTCACAGTTCGCGGCGTTGGCGCGCAAGCCGTCGACGAGCTGGACGCCGGCAAACGCGCCGGCGGTCAGCAACGCAGTGAGCGCGCACAGCACAAGGAAGCGCTCTCGGATCCACAACGCCTTCATCGGTCGCTCTCTTGCGTGCGCTCGGGGGAGACGCGTGGGGCACGCAGAGACGCCTCGCCGATACCTGTCGGCTGCCTTCCAGCATGGATGAAGGGATCAACCCGCGCCACGCTCGAACGAGTGATTCACGGGGAGTCACCGGAGATCGCGCAGCGTGCTCTTGGCGTTGCGGCGGCTTTCGCGCGCCTTTCGCAGATCGCGCCGGGCCGCTTCGAGCGAGTCCTGGAGTTCGTCAACGCGCGCTTGCGCTCGATCTGCCTCCGCTTCGGCCGCGTCGGCTTCTTTGCGCGCCGCTTCCTCGCGCGCGAGCGCGGCGCGTCGCTTCTCCTCGCGTTCGCGCTCGGCCCGGGCGGCGTCGGCCCGAGCCGGACGCGTCGTCGGCTGCTCCGCCTTCTTTTGCGTGGCGCTCGACCGGGGCAGGTCGGGTACGAGCGTGAGCCCGACCGCGTCGGGAAAGCCCGCCGCGGACGCCTCGCGAGTGATGCGGCCCGCTCGGAGCTGCGTGGCGGTCTCTTCGTCGGTGCTGACGGCGCGCAGCGTGGAAACGATCTCGCTGCGGAACTTGTCGTTGGAGCGATCACCGAGAATCCCGAGCGCGGCTCCCGTCGCCGCGTCGATCGCCTCGCGGTGCGCGCGGATTGCGTCGCGCAGCATGTCGGGCTTGTTCGAACCTCGAGTCTGCGCCGCGAAGAGCTCGCTGCTCGCGTCGAGCACGCTCTCGACGAGTTGCGGTTCGCGACGCGCGACCTGGTTGAGTGTCCACGCCGATGTGCTCGGGCGCCGGGCCGCTTGCAGAAGCTTGGCCCCGGCCTTGTCTCCCGCATCCCGAAGGGTTGCACTCAGCCGCTTCCGAACGTTGACGAACTCACTCGGATCGACCTCGTAGAGCTCGTCCAATGCGTCTTCGAGCGGGCCGGGTGGCATCCCCTCAGTTTGGCCGAGCCGTCGTAGTGCGACGCGTGCAATCGGATAGCCCGCCGGCGGTCGGATGCTGCCCACGCCTACCTGAAATCGTGATGCTGCCTCGACCCGGCGGGCGAGGTCGACGATCGCGATCACGTTCGAAACGAGGTGGCTGACACCCACGACGAAGAGCGCTCCCCGGGGGTCGAACCGACGTCGCCAAACGGGATCTGCCCGTAGGGCAGCGGTACCCACACGTCGCTCGGCATCAGCACGACTGCCGCGCCGGCCATGAGCACCACGGTGTAACCGCCGACCAATCCGGAGGTCGGAAAGTGCTCGGAAAAGCGCGCGTGAACGCTCGGAAGAGTTGCCCGGGTGTCGGTCGTCGGGTCGTACCCGATGGAGCGCATGTCGTAGTTCACGACGACCACGCGCCGGCCGTCCGATGTGGCCGTGAGCGCTTCGGCGTGCACGGCCGGTGGCGGATCCGCGATGCGCCGTCACTCGCGTCGGGCCGATGCGATATCGGCGACGCCAGCGAGGTGGCCGCCGACGTCGACGGCGCCCGTCGGTTCATCCGGGGGACCGCCGCCGGGCGCGTCGACCAGACCTGGTACGAGGTGTTCCGCGGCGGTTGCACGACGAAGCGACTCCACTCTCGCGACGAGCGCTCCCAGGTGACGTCCGAGCTGTTGCGACGCGCGCCGGCGATCGTCGGCTACGTCACGCGGGTCGAGCTCGCGCGGGAACTCAAGGTCCGGTCGAACGGCCGGCTCCGCCTCGATCCCCGCTGAGACGGACCACTTTTCACGCGACGTATCGATGAGTTCCGCCGCGCTCTAACGTCGAACCTCATATGCGAATCATTCTGACTGACTTCATCAGCGTCGACGGCGTCTCGCAGGCTCCCGGCGGGCCCGAGGAAGACACCGACGGCGGGTTCCGTCACGGTGGCTGGTCGGGTCCGTTCTTCGACCCCGACTCGATGGCGGCGGTTATCGGCGAGCTCATGGATCGCACGGAGGCGCTGCTGTTCGGGCGGCGCACGTGGGACGGCATGGCCGCCGCGTGGCCGGGGCGGGCGGGCGATCCGTACGCCGACCAGATGAACGCGATCCGGAAGTACGTCGTGTCGAGGACATTGTCGGCGGAGGACGCGTCCTCCCGGTGGAACAACACGACCCTCCTCAATGTCGCCGACGACGCGATCGAGGCGATCCGCTCTCTGCGAACGAGTGGTGGTGACGGCGGCCTGCAGGTCTGGGGCAGTGTCTCGCTCGCTCGTCAGCTCATCGAGAACGATCTCGTCGACGAGTACTGGCTCATGATCGAGCCGATCCTGTTGGGTGGTGGAAAGACGATCTTCCCGTCGGACGGTCAGGCTCGGCCGCTGGAGCTCGTGTCGGTGACGCAGGCGAAGACCGGCGTCCTCATCTGCGCCTACCGCCCGGCGTAGCACGCTCGGAGGGAGTCGAACCCCCAACCTTCTGATCCGTAGGGCTTTCGCCTACGCCCGAGACCGGATGTCTCGTGCTCCGCAATGCTCCTGAGCAGGAACGGTACCGCGGGATCGTCCGTCGTACGCGGGTCGGTCCATCGCGTTCGGCACTGCTCGTTGGCAAACGCGTGAGCAACGAGTTGCGCTGCTGGGCGGCCCGAAAGATCGGTCGACACAAGGTGCAGATCATTCGGCTCGTAACAGGTCTCCGGGATGGCGGCGGCGCGCGATCCAGGCCGGTCCGGCCGCGAGCAGGATGGCGATCGCAAACGCGCTCGGGATCGTGAGGAGTATCGGCACGAGTGGGATGTGCACGCTCGGGGCGACATCGAGATGTGCCGAGAAGGCGGTCCAGATCGACCGTCCGGCGATGGCACCGAGCGGGAGGCCGATTGCGAGCGTGACGAACGCGAGCGTCGTCGCCTGCCACGCGATGGCGGCCGATATCTGCCGGCGAGTGAATCCGAGAGTCATGAGGATCGCGAGGTCGCGCCGGCGGCGTCGGATCGCGGTCACCAATGCGTGGCCGATCGATGCGATGGCGAGCAGCGCGAGGAGTGCAGCGAGCGCAAGCGGTGTGGACTCGACCCGCGCGTAGTTGCGGATGTCGGCAGGTCTCTGCGCGGTCATGATCGTCCAGAGACCGCGGATGCAGTATTTGTTGTGTGCGACCGCGGTCAGTAGATGGTTCACGTCGGAGGTGTGTTGCGCGCCGCCGGCGACGTGGACCAGCGCGAAGTTGGCCGTGCCGGGGCGTGCGCCCCCGGCATCACGGGGCGGCGCGAACCGAGCAACGAGCGGTCCTGGCAACAAGGCGCCATCGCCGAGTCCGGTCGGGTTGAAGTCGCCCTGTCCGAATGCCGGAAGGACCACGCGTCCGACAACCCGAAGCTTGATCGTGTGGCCGGCGAGGGATGCTTCGATCGTGTCGCCGATGCGAGCGTTCAGCTGGGAGAGCGTCCGGCCTCCGAGTGCGACCTCGTCCTCAACTCGCGGCGCGCGACCTTCGAGCACCGTTGGCAAGAGCGGTGCGCCGCGTCCCGAGAGAATGCCGATCGCGGGGATCGTGTGCGTGCCGACTTGCAACGTCGCGTAGTCGCCGAATGACCACCGGTCGACGCCCGCGTGGTTGGCCATCAGGTTCACGTACACGCGTGTGGGCGGCGACGCGAACTGCGCGTCGATCGTGGCATCCCAGGTCTGTCCGTAGAGGCCCGGTGTGCGCACGAGATGTACGAGGTTGCTCCCAAACGTGAAGGCGGCGGCTACGGATGCGATGGCGATCACGCTGCCGACCAGCGCGCTGCGCACGGGAACGGCAGTACGGCCGCGACCCGGCTCGAGCGCCAGACGCACACCGATGGTTGCCGTCACTGGCGCGCCGAGTTGCGCGGCCTCGCGCGCGATGCGCGACGACCTCACAACGGGAGCTCCCGTGCCTGTTCGTTGCCAATCGGGCGTCGCCCGCGAGAGACGCCATGCCGACCACGCGACGCGCAACACGAGGAGCACCACGATGCCGGCGGCGCCGATTCCGAGCACGGTCCAGTCCGCAGCGAGGCCGGGGTGAGGCTCGCTGATCCGTGCAGGACCGAACAGCACGAGTGGTGAGGCGACGAGCGCGAGCGCGACTGCGATCGCGGCGCCAAGTATGGCCGCGATCGCAACCTCGAGAAGCAGGGTCGCGAGGAGCTGCGCACGCGTCGACCCAATCGCGCGCAATGTCGGAAACTCGACGGATGAGACGAACAAGTCGCGCGCGGCGACCTGACCGAGAACGACAAGCGCCGCGAGCGCTGCGAGCAGCGCGAAGATCGCGAGCGCGGCCGCCTGTGGTCGGATCGCTTGCTCGATCCTGGCCGCCTGATCCGATTCGTTCGCGATCTGGATTTCGTTCGCGATCGCCGGATAGTGCTGCGCGAGCCGCCGCGCGGCGTGCGCGACCGAGGTCGGTGAGTAGCCCGGCCGAATGCGGACCACCACATAGTTGAGTCCGTAGTTGGCGTCGAGCCTGCGCACCAGCGCGGGCGAGACGAGCACCTGCGGGAATGCGTCGTTCGTGGACACCGAGATGGCATCGTTGCGCGTCACGACGATGCCGACGATGCGAATCTCGAAGTGCAGCAACCCCGTTCGGCGACCCGGGCTCTGCGGTGCGAGAGACAGCGCGAGCCTGCTCCCGGTACCCACGTGAGACTTCGCGGCCATGCGCGTATCGACGACCGCCTCCCCCGGGTCGTCGGGACGGAACATCCGTCCGGACGCGACTTTTGGGCGGTCGATCGCGTCGGCGAACCCGGCGCCGGGCCCGATCACGGCGTAGGTAGTTGGTTGACGCTTCTTGTCGACCGGGTTGAGGATTGCCGCGTGGGCGATCGCTTCGATGCCGGGGAGCCTCACCAGCGCGGCGTCGTATGCACTCAGCACCGGCGCCACGAGGAGATCCGAAGCCCGCGATGCCGTCAGATAGCGCGAGTACGAGCTGTTGGTTCGGCGCGCTCCCGCCGCGGTCAACAGCACGACACCACCGGCCACGCCGACCAGCAACGCGAACGTTGTCCACGCCCGCCACCGGGAACGCAGCTCCGCCAAGAGACGCAGGCGAACCGCCGTCACGTACCGAGTCTGATCCTGCCGCCTTTACGGCGCACGCCGACCTGCACTCCCGGAGTCCGTGAGGCCAGCACCCCCGCAGCAACCGCGGCGGGCGCCGGCTTCAGCACCGCGTCGGCTTGGGCCTGCACCCATTCAGCGCGCTCGGAGGGAGTCGAACCCCCAACCTTCTGATCCGTAGTCAGATGCTCTATCCATTGAGCTACGAGCGCTTGGGCCTTCGATTGTACCGATCCGCACCTGCCGCGTCGGGGGCAGTTCTCAGCTGTCGGCAGCACCGGCGACCGCGCGCACCGAGCTCAGCCGCTGTTCGTCGATCTCCTCGGCGATCGTCTCGTCCTCGGCGATCAGTTGGTCGATGTCGCCCTCGGCAAAGCCCATCACGCCCATGTCCTCGAACGCGGCACGGATCTTCGGGCCCCACAGGCCGATGTCACGCAGGATCGGAACGATCCGCGCGAACAGGAAGCCGCGGAACATCAGCTGCAGTTCGGCGTGCTCGACGATCTCGACCACTTCGTCGACGGGGAGGCCGAGTCGCTCCCAGATCTCCTCACCGAGAAAACGGTCACGCATCCGGTAGCACGCGTCGACGCAGAACTCTTCGCGCTCGTCGCGTTCGCGTTGCGTCAGCTCGGGGTAGTAGTCGCGTAGCGCCAGTCGCCCGAACATGACGTGGCGCGCTTCGTCCTGCATCACGTACGCGTTGATCGACTTGGCCAGGGGATCGGTGGCGTTGTTGCGGATCAAACCGAACGCGGCGAGCGCCAACCCCTCGATGAGCACCTGCATCGCGAGATACGTCATGTCCCACCGGCTGTCGGTGAGCGCGTCGTCGAGGAGCGACTTCAGATTGGAGTTCAGCGGGTACACGAGCTCGAGCTTCTCGTGGAGATAGCGGCTGAACACCTCGACGTGGCGGGCCTCGTCGATCACCTGCGTCGCGGCGAAGAACTTGGCGTCGATCGTGGGCACCGTGTTCACGATCTTCGACGCGCACATCAGTGCACCCTGCTCGCCGTGCAGGAACTGCGAGAACTGCCACGACACCTGGTTGCGCCGCACCTCGCCGCGCTCACGCTCGTTCATCTTCTCCCAGAAGCGCGTGCCGAACAGCAAGATGCTCTCGTCGGGAACACCGATCGGGTTCTCGAAGTCGACGTCGACGCTCCAGTCGATCCGGTCGGACGCAACCCATTGCCGGCGCGTGCCCTTGTCGTAGAGGCGGAGGAGCTGGTCGCGCCCGTTGGTGTAGTCGAAGTCGAAGATCGTGGGACCCGCCGCCGGCAGGCTCCAAGCGTTCGCCGTCAGATCGATGGTCTGGGCGGTCTCGCCCTTCGGCTTCGGCTCGGTGGATTGCACCATGGTTGCTCGCCTCCCGGTTTTGCCCGCCGGTCACGCGCCCGTCCGGGAATCGTAGGACGATTCGCTGCGAGCCGCCCGGCCGGATCAACGACAGGTTGCCCGAGTCGAAGACCCGCGCCGCCTAGGAGTTGACGAGCTCGAAGGCGGGGGCCTCGTGAGCAAGCAGCCAGCGCTTCCGGTCGAGGCCGAAGCCGTAGCCGCCGAGCCCGCCGCCCGTACGGATGACGCGGTGGCACGGAATGATCAGGCAGACCGGGTTCGTGGCGTTCGCGGTTCCGACCGCGCGTGCCGCACCCGGTGCTCCGACTCTCGCCGCGAGCTCGCCGTACGAGACCGTCGTGCCCGCCGGCACCTCGCGCAGCAGCTTCCACACTTGCTGCTTGAACTCGGTGCCTTGGGGATCGACGCCGATCGCGTCGAGCGCGTCCATTTCACCGGCGAAGTAGGCCGCGAGCGCGAGATGCACGCCACTCGAATCGCGGCGCACGCCGGTGCCTTGGACGAACGCAGCGGTACGCACGGCGCCGTCGACGACGACGGCGCGGAACGTACTGATCGGGGTTTCAACTTGGGCCAGTTCTCGTGTCATGAGAACGTTCTACGCCCAATCGGCTGGACGGATCCGGACAACCGTCCGCAGTCGGAGCGCGTGTCCGGATCCGTCTAGATTGGTCGCCTAGAACGGAGACATGCTGAACTTCCAGGGCGTCGTCACCACGGGTATCTACTGCCGGCCGGGGTGCCCGGGGACGCCGTTGCGTCGCAACACATTGCCGTTCGACTTCGCGGCGGCGGCGGAAGCGGCCGGGTTCCGTCCGTGCCTGCGCTGCCGTCCCGACCGGGTCACCGAGCCCGGCTGGATCGCAGCGCCCGAGCTCGTATGCCGTGCGATGCGGTGCATCGCCGACGGCGCGCTCGACGGCGCGACCGAAGACGACCTCGCAACGCGCCTGGGTGTCAGCGCGCGTCACCTCCGCCGTCTGTTCGCCGAGCACGTCGGCGCGACACCCAGCGATGTTGCCCGTTCCCGCCGTGCCCACTTCGCTCGGCGGCTCCTCGACGACACGGATCTGCCGATGGTGCAGCTCGCGCCCGCCGCCGGTTTCAACAGTGTGCGCCAGATGAACCGCGTGATGAACGAGGTGTTCCGCTTCACGCCCACGGAGCTGCGCGCTCGGCGACGCCTCCCCGATCGGCTCGTGGTCGACGGCGGCCTCGAGCTTCGAGTTCCCTACCGCGCACCGCTCGCGTGGAACGAGCTGCTCCGCTTCCTCTCGCCCCGCGCGATCCCCGGTGTCGAGTCGATCGATCTCGACGCCGGGATCTACCGCCGCACTGTCGAGCTCGACGGCGCGCCCAACGTCATCGAGGTGTGGAACGTCGCGAGCGAGCAGGCGTTGCGTCTGCGCGCGCATCTGTCGGGTCTCCAAGGGCTCGTCCACCTCGTCGCCGCGGTGCGACGGCTCTTCGACCTCGACGCCGACCCCAAGCCGATCGACCGCCGCCTCGCACGCGATCCGCGCCTGGCTCCGCTCGTACGCTCCCGCCGCGGCCTGCGGGTCCCCGGCGCGGTCGACGCGTTCGAGCTCGGGGTGCGGGCGATCCTCGGCCAGCAGGTGTCCGTGGCCCGGGCCACCGCGCTCAGTGGCAAGCTCGTTGGCGCCTTCGGCGAACCGGTTCCCGGGATCGGCGCGCTCGGCCTCACGCACCTCTTCCCGAGCGCGGCGACGATCGCCGATGCCGATCTCGCGTCGCTGGGTGTGCCCGGCGCGCGAATCCGTGCCCTGCAGGGGTTCGCCGAAGCCGTCGCAACCGAGTCGATTGCCCTGGATCGCGCGGCGGGGCTCGACGAAGTCGTGACCGCCTTGTGCGCCCTGCCCGGCATCGGGCCCTGGACTGCCCACTACATCGCGATGCGTGCCTGTGCCGAACGGGACGCGTTCCCGGCATCGGATCTGGCGATCCGGCGTGAGCTCGGCGCCGTGCCCGAGGCGGCCGCGGAGACCTGGCGGCCCTGGCGGGCGTACGGCGCGATGCACATCTGGGCCGCACACGCGAGTTGACGCGCGGGCCGGTCGCGGCGGACGATGGGGTGGCGAAGGCCCGTCGAACACGCTCGGCGCGATTGTCCGTGCTCGAAGCGTTTCCCCAGGTCAGCGCGCTTATACCAGCTTGAGATCGTCCCTGGAACGCGTTATGATCGAGGACCGGCCCTGGCCGGCGCTCGCTCCCCCGCTCGTTTAGCCGCCCGCCCGCACGCCCGAACTTTCGGAGCCGATCTCCCGGCACGCCTGGGGAACACCGACTCCAAGTTGGACGTTTCGTCTGATACTGGACCCGAGTAGTGGTCCGGCCGATAGAGACAGTACCGCTCCCCCCGCCAAGATCCGGCCCGAACTGCAAGACCTGAAGGCACAACATGCCCGCTAAGCACGTCAAGTCCCGTCGTGAGGACCGAGACTACGAAGACCTCGTACGTCTTTACCTCGAAGACGTCGGCCGCCACGACCTCCTGACCAAGGACGATGAGGTCCGCCTCGCGCAAGCGATCGAGGCGGGTGTCGTCGCGCAGGGAGAGCTGGATGCCGCCAAGAAGCTCACCCCGACTCAGCGCCGCCAGCTCCGGCGCTCGATTCGCTCCGGCGAAGAGGCCCATCGCCAGTTCGTGAACTCGAACCTGCGACTCGTCGTGTCGATCGCGAAGAAGTACCAGTCGTCGGGCCTGCCTCTGCTCGACATCGTCCAGGAGGGCAACCTCGGCCTGATCCACGCGGTCGACAAATTCGACTGGCGCAAGGGCTTCAAGTTCTCGACCTACGCGACCTGGTGGATTCGCCAGGCGATCCAGCGCGGTATCGCCAACTCGGCGCGCGTGATCCGGCTCCCGGTTCACGCCGGCGACATGCTGACGGCGCTCCTCAAGATGCGCGCCCAGCTCGAGGGCTCGCTCGGTCGCACGCCCACGTTGGCCGAGCTCGCGGCCGAGGCCGAGCTTCCGCTCGACAAGGTCGTCGAGGTGCTCCGGTATGCGGTCGACACGGTTTCGCTCGACGAGCCCGTCCGTGACGACGGCGACGCCGAGCTCGGTGACTTCGTAGAAGACCGCAACGCCACCGCACCCTTCGACGCGGCCGCGGTCTCGCTCCTTCCGGGCGAGGTCGCCAAGGTGCTCAAGGTGCTCGACGAGCGCGAGCGCACGATCCTGTGCTTGCGTTTCGGGCTCGACGGTGGCGGCGAGCGCACGCTCGAGGAGGTTGCCGAGTACTTCGGCCTCACCCGTGAGCGCATCCGACAGATCGAGGCCCGGGCGATGTCGAAGCTTCGTCACCCTTCGGCCGACGTCGGCGCACGCGAGCTGCTCGAAGCCGTCTGACACTTCCAAGCACGAACGGCCGTCCCTCCGGGGCGGCCGTTTTGCTTGTGCGACTACTCGTTCAGGCGGTCGAACAGCTTGGCCAGGGCGGCGTCGGTGCCGGCCTGGGGGAGGATCACGCCGCCGTCGACCACGAGGGTCTGACCGGTGATGTAGCTCGCCCGATCCGACGCGAGGAACAGGATGGCCTCGGCGATCTCGTCGGCCTCGCCGATGCGGCCGAGCGGGATGGCTTCGGCGATGGGTGCGAACGCGTCGGGCATCTGCTCCCACACCGCGGTCATGGGAGTGCGCACGTGGCCGGGCGCCACGCAGTTCACGCGCACCGTCGGTCCGTACTCGAGCGCGCCACTCTTCGTCAGGGCGACCACACCCGCCTTGGCCGCGGAGTAGGCGGCTTCGTTGCGGGTGGGCGCGAGGCCCGACACCGACGCGATGTTCACGATCGCGCCGCCGGTCTCGAGCATGTACGGGATCACGGAGCGGGTCGCGTTGAACGTGCCGGTGAGGTTCACGTCGATCAGGCGATGCCAGAGCTTGTCATCGACGGTGTGGAGCGGCCGGAGATCCCCGGTCCCCGCGTTGTTGACGAGGATGTCGACCTGGCCGACGGTCTGGGCGACCCGATCGACCACTTCGGCGACTTCGTCGCCGTCGCGCACGTCGATCGCGTACGCGTGCCCGTCTACGGCCGCCGCGATGGCGACCGCGGTCTCGGGGTCGCGTTCGAACACGGCGATGGTCGCACCCTCGCCGGCGAATCGACGC
This sequence comes from Acidimicrobiia bacterium, assembly GCA_038320885.1. Taxonomy (GTDB): domain Bacteria; phylum Actinomycetota; class Acidimicrobiia; order IMCC26256; family PALSA-610; genus JBBQER01. The sequence continues at coordinate 23,734 of JBBQER010000006.1, forward strand.
GCGGTGGCGGCGCCGATCCCCGATCCGCCGCCCGTGATGATCGCGACCCGTCCCTCGAGCTCTCCCACGCGCAGGAGAGTAGCGACGACGGCGAATCGAGCGGAGCGGGGCTCAGCCGGATTCGAGCAACGCCGCGATCACGCCGCGTCCGTACGCGTCGACGAGGCTTGCGTCGCGCGAGACGTAGGTCTGGCCCGGATGGGAGACGAGCTCGAGCACGCCGACCACGTCGTCGCGCCGCCAGAGCGGCACGGTCAGCACCGCGCGATCGTGGCTACTCGGACGGCGCACCGAGTGCCGTTGCTTCAGAGCCGCGCGCGCGATGTCGCCGTCGTCGGGTGGGAAGCGACCGGGCGCGAGATCGCGCTCGGCCGCGATGGGGACCTCGCCCGACGGCCCGGTCACGCGGACGCGCGCGCAGTCGGTCGGGAGCACCTCGGCGAGGCCCGCGGCCACGTGCGGCGCGGCCCGCTCGAGTGCGATGCGGAGGTCGAGCAGCTCACGGTCGGTCTCGAGCGCACCCGAGAACACCAGCTCGTCGGCGACGACGAGCGAGATGAGATTGGCGTCGTCCCGCAGGCGCCCGAGCAGCTGGAGGTGATGTTCCTTTTCGAGTGAGTAGTACGCGAAGCCCAGTGCGAAGATCGAAGCGACCAGGCGCAGCGAGCCGGTCGCGGCGAACATCGCGATCAGTGAGACGAGCCCGAGGAGCCCGAGCAGGACGGCGATCTGCACCCGGCGGTGCACGAGCGCAGCGTTGGTGAGCGGCTGGTCAGCCGGCAGGCCGACGAGGCGTTCCTCGCGCGTGATCGCGTTTTGAAGGATCGTGACGGTTGCAGTCATGGGTCTCCGAAGTAACACCCCCACCGCTCTCTCTTACATCGAGCGGAATCGACCCGTTTCTTGAGCGATTCCCGCGAACGGGCTCAGGGTGTGACCTCGAACACAATGCCGTGATCACGCGCGAGCTCGACGATGCCGTTGTCGGTGGGCCACCCGCGCGCCTGGATGTTGAAAACCCGCAATTCTGGCGCGCCGATCGGGTAGGGACCCCAGTGCCACGTGCCCCGGTGGAGGTGCACACACGCGTACTGCGGCAGCACGAACGCCTTGACCGAGTCGAAGTGCTCGGGCCGCGAGAAATCGACGTCGGCCGGCGCGACCACGACCAGCGCGTCGCCGCTCATCGGCATGAGCGTCTGTGTGTGCGTGTCGTGGCGGTTGAGCAGCTCACACCGGAGTCGCCCGTCGCGCACGTCGATCTCGGCGAGCGTGTGCCCGATGAAGTTCACCCAACCGTCGTTGCGCGTGAACACGAGATCCGCGGTGGGTTGACCGTCGCCCTCGAACGGAGGGAGCACGCCGTAGGCCGCGAACGCCTCCGGAGTTGCCGGCTCCAACGCCAGCTCGATCGTCCGCGGGCTACTCATGCCGTTCCTCCCCCGGATACCCTTTGCAGCCAGGCATCTGGCGCAAAGCCTGACGGGTGCGTCAGCTTAGAGAGCGCGGTGGAGGTTCGCCCATGGACGTGCGGTCGATCGAAGACGTGGAGCCGGTCGTCGAGCACAACGGCACAGTGCCGGTGTGGTGGCTGGTGAACCCGCGCGAGATGTTCGACATCACCAAGGGCGGCCACCTCGAGCTCGTCAGCGAGTTCGAGGTCGCGGGCGGCGGCCTCGTCGATCCCCACGAGCACCCGACCCACGAGTTCTATTACGTCACGTCAGGACGCGGGCTCATGACGATCGCGGGCGAGGAGCGGGAGATCGCGCAGGGCGATCTCGTGCACATTCCACCCGACACGGTCCACAGCCTCCGGCCGGTGAGCGATCACGCGCCGATCCACTGCTTCTGTTTTGCGGTCGGCGTCGCGGGTGCGGGCGAAGTGAATTACACCGAGCACTGAGTGGCCCGTCACTGATGGGGCGGGTACTCGTCACCCGCCGTCTGCCCGATGGGGGCCTGGACCCGCTCGCGGGTCACGAGTTGATCGGTCCCAACGCGGACGATGCGCCGTTCTCGCACGACGAGCTGGTCGTGCACGCCGGTGAGGTGGACGCGATCGTCTCGGTGCTGACCGACAAGATCGACGCCGCCGTGCTCGAGGCCGGTGCCGCGAGCGGACGACTCAAGGTGGTGGCGAACGTGGCCGTCGGCTACGACAACGTGGACGTCCGCACGGCACGCGCGCAGGGCGTCGTGGTGTGCAACACGCCGGGCGTCCTCGACGAGACCACTGCCGACCTCGCCTTCACCTTGATCCTGGCTGCCTCCCGACTGGCCCACACCGCCGAGGCCGAGCTGCGCGCCGACCGGTGGAAGGGCTGGGGGATCACGCAGTACCTCGGCCGTGACGTGCACGGCGCAACGCTCGGCATCGTCGGGTACGGCCGCATCGGGCGCGCGGTCGCGCGCCGCGCGGCCGGCTTCGACATGCGCGTGTTGCATCACGCGCGCGGTGACACGGGCGAGACGGGTTACCTCGCCGATCTCGACGAGCTGCTGGCGACGTCCGACATCGTCTCGCTCCACGTGCCCGGGGGCGAGCCGACGCATCATCTGATCGGCGCCCGGCGGATCGCGCTGATGAAGCCGACCTCGGTACTTGTGAACACCGCGCGCGGATCGGTCGTCGACGAAGGCGCGCTCGCCGACGCGCTGCACGAGGGGCGGCTCTTCGCGGCCGGGCTCGACGTGTACGAGCGTGAGCCCGCGGTGCACCCGCGTCTGCTCGACGCGCCGCGGACGGTGTTGCTCCCACACATCGGCTCGGCATCGCAGGCGACGCGCTCGCGCATGGCCGCACTCGCGAGCGCGGCAGTCGCGACCGTGTTGAATGGTGGGATGCCGCCGAACGTGGTGCGGTCGTAACGTCTGATCGGTGTTCCGCTCGCGGCCGCCGGAATGGGGGAGATATGGCTGAGCAAGTGCGAGGGGTGATCGCGAAGTCCAAGGGTCAACCGGTGACCGTCGAAACGATCGTGGTTCCCGATCCGGGCCCGGGCGAAGTGACGGTACGCGTGCAGGCGTGCGGCGTCTGTCATACCGATCTCCACTACCGCGAAGGTGGTATCGGCGAAGACTTTCCCTACTTGCTCGGTCACGAGGCCGCGGGCCGGGTCGACGCGGTGGGCGACGGCGTGACCGGCGTCGCGCCCGGCGACTTCGTCGTCCTCAACTGGCGAGCCGTGTGCGGCGAATGCCGCGCGTGCCGCCGCGGACGCCCCTGGTATTGCTTCGCGACGCACAACGCCCAGCAGAAGATGACGCTCGCCGACGGGACGCCGCTCTCGCCCGCGCTCGGCATCGGCGCGTTCGCGGAGAAGACGCTGGTCGCGGCGGGCCAGGCGACGAAGGTCGATCCCCAGGCCACGCCCGCCGCAGCCGGGCTGCTCGGCTGCGGCGTGATGGCCGGGTTCGGCGCCGCCGCGCACACGGGCAACGTCGGGCGCGACGACTCCGTTGCAGTGTTCGGGTGCGGCGGAGTTGGCAACGCCGCCATCGCCGCCGCCAAGCTCGCGGGCGCGCACACAATCATCGCGGTGGATCTGGACCCGCGGAAGCTCGAGTGGGCCAAGGAGTTCGGCGCGACCAACGTCGTCGACTCCTCCAAGACCGACGCGGTCGAGGCGATCCGCGCCGCGACCAACGGCGACGGCGCCGACGTGTGCATCGAGGCGGTCGGGCGGCCGGAGGTGCTGAAGCAGGCGTTCTACGCGCGTGACCTCGCGGGGACGGTCGTGCAGGTCGGCGTGCCCACGCCCGACATGGCGCTACCTGACATCCCGATGATCGATTTCTTCGGTCGCGGGGGCGCGCTCAAACCGTCGTGGTACGGCGACTGCCTGCCGTCCCGCGACTTCCCGACCCTCATCGATCTGCACCTGCAGGGCCGCTTCCCGCTCGACAAGTTCGTGTCCGAGACGATTGGACTCGACGACGTGGAAGACGCTTTCCACAAGATGGAGCGCGGCGAAGTGCTGCGTTCGGTCGTCGTTCTCTGAACGGTTCCCGTAGCATCCGGCGCCATGACTGACTACAAGGAATGGGGACCGCTCGCCCGGCTCGTCGGCACGTGGGAAGGCGACGACGGCATCGATGTCGCGTTCGCGCACGCTGATGGTCGCGTGAAGGAAACGCCGTACCGGGAGCGCACGGTGCTCAATCCGTTCGGTCCGTCGACAACGGGACCCAGTCGCTGTACGGGCTCGACTACCGCATGGCGGCGTGGCGGGGCGACGAGGTCGATCCGTTCCACACCGAGGTCGGGTACTGGTTGTGGGATGCGGCCGATCGCTCGGTGATGCGCTGTTTCATGATTCCGCGCGGCTCGATGATTCTCGCGGGCGGGACGACGACGCCCGACGCGAACACGTTCACGATGGCCGCGGATGTCGGATCGGAGATGTTCGGGATCTTGTCGAACCCGTACCTCGCCAAGGCGGCGCGCACGACGCGCTACGTGGCGGTGATCACCATCGAAGACGACGACACGTGGGCCTACGACGAGACGTCGACGATCACGCACGAGCGTCACGGTGACGTGCTCGAGCACACCGATCGCAACCGGCTGCATCGGGTCAGCTCGTAGGGCTCAGTCCCGGGTGATCGGAGCCGTGTCGAGCGCGAGTAGCTCGATGGTCGTGCGGCCCGCGCGTAGCTCCTCGAAGAACTTTGCTTCCTTCGCCTCGCGGGCCCGTCCCGCGGCCAGCACGTCGTCGAGCTTCGTGCGCGGAACGACGGCCACACCATCGGCGTCGGCCACGATCCAGTCGTCTTGCTCGACCTGGATGTCGCCGACGATCGACGATCCGCCGACCCGGCCCGGGTGCTCCTTGGTGGCACCGCGCAACGCGATCATCGTGGAGAAGACCGGGAAGCGGTGCGCCTCGAGCGCGCTCACGTCTCGTACTCCGCCGTCGATCACGAGGCCGGCGATGCCGCGCGCCTCGGCGCCGGTGGTGAGCACCTCACCCCAGTAGCCGCGTTCGGCTTCGATGCCGACGGACACGACGAGCACGTGTCCCGCGGGTGCCTCGGCGACGGCGACGTGGATCGCGAGGTTGTCACCCGCCGCGCAGGTGACAGGGAACGCCGGTGCGCTAATGCGCGCGCCCGGCCACGCGGCGCGGACGCGGGGCCGCATCGGTCGGGCGCCGCTTTCGCCGAGCGTTGCCGCTCCCAATTGCGCGAAACCGGTGACGTAGTCACTGCTCATGGCGGAGGGCGAGGGATTTGAACCCTCGAGGGAGCTTATGACCCCCTACTCGCTTAGCAGGCGAGCACCTTCGGCCACTCGGTCAGCCCTCCGGCAGAGGAGTATACGAGTGGTTCACTTGAGCTTCAGCGGGGTCCGCCGCAGCGCCGCCACCAACGAGCGATCGCACCCACTCGCATTCAGCGCGTCCTGCTCGCGGACGAGAGCGGCTCGCGTGGGAGCGGCGCGAACGAGGCCGGGAATCGCGAGGAGAAGTGCGGCATAGAACACCCAGCTGCTCTCGGTGACGAATGCCGCAGTGAAACCGAACAGGGCAGGCGTGTTTGCGAACGCGACTCGCAAGAACATCCGCGCCCGGTATCCGGCGGCGAGCGTCTCATCCGAGTCGCACGGCATCGGTCTCTGGACCAGCCTCGTGGCCGCGATTTGGGCTACGACGGCGAACACGCCAATCCCGATCGCCCACGCGTACGCCGAGCTCCCGCGGTGGAAGGGAACGACGCCCAGGGGCACGATGACGAGGAACGCGAGGGAGAGGGGAAACGAAAGGTAGATGTTGCGCAGATTGATCAGGGAATCGCCGCGCGCCCATTGCCGTCGGAACAAGAAGCGCCCGTAGGGAAACGCCAGAGGCAGCACGCGCCAATTCAGGTGCCAGCCCGGGTCCTCATCCCGCTGCTTACCCGGCTCGCCCGTCATCAATCGCCTGCTTCGATCGCCCGCGGGAGGGTACCTTCGGTTCCGTGACGCCGGTCGAGGCACTCGAGCGCATCGCGGAGCTGCTCATGCGCGGGCGCGCGCCCGCGTATCGTCAGCAGGCGTTCAAGCGCGCGGCCACGGCGATCTCGCGCGTCACGCCCGAGGAGCTGCAACGGCTCGCGGATGCCGGCAAGCTCACCGACATCCCCAACGTCGGCGACAAGACGGCGACCGTGATCGCCGAGGCGCTGCGAGGTGAGACGCCGAAGTACCTCCAGGATCTGCTCGCCAACACGCCCGAGCCCGGTTCGGAAGCGGGCGACGCGTTGCGTGCGCAGCTCCGCGGCGACCTGCACTCGCATTCCGATTGGTCCGACGGCGGCGACACGATCGCCGCCATGGCCGGCAAGGCACGCGATCTCGGTCATGAGTACCTCGCGCTGACCGACCATTCCCCGCGGCTCAAGATCGCGAACGGCTTGTCGCCCGACCGCCTGCGTGAGCAGCTCGAGGTGGTCGAAGAGCTGAACGCCGATCTCGCTCCCTTCCGTATCCTCACCGGAGTCGAAGTCGACATTCTTGACGACGGCGCGCTCGATCAACACGAAGAGCTGCTGACCCGTGTCGATGTGGTGGTCGCGAGTGTGCACTCGAAGCTGCGCATGGATGTCGACGGGATGACGCGCCGGATGGTTGCCGCGGTCGCAAGCCCGCACACCGACGTGCTCGGACATTGCACCGGTCGATTGCTCACGGGCCGGGGCCGGCCTGAGTCGACATTCGACGAAGACGTGATCATCGCCGCGTGCAAGCAGTTCGACACCGCGCTCGAGGTGAATTGCCGCCCCGAGCGGCTCGACCCACCCAAGCGCATTCTCACCAAAGCGGTGGAGGCCGGGCTGCGAATCGCGATCAGCACCGATGCGCACGCGACCGAGCAACTCGAATGGCAGTCCTACGGGACCGATCGGGCCGCGGCGTGCGGCGTGACCGCGGATCGCGTCGTGAACGCGATGCCGGCCGACGATCTGCTGGCGTGGTGCGATTCGCACCCGACTCCGTGAACGCGATCGACGCGGTCCTGTTCGACTTCCGGGGAACGCTGTTCGGGGACATAGACGACGCGGCATGGATACGGAACGCCGCGGCACGGATCGAACGCTCGCTCACTGACGATGACGTCGAGTCGATCATCGATCGGCTCGCAGCGACCGAAGGCATTCCTGAGATCAGCGCCGCGCTCGGGCGTTCCGATATCTCGCTCGAAGCACACCGAGAGGCGAACTTGCGGTGGTTCTCCGCGGCGGGTATCGACGACGAGCTCGCGATCGCGATCTGGGCGTACGACGGTGATCCGGAGGGAACGTTCGCCTTTCCCGACTCAGCGCCGGTGATGTCGGCGTTGCAGGAACACGGCGTGCGGATGGTGATTGTGAGCGACATCCATTACGACATCCGTGATCATTTCCGGCGTTACGACCTCGACCGTTACGTCGACCACTACGTGCTCTCGTTCGAGCACGGGTGCCAGAAACCCGACGCGGAGATGTTCACACGCGCGCTTGCCATGCTCGATGTGGCTGCAGACCGCGCACTGATGGTGGGCGACACGCCGGCGAACGACGGGGGCGCGGCGAACGTCGGCATCCGTACCTACATCCTGCCCGGCCCGTTCCGGTCCGGGCACCGTGACTCGCGCGGGCTCGACGCGGTGCTGCGGCTGGTCGGGATCGTTTAGGCGTCGCGCCAGACGATTGCTGCTTCCCACGGTTCGAGATGGAGCGACCGGGTCACGCGTTCACCGTCACGCGACCTATTGGTCGAGATGCGGATCTCTCCGGCACCCGCATCGTTCACCTCGGCCGGCGCGTCGGAGCAGTTCATGGCGACAACCGTGCGGTCGCCGCGTCGCCAGGCCCACACGCGGTCGTCGGAGCTCGGCAGCGTCGTGTAGGAACCGTGGCGGAGCTCGGGCATCGCGTCGCGCAGGCCGATCAAGTCGCGCGTGAGCGAGAGCACCGAATCGGGATCGTGACGCTGGTCGGCCACGTTGCACGCGGCGACGTCGCCATACGGAAGCCACGGCTCGACGCCCGGGTCGCTGTAACCCGCGCCGGGTTCGCCGGTCCACGGCATCGGCGTGCGCTCGGGGTCGCGCCCGACGCGCGCACCGTGAAAGACGCCGACCGGGTCGAGCACGCGGCTCTCGGGAATCTCCGTGTCGGGCATGCCGATCTCGTCGCCGTAGTAGAAGAACGGCGTTCCCCGCAGACCCATGAGCATGACCAGCGCGGCGCGGATCTTGGCCGGATCGTCATCGCACCACCGTGACGCGAAGCGATGGTTGTCGTGGTTCCCGCCGGTCCACACCGGTTGCGCGTGCGCGGGCAGGTGGTGCTCGGCCTCCTCGACCGCGGCGCGCAGCGCGGGTGCGTTGAACTTGGCGTGCAGGAGTGTGAAGTTGAACGCGAGGTTCAGCTCGTCGTCGTTGCCGTAGAACGAGCCGAGGTCGGCAGGATCGAAGACGTAAGTCTCGCCGATGAGCACTCGGTGCGGGTCGTAGCCGTCGGCCAGTGTGCGCCAGCGCCGCAATACGTCGTGCACCTCGGGCCGGGACGCGTTGTAAACGCTGCGCAGACCGCTCATCTGGACCCACCAGTGATCATCCTTGGTAGCGGCCGGGTTGTCGCGCAGCTCGCGGTCTTTGATGATCGAGTGGCAGACGTCGATGCGGAAGCCGGCGACGCCGCGGTCGAACCAGAAGCGCAGGATCTCGTCGAACGCGTCGCGCACCTCCTCGTTCCACCAGTTGAGATCAGGTTGCGTCGAGAGGAACTGGTTGAGGTAGTACTGACCGCTGACCTCATCGAAGGTCCACGCGGGAACGCGCGGGTCGAAGGCCATCACCCAGTTGTTGGGCGGCGAGCCGTCGGGCTTGGGATCGGCCCACACGTACCAGTCGCGGTGCTTCGAATCACGCGACGAGATCGCATCGCGAAACCAGGGGTGCTGATCGCTCGAGTGGTTGGGGACGAGGTCGAGGATCACCCGGATCCCGCGCTTGGCCGCCTCGGCGACGAGCTCCTCGGCGTCGGCCAGGGTGCCGAGCGCGGGGTCGACGCCGCAATAGTCGGAGACGTCGTAGCCCCAGTCCCTGTTCGGCGAAGTCGTAATGGGATCGAGCCAGATGCCGTCGACGCCGAGCCATTGCAGGTGGTCGAGGCGGGCCGTGATGCCTCGCAGATCGCCCACGCCGTCGCCGTTCGTGTCCATGTAGGACCGCGGATAGATCTGGTAGAGGACCCCGTCCCGCCACCAGACCCGCCCCGGCTCGTCCACAGGCATCTTGGGCATGGCCGGAAACTACCCGCGACCCCGATTCCCCCGCTCATCCCCAAAGAGGTTCACCAGCGCCCAATCAGATTGGTCATTTTCGAGCCGCTGGCGCGCACCAACGCCCAATCACATTGGGCGTTGGTGACCTCAGCTGGCGGCGGCGGCGGGTTCGCCTTCGGCGGATTGCCACATTCGGGCGTAGTTGGCGCCGCGGGCGAGCAGATGCTCGTGGGTGCCGTCCTCGACGACGCGGCCGTTGTCGATCACGACGATGCGGTCGGCGAGCCGGGCCGTCTGCAGACGGTGGGCGATGAGGACCGTCGTGCGGCCCTGCGCCGCGACTCCCATCGCGCGCTGGACCTTGGCCTCGGTCTGCAGGTCGAGGTTCGACGTCGCTTCGTCGAGCAGGAGGATCGCGGGGTCGACGAGGTGCGCCCGCGCCAGCGCGATGAGCTGGCGCTGGCCCGACGACAGCGAACGGCCGCGCTCACTCACCCATTGGAGGTAGCCGCCGGGCAGCGTCGCGATGAAGTCGTGGGCACCGACCTCGCGAGCCGCCGCCTCGACCTCGGCGTCGGACGCGCCCTTGCGGCCGTACGCGATGTTGTCGCGGATCGTTCCCGAGAAGCGAAACGCCTCCTGGGGCACGACGCCGAGCTGCTGATGGAACGCGACCGGGTCGTAGAGGGCGACCGAGACGCCGTCGACGCTGACCGTACCCGTGGTCGCGTCGTAGAAGCGGGCGACGAGCTTCACGACCGTGCTCTTGCCCGCGCCGGTCTCGCCCACGAGCGCGACGGTCTCGCCCGGGGCAACGCGCAGGTTGACGCCGCGGAGCGCTTCGTCGATCGCGGTCGAGTACCTGAAGTGCACGTCTTCGAGCATGACCTCGCCGCGCAAGCGTCCGGGCACAACCGGCTGCGCAGGCGGCGGGACGGTCGTGGGTGTCGCGAGGAGCTCCGTGATGCGTTCGATCGCGACGCGCGCCTGTTGGTACGAGTCGAAGACCTGTGAGAGCTGCTGGATCGGCGCGAAGAACAGGCTGAGATAGAGCAGGAACGCGATCAGCTCACCGACCGATAGCGACTGGTGCGCCACGAGTACGCTCCCGGCCCCGAGCACGACGCACGTGGCGATGTCGGACAGGAAGTCGACGAGCGGGAAGTAGACCGCGACGAGTCGCTGGGCGTGCACACGTGCGTCGCGGTAGTCGGACGCGATCTCGGTGAACACCTCTTGATTGCGGTCCTCTCGCACGAAGGCCTGCGACACGCGAACACCCGACAAACCCTCCTGGAGGTTGGCGTTCACCGCGGCGATGCGATCCCGCGCGATCCCGTACGCCCGTGTCGATGCCGACCGGAACCAGATCGTCGCCACGATGAGCGGGGGCAGGATCGACGCGGTGATCAGTCCGAGCTTCGGGTCCATGATCCCGAGCGCGATGCCGACGCCGACGAACGTCACGAGGTTCACCAGCGCGTTGACGAGGCCGTTCTGGAGGAGCTGCGACAACGCGTCGATGTCGGTGGTCATGCGGGTCATGATGCGACCCGCCATCTCCTGTTCGTAGTAGTCGACGCCGAGCCGCTGCAGGTGCGCGAACACCTTCACGCGCAGACCGTGCAGCATGCGCTCGGACACGCTTCCCATCACGCGCGCCTCGGCCCACATCAGCCACCAGTCGATGAACGTGATGACGAGGAACACGATCGACGCGGCCCAGATCGCGCCCGGTACGTGCGGCCGGTGCGCGACGCCGCTGTCGATGCCGTGCCGGACTAGCAAGGGCCCGGCGAGCGTGCAGGCTGCGTCGAGCGCGACGAGTAGCATGCCGGTGAGCAACCAGCTCCGGTACCGGCGGATGAAGCGCAGGAATTTGAAGTCGGGCGCGGGAAGGCTCTCGGCCGCCACGTCGACGTGCGGATCGGCGGTCGCGGGCCCGAGCGCATCGACCTGCGCGAGCAACTCCGGCGTCGGCGCGAGCGCGCCGCCCCATCCGCTCGACGCGCCGACTCCACCGCCGCCTCCGCCACCACCACCGGCTACGCGCACCGCCGCACTCGGGCTCGCAGTTCTCGCCCGCTCCGCGATCTGCGCGCTCCGGATCTCTTCGCGGTCGAGACCGCGCCATGCCGCGGGAGTAATGCCGTCGACCTGTTCGTCGTCGGGCTCCTCCTCGCTCGCGTCGACTCCTTCGGCGTCGCCGCCCGGACCGGAGAGCAGCATGCGGTAGAGCGGGCATCGCCCCCACAGCTCGTCGTGGGTGCCGGCGTCGAGCACTGCGCCCTGATCCATCACGACGATGCGATCGGCGAGCGAGAGGGACGACCGTCGGTGCGCGATGAGGATCGTCGTGCGCGTGCTGGCGATTTGGCGCAGCGTCGCGTGGATCTCTTCTTCGACGCGCGAGTCGACTGACGAGGTCGCGTCGTCCAGCAGGAGGATCTTCGGATCCGAGAGCAACGCACGCGCCAGTGCAACCCGCTGTCGCTGACCACCCGAGAGCGTGAGCCCCTGCTCGCCGACCACGGTGTCGTATCCGTGCGGCAGGCGCAGGATGAACTCGTGCGCTTCGGCCGCTCGCGCCGCGGTCTCGATCTCCTCGCGCGTCGCGTCGGGGCGACCGAAGCCGATGTTGGCGGTGATCGTGTCGGAGAAGAGGAACGAATCCTCGAACACGACGCCGATGTTGCGGCGCAGCGAGTCGAGGTGCACGTCACGAACGTCGACTCCGTCGATGGTGATACGGCCGGCGTGCACGTCGTAGAAGCGCGGGAGCATGAGCGCGACCGTCGACTTGCCCGAGCCCGAACTGCCGACGAGCGCGACGGTCTCGCCCGAGGAAACCGTGAGATCGAAATCGCGCAGGACGGGATCGGTCGACGTGTAGCCGAACGTCACGTGCTCGAAGCGCACCTCGGCCCGCGCCATCTCGAGATCGACTGCATCGGGTGCGTCCTGCACAACCGGTGTGGAGTCGAGCAGGTCGTAGATGCGCTCGGCGCCGGCCCGTGCGAGCTGACCGACCGTGAGGATGGCGGCGAGCTGCCGGATCGGCGGCGTGATGAGGAGCATGTAGGTGGAGAACGCGAGGAAGGTTCCGAGCGTGATGCGCCCATTGAGCGCGAGCCATCCGCCGAGCGCGAGCACCGCAACCTGCCCGAATGCCGGAATGGTCTGCATCGCGGGCTGGAGCCGGGCCTGGATGTTCACGAGGCGGACTCGCGAGGCGAACATCTCGCGCGAACGACCGGTCAGGCGCTCGAGCTCGCGCTCCTCCTGCCCGAAGCCCTTCACGACGCGCACGCCGGTGACGTCTTCCTCGACCACGTTGGCGACGTCGCCGGCCTTTTGCTGCGCGTCCCAACTCGCGGGGAACACCGACGTTCGCAGGCGCATCGCGGTGACGAGCAGCAACGGCGCAACCGCGAGCATCACGAGCGAGAGCAGTGGTGACAGCCAGAGCATCGCCCCGAACGAGACGATGAACAGCAAGATGTTGGCGACACCGATCGGGAGGAACTGCAAGAAGCCCTGCAGGAGGGCGACATCAGACGACGCGCGGCTCACGAGCTGACCGGTCTGGAGCTCGTCCTGGCTCGCGAAATCGAGGTGCTGGAGCTGACGGAACACTGCGGTGCGCAGATCGTGCTGCACGTCGAGGGCGATGCGACCGCCCCGGAATCGCCGGAAGTACGCGAACACGAACGTGAACACGCCCATCGCGATCATCAATACGAGCCACGGTGCGAGCGGCTTGCCGGGAATGCGGACGCCATGGCGCGAATGCGGCGTGATCACGTCGTCGACGACGATCTTCTGCACCACCGGCAACAACGACTGGATGAGCTGGCCGCCGATCGCGACCCCGAACGCGACGTAGGCGTTCTTCTTGTGCGGCTTCATGTAGCCGACGAGCCGGCGGATCCAACCTTGCTTCTTCACCGCGGGTGCGCTCACGTGGGCACCGCTCGTGCGAGGCGGACGCGCATGCGTTCGGCGAGGGCGTCGTCGAGGTCGCAGAGCGCGCTCAACAATGCCTTCCGATCGCGGGCGTGCTCGAGCACCTGTTCGAGCCGTTCGCCCATCGACCGCTCGGCGTCGCGCAGCGCGTGCGCGCCGCCGGGCGTCATCGCGAGGCGCGCCGACCTGCGATCGCCGGCCACGGCTTCGCGGGTGAGCATCCCGCGCTCGACCAGCCAGTCGACGGTCGCGGTAACGGTCGGTTTGGCCAGCGCCAGGCCCTGGGCGACGATCGACGAACGCTCGTGACCGGCGGCGACGAACGCCAGAACCCGGTACTGGGCGAGCGTCAGCTCGCCGGCCGCCCGTTCGAGCGAGCGGGCCGCCAGGGCGAGCGCCCGGACGGCGGAAGCGAGTTGGGGATCGTCGCCGGACGCCGGTTCGTTCGCCATGCCGTAAGGCTATCGAACCATTAGGGTGTCGAACTATCCTGAATCACCCGGTTTGACAGTTAATGCCCGTCCGGTTGTGCCACCATGGACGGACACTTATTCCGGGTCAGGGCGCGGCACGGCGAAGGACGTGAATGGTTTGGCGTAGCGCACGGCCGGTCGCCGTCGTGGCAACCGCAGCCTTCCTGATCATGGGCCTGATCGCGGGGCTCGCCGCGTCGGCGTCGGGCTCGCCGGCACCGGCGACGGGCGAAATCGGATTCGACACCCATTTCGGGCCGCGCGGCGAAGTCGACGTGAACGTGTGCTCGAAGGATGTGCCCATCGGTTACGCGCACTGCGACGCGCGCGAACGCCTCGCACCCGGCACCGTGCGCGCCGCGGCCGTGATCGGGAACAACGGTGCGTACGATCCCGCCTACCTGCAGTCGGCATACAACGCACCGTCCGCGACGCACGGCAGTGGTCAGACCGTCGCCGTCGTCGACGCGTTCGACGCGCCGAATGCCGAGAGCGATCTCACGACCTACCGCACTCACTACGGGCTGCCGCCCTGCACGACCGCCAACGGGTGCTTCAAGAAGATCGACCAAAACGGTGGAACCAATTATCCGGCGACGAACGCCTCGTGGGCGCAGGAGATCTCGCTCGACATCGCCATGGTCAGCGCGATCTGCCCGAAGTGCCACATCCTGCTGGTCGAAGCGGCGAGCGCGTCGTTCGCGAACCTCGGCACCGCAGTGAACAAGGCCGTCGCGCTCGGTGCCGACGTCGTGAGCAACAGCTACGGCGGCAACGAGTGGTCGGGCGAGTTGCAAGCCGACGCCGCGTACTTCGATCACCCGGGCGTGGCGATCGTCGCGAGCTCGGGTGATACCGGCTACGGCGTGAACTATCCCGCGGCGTCGGCCGCCGTCGTCGCAGTCGGCGGCACCACCCTCAACCAGGCGAGCAACACCGGTACTCGCGACGCGACCGAGGTGGCGTGGGCGGGCGCGGGCAGCGGGTGCAGCGCGTACGAAGCCAAACCGGCCTGGCAGACCGACGCCGGCTGCAGCAAGCGCACGGTCAGCGACGTGAGCGCGGTGGCGGATCCGAACACCGGCGTATGGGTCTTCTACGACGGGCAGTGGTCGGTGTTCGGCGGCACGAGCGCCGCGGCGCCGATCGTCGGCGCGCTCTACGCGCTCGCGGAGAACGGTGCGTCGTCCGATCAGCTGGGCTCGTACCCGTACGTGCACCCGACCGCGTTCAACGACATCGTCTCGGGAAGCAACGGCCAGTGCGGCGGGACTTATCTCTGCACGGGTGCGGTCGGCTACGACGGCCCGACCGGTCTCGGAACTCCCAAGGCGGCGGTTGCGTTCGCGCCCGATAGTTCGCCCGACTTCTCGGTCGACGCGATACCGATCCTCAAGCCGCTGCGGCCCGGGTCCGTGGTGAACACCGACGTGATCGTCACGCCCGCGAACGGCTTCGGGGGCAGCGTCGACCTGTCCGCCGTGGTGAGCCCGGCCTTGGGACTTTCCAAGCGCTTCGGCCCACCGGAGGTGCCGGTCGGCGCGCAGCCCGCTTCGTCAACGCTCACCTACGTCGCGTACAAGCCGGGCACGTACACGGTGACGATCTCGGCGACCGACGGCGCGATCACGCGAACGCGCGTGCGACGCGTGTACGTGAACGACTTCTCGATCAGGATCACGCCGGTGTCGTCGTCAGTGGTGCGCGGGAACTGGGCGCACTTCTACGTGACGATCATCCCGGCGGGTTCGTTCAACAAACCCGTCAGTCTCTCGATCGCCGGTTTGCGATCGCGGGACACGGTTTCGTACGCGCACAATCCGGCGCCGTTCCACGGATCACAACCGATCGTCATCAAGACGTCGAAGCTCGACGCGGCGGGTACGCTCACACTGCAGCTCCGGGGCACCAGCGGCCCGCTGACCCACGTCGTCGTCGCGAAACTGCTCCTGAAATAGAAGGGCCCGGTCGCCGGGGACCGGGTCGGCACTAGCGTCGCGGCGTGACGACGTCGAGCCCGCTCGTTCCCTACGTTCCGCGGCTCACACTCGACTGGGCGCGCGCCGACGAGCTGGTGAGCCGCCGGGGACCGGCGTGGCGAGTGGTCGACGGCACGATGGTGTTCGCCGACATCTCGGGCTTCACCAAGATGTCCGAGCGCCTGGCCCGGCACGGAAAGGTCGGAGCGGAAGAGGTAACCGACGCGATCAACACCTGTTTCGAGCAACTGCTCGAGATTGCGTATTCGGCGGGTGGCAGTCTCCTGAAGTTCGGCGGCGACGCGCTGTTGCTCTTGTTCAGCGGCGACGCTCACGTTTCGCGGGCCGCGCACGCGGCGGTCGGCATGCGCCACCGGCTGCGTACGGTCGGGCGCATGCACACCTCGTCGGGGCTGGTCGTGCTCCGGATCTCGATGGGGCTTCACTCCGGGACGTTCCACGCGTTCGCCGCCGGTGACTCGCACCGCGAGCTCGTGGTCGCGGGACCGGCCGCGACCGCGACCGTCGAAGCGGAAGGAACGGCGACCGCGGGCGAGATCGTGATGAGCGCGGCGGCGGCGGCTCTCCTCCCGGCCCGGTGCCGCGGCCCGGCGCGCGGCGAGGGATTTCTGTTGCGATCGCCACCGGGTGACGCGCCGCAATTCCCTCCGGTGCCCGCGGTTCCGGGCGATGTCGACGTCCCGAGCTACGTACCGATTGCGATTCGCAGGCACCTGCTCGACGGCGTGGAGGACTCCGAGCATCGCAGCGCGACCGTCGCGTTCCTGCATTTCGACGGGACCGACGGCATCGTCGAGCGCGACGGCCCCGAGACGCTCGCCGAGCAGTTGCACGAGGTCGTGCGCATCGTGCAGGAAGCGGCCGACGAGTACGAAGTGACGCTGCTCGGCACCGACATCGACCACGACGGAGGCAAGCTGATTCTCGTGGCGGGCGTGCCGCGCCGCGTCGGTGACGACGAAGAGCGCATGCTGACGGCCCTGCGCCGGATCAGTGATTCCAAGTTGCCGCTTCCGTTGCGGATCGGCGCGCACACCGGTCCCGTGTTCGCCGGCGCGGTCGGTCCGGCCTACCGGCGCACGTTCACCGTGATGGGGGACACGGTGAACCTGGCGGCGCGCGTCATGTCGAAAGCGGCTCCGGGACAGGTGCTCGTGACCCCCGACGTGCTCGAACGTTCGCAGCTCGCGTTCGAGACCGAGGCGCTCACCCCGTTCAGCGTGAAGGGGAAGAAAAAGCCGGTCACGGCCTTGGCGCTCGGCGCGCCGAAGCGGTCGCGCCGCCGCCGATCAGATGCGCTGCCGCTCGTCGGTCGGGTCGAGGAACTGGCGGCGCTCGACGAAGACCTGGCCGCGGTCGTCGCGGGCGAATCGCGCTTTGTCGAGCTGGTTGCCGATCCGGGCATGGGGAAGTCGCGACTCGTCGAGGTGCTGCGCGCACGCGCGTCGGCTGCGGCGGACGCCACGCAGTGCATCACGATCCGGTGCGAGCCCTACGAGTCGACCGCGCCGTACGCGTCGTTCTGGATTCTCCTCCGCTACCTCCTCGGCGTCGACGCGGGCGAGTCGCGCGACGACGTGGAGCGACGGCTACGGGACCGGCTCGACCAGGTCGCTCCCGACCTCCTGCCGCTCGTCTCGCTGCTTGCCACGCCGCTCGACCTCGGCTTGGCGGACCCGCCGGAGCTGGCCGACCTCGAGCCGGCGTTCCGGCGCGAACGCGTCGACGAGGTGACGGCGACATTCCTGCAACGCGTGCTCGCGCATCCGACAGTGCTCGTCTTCGAAGACGTGCACTACATGGACGAAGCATCGGTCGGACTGTTGCGGCACGCGATTTCGCTCGGGATGGAGTCGACACTCCTGTGCGTGACGCGTCGACCGACGGAAGGTGGATTCGTCGCCGACCCCGACGTGAACGTCCGCACGCTCGAGCTGGCGCCGTTGACCGCGGAGCAGGCGGCGGAGGCACTCATTCTCGCGACCGAAGACGCGCCCCTCCGGCCGCACGACATCCGCACGCTCGCCGAGCGCTCGGCCGGGAACCCGCTCTTCCTCGACGAGATGCTGCGCTCGGTCGGCACGCACGGTGATCTCGACGCGTTGCCGTCGTCCATCGATGCCGCGGTGATCGCCGAGATCGACCGGCTCCCGGGGCGCCACCGTCAGATCCTGCGCCGCGCGGCAGTGCTCGGTCAGAGCTTCGCCATCGATGAGCTCGCGGAGATCCTCTCGCCCGATCTACCTGCGCCCGACGAGCCCACGATGCGGGAGCTGTCCGACTTCCTCGTGAACGACGGACCCGGCCGCGTTCGCTTCCGCTACGCGATCATGCGCGACTCGGCGTACGAAGAGTTGCCCTTCCGGCAACGGCGCGAGCTCCACGGCCGGGCCGCGGCCGCGCTGGAACGATCGCTGGGTGACGACCTTGCGACGGAGGCGGACCTGATCTCGCTCCACTGCCTGCAGGCGCAGCGGTATCGCGAGGCGTGGCAGTACGCGGGCGTGGCCGGCGATCGCGCCGGCGCGGTGTACGCGAATATCGAAGCGGCGGCGTTCTTCGAACGGGCGCTCGCGGCCGCGCGCCGGCTGCCGGAGCTCGGCCGGGGCGAAGTGGCCCGGGTGTGGGAGCAGCTCGGGGATGTCCGCGAGCGGTGCGGCGCCTACGACCGGGCCTTGCGCGCGTACCGCAGTGCCCGCCGACTCCTGGAGGAGGATCCGCTCGTCGAAGCGCGGCTGTTTCTCAAGGAAGCGTGGATTCCCGAGCGCATGGGCCGGTTCAGCGAAGCGGTGCGATCAGTTCGCAAGGGTCTCGCGGTTCTCGACGGTGTGTCGGGTGACGATGCGGCGCGGCAGCGCGCCGAGCTCTCAGCGTGGTACGCGGCGATGCGTCAAGCCCAGGGCCGGCATCGCGAAGCGGTGACGTGGTGCGAGCGCGCGATTGCCGAAGCGCGCGAGTCGGGAAGCCTGGCGGCCGAGGCGCACGCATCCTTCATCCTCGACTGGGCGTGGTTCTCGATCGGGCGCTTCGATCTCGCAACGCATTCGGAGCGCGCGCTGGAGATCTACAGCGAGCTCGGAGATCTCAGCGGCGAAGCGGGCGTGCTCCAGAACCTTGGAGGCTTCGCGTACTACCAGGGTCGCTGGGACGAGGCCGTCGCGCTGTACGAACGGTCTCGCGACGCGCGGCAGCGCACCGGCAACGACGTCGAGGCGGCAATGGGCGTCTGCAACATCGCCGAAGTGCTCATTGACCAAGGTCGCTACGAAGAAGCGGAGCGACAGCTCGTCGACGCGCTGCGAGTGTGTCGCGCCGCTCCCTATCGTCCCGGTGTGGCGTTCGCGAGGAGCCTGTTGGGTCGGATCGCGGCGCGGACCGGCCGCCCCGAGGAGGCCCACGAGCACTTCGACGTCGCCCACCGCGAATACGTAGCGGCCGGTCTCGACAGCGATGCCCAGGAGACCGACACCCACCGCGCCGAGTCGCTGGTCCTGGAAGGCCGGGCCGCAGAGGCGCTAGCTCTCGCCGACGCCGCACTGCGCGCGGCAGCGAGCGACGGCGAGACCGAACGCGACCTCGCGCGGTTGGAGCGCGTCCGCGGCTACGCGCTGCTACAGCTCGGCGACCGGCAAGCCGCGTTCGACGCGCTCACTGTGAGCCTGGAAGCCGGACGCGCCCGCGAGGCCGACTTCGAGGTCGCCATGACCTTGCTGGCGCTCGCACGCGTCGCGCGGGCCACGGACGACGCCGAACGCGCGGTCGCGCTCGAGGACGAAGGCACGGCGATGCTCGAACCGCTCGGGGTGTGGCGCGTCCCCGACTACGCGATCCCTATGTCGGTTTGACCGCGTTGGAGAGTGCCGACGCGGTCCCGGTTCCGGCGATGTTCTTGGCCGCGACCTTGAACGTGTAGGTCTTCCCGGCGGTGAGGCCGGTGATGACCTGCGTGAGCGCGGTGGAAGCGAACGCCACGGTCTTTTGCACCACCCCGGAGATGAGCACCGTCACGACGTATCCGTTGACGGGGGAACCGTTCGTGACGGTCGGCGCGGTCCAGCGCAGCGTCGCCTTCGCGGCACCCGCTGTCGCGGTGACGCCGGTCGGCGCCGCGGGCGGACTGATCGGCTTGATCGCGTTCGACACGACCGAAGCCGGGCCGGCGCCGGCCACGTTCTTGGCCGCGACCTTGAACGTGTAGGTCTTGCCCGCGGTGAGGCCGGTGATGACCTGCGTGAGCGCGGCGGAAGCGAACGGCACGGTCTTTTGCACCACGCCGCCGCTCAACGCGGTGACGACGTATCCGCTGACCGCAGCACCGTTCGTGACGGTCGGCGCGACCCACCGCACCGTCGCCTTCCCGACCCCAGGTGTTGCGTTGACGCCGGTCGGTGCCGCGGGCGGGTTGATCACGGTGCCACCGTCGGAGGTGCGACGCGCGAAGTGAACATCGTCGCCGACGAACAGGATGCTGTCGTAGGTCGTGAGGTTGCCGGCCGCCGACGAGCCGTGCACGACCTCGGGGAGCACGCACGGCGTGTTGAACTCACGGGTGGCGGGGTCGACCTCGCAGGGCACGAGGAAGATCGGATCTCCCCCGGTGCTCTTCTCCATCAAGATGTAGCCCGGCGGGATCGAGCCGCCCCATCTGGTGATGATCGTGACCCGGATCGGGTTCTTCTTGTTGACGAAGTCACCGAATTGCGCCACCACCGAGGAGATCTGCCCCGAGCAGTGCGTCTCGCCGGCTCCGGTCGGGCACATCGCTTCGTCGCCCGGATCCGTCGCCGCGTTCGGATTGATCGAGGAGAGCGTGACCGTGATGGCGGGGAGCTGCGGCCCGCCCGGGGTCCCGCTCGACAGTGTGATCACCTGCTTGGTCGGGTTCGCCGGCGTGGGCGCGCCGGGAGTGCTGGCGAACGGATCGCCCGGTGCCGCGACCCCGATCACGCACGACGAGCCGCACGTGATGACGTTGACCGTGCCGAGCGTGCCCGTCGCGTCATCGGCGTTGGCCGCCGACGCCACCACGGTGCCGGTGATCGTGCTGCCGACCGTGACTCCACCGGTCGTGACGAAGACGCGGAACGGCGGCAACGACGAATTGGCGGGGATGTCGGGTAGCGCGCAGTGGAAGGTCGGTCCGTCGTCCTGGACGCACGACTGCGTGGTGGCCGGACGGTTCAGCCCGCCGTTGATCGCGCCGAGGTCGAACGACAGCGCCATCGTGTTACTGGTCTGATCTGTCGCCGTCACGTCGAACGTCAGCTGCGCGTGGTGCGCGACCGCGCCCGACGTGTTCGTCACCTGGACGGGCCACGCCGCGTCACCGTTCGCCGTTATCTGATCGCCGATCGGCGGGATCGTCGATGCGACCTGGAGCGTGGCTTGCGGCACCGTGAACACGAAGTCGTTCGTGGCCGACTGACCGGTCGAATCGATTGCAGTCGCGGTGAGGGTGTGCGGGCCGGCCGAGAGGAACAGGTCGGGGCTCGCCGGGTCGACGACCTTCGTGTACGGAGGTGACACCGTCGTGCCGATGCCCGAACCGTCGATCGCATAGTCGACCGAGTTGACGGTCACGCCGGGTGCACCCGCGCCGGGCGCGGCGTTCGACTTGAACGTCTTGGCGGTGTCGAGCTGCGTGAAGCCGGGCGGTGGGACGATGGCGACGGTCGGCGGCGCGACGACGTTCACCGTGACGGAGGCGAAGGCGGTCTGGCCGTCGTTTTGGTGCGCGGTGGCCTTCAACACGTGCGATCCGGGGCTGAGCGTGCCGGGCGCGATCGTGGTCTCGTAGGGCGGCGCAGAGATGATCGTGCGCGGCTCGAAGTCGACTTGCAGGTCGACGAAATCGATCGCCAGATCGGTCGCAGGC
The DNA here is from genome assembly GCA_038320885.1 of Acidimicrobiia bacterium. Lineage (GTDB taxonomy): Bacteria > Actinomycetota > Acidimicrobiia > IMCC26256 > PALSA-610 > JBBQER01. The sequence goes on from JBBQER010000006.1 coordinate 45,301, forward strand.
GTTGTGTTCGCGTGGAAGTTGTAGGAGAGGGTCTGGCCGAGGTTCTGGTTGTTGGCCGGCGAGACGATCGAGATGCTCGGCGGAGCAGCGCCGTCGGCGAAGACGACGGGAACCGAGCCCGACGCGGTGTAGGTATCGCCGCCGAGATCGGGTGTGTTGGCGACAACCGACCACCCGATGTCGTGTTCGGCGAGCCCGTCGGTGTTCACGGTGGTGGTGCCGTCGACCGAGCCCCCCGGCGGTAGCGAGAAGGTTCCTGAACTCGGGCAGTCGATCGTGCCGCCCGGCGGGCTCCCGTTGTCGACGGTGCAACCTGGCGGACCCGAATGGATCGTGCCGTTGTCGATCGCGGCGTGCACCACGATCCCGCTGATCGTCTCGGTTGCGCTCGTGTTGGTGATGGTCCCGGTGAGCGAGAGGACGTTGCCTTCGGGGATCGAATCGGGCTGAAGGACGTCGATCCGTAGACCGTCGACCCGCTGGTGTGCGACAGCCGCGTCGGCGTTGTACGCGCTCGACTGGTCGGATGAGACACTGAACGAGTCGGCAAGGGTCTGCGGTCGAATTCCTTGCGTGTCGACGGTGGCATCGACAAACGCCGACGCGCCTGCGGGCAGGTCGCCGAGGTCGCAGAAGTAGAGATCGTCTGCACCTTCGGAAAGTGTGCAGTTACCCGACGATTCGGTGCTCGGGACCGTCCACGTCGGCACGCCCGCGGCCGGTGCGCCGAGCGAGACGCTCGCGTGCACGCCGCCGACGGTCGTGTCGTTGTTGTTCTGTACTGTGCCTTCCCAGTCCACCGCCGTGCCCGCGAGCACTGGTCCTTCGGCGAAATACTGCGTGCTCAGCTGCAGTGGGTCGGCGACCGACACGTGCATCGACCCGGAGTTGTCGGCATACGACGGCAGGCGGTCGTTCATCGCCATGTAGAGGCTGCCGTTCCCGACCAGGGTGACGGGACCCGATCCCACCGCTGTCCACGGCCCGCTCGTGCCGATGCGGCCGGCGAGTACGAAGGCGCGGCCGTTCGGCAGGAGCCAGTTCGCCTGATTCTCTCCGGCCAGGGGCGGGATGCCGTTCGCATCGCGGCACAGGTTGCATGCGGGGCTCTCCGACCAGGCGCCGTTCGCCGTGAGCGTCACGCTGTTGGTGACCGTCAAGCCGGTTGCGTAGCCGATCGCCGAGTCCGACACGAGCGCCGGCACGTCGAAGGTCGTGGTCGCGCCGGCCGGTGTGGCCAACGTCGTGACCAGCACCGGCACGGCGATCGCCAGCATTGACACGAGCGCGATCGCGCGGCGCGCGACAGCGCGTCCGGCGGTCCACTGCTTGGTCGGTTGCGCGTTCGCCTGCTGCGCGCGTTCGCTCACCATCGCGACCCTGCCTTTCACAACCTGCTCACGCTGTTGGCGTGGCTGTTGGCAATCCATGCGCTCGTCCCGTCGAAGGCGACGCCGGTGGGGTACGCACCCACCGGGAAGCGGCCGACGAGTGCGCCGGTGGTGGCTACGAGCTTGGTCGCATCGCTCGAGCCGAAGTTCGTGACCCAGATGTTCGTTCCGTCGAACGCGACCGCCTGAGGTTCGATACCGACGAGGAATTCCGTTTGTGTTCCGTCGGATACGTCGAGCTTGATCACGGAATTGCCCGCCGTCGCGAACCACATCGCCGTGCCGTCGAATGCAATGCCGAACGGCCCGCCGTAGCTGGCCGATGTGCCGATCACATACGTGTTCAGAACGCTACCGTCGCCGGCGTCGAGCTTCATGCCGGTTCCGTCGCCGCTGTTCGCGACCCAGATGTTGACGCCGTCGAATGCGACGCCCTCGGGGTCGGGACCGACGTCGAAGGTCCCGGTGGCCGTACCCGTCGCGGCGGTCAGCCTCGTCACGGTCGCGTCGGCGCTGTTCGCGACCCAGAGGTTGACGCCGTCGAACGCGATGCCCGAGGGCGCGCCGCCGACCGTATAGCTGCCGATGACAGCGCCGGTCGCCGCGCGCAGCTTGGTGACCTTGTTGGTGCCGCGATCCGTGACCCAGATGAAGGTGCCGTCGAACGCGAGGCCGGAGGGGCCGGCGAGCACGGGATACGTGCCGACGGTCGTGTTCGTGGCCACGTTGATCTTGGTCACCGAGGCGGAGCCGGAGTTGGCGACCCAGATGTTGGCGCCGTCGAATGCGACGCCCTGCGGTGAGGTGCCGGTCGCGCTCGCCGGGTTGTCAAGACCGGCGGGGTACCAGTGGAGTGTCGCGACCTGCGTCGGATTCATGCCGCCGCCGATCACGCCGGTCGCCGTGACCCTGGTGACCCTGCCGGCCGTCGCGCCCGCGACCCACAGGTTGACGCCGTCGAACGCGGTGGCCGAGGGACCCGATGCGACCGGGTACTGGCCGAGCGAGGCGCCGGTCTCCGCACTGAGCTTCTGAACGCTATTGGTTCCCTCGCTGGCAACCCAGATGTTCGCGCCGTCGAAGGCGAGCGCGGTGGGTGCCGCCGCGACCGAAACTGTTTGCAGCACGTTCGCGTCGGTGTCGAGCTTCTTCACCTTGCTGTTGGCCTTGCTCGCAACCCACATGTTGGTGCCGTCGAACGCGAGCGCCGACGGTTCCGCGCCCACGGCGGTGATGTGCAGCACTTTGCCGTTGGTGGAGATTTTCTTCACTCGGCTCTGCGGGGCAATGGTCACCCAGATGCTGGTGCCGTCGAAGGCGAGCGCCGACGGATTCGCTCCGAGCAGAAAGGTGTTGAGCAGCGCGCCGGTCGTTGCCTGCAGCTTCTTGACCGTGTTCCCGCCCGAGCTCGCGACCCAGATGCTCGCGCCGTCGAACGTGAGCGCGCGCGGCTGATTCCCGACGGGGAAGGTGCCGGCTACCGCTCCCGTGAACGCGTTCACTTTCGTGACGGTGTTGCTGCCGGCGTTCGCGACCCAGATGTAGGTGCCGTCGAACACGAGCGCCGACGGTTGCAGGCCGACGGAAACGGTTTGCAGGATCGCGCCCGTCGCGGCGCTCTGCTTCGTGATGGTGTTCGCCCCGGAGTTGGCGACCCAGAGGTTGGTGCCGTCGAACGCGACCGCCTTCGGGCTTGCTCCGGTGGCGTAGCTCGTGAACGTCGGGTTGGCGGTGTACCAATGCAGCGTCGCGACCTGCTTGGGATTCAAGCCTCCACCGACGATGCCGGTCGCGGTGATCTTCGTGACGTTGTTCGTCGTTGCGTTCGCGGTCCAGACGTTGAGACCGTCGAACGCGACGCCCGACGGGCCCGTGCCGACGACGAAGGTATGGAGCGTCGAGCCGGACGTATCGAGCTTGGTGACGTTGGCGCTGCCGGTGTTCGCGACCCAGAGGGAGGCGCCGTCGAAAGCGATCGCCGAGGGGCCCGTGCCGACGGCGAACGGACCCGTCGCCGAGTCGCTCGAGGTGTTGACCCTCGTGACGCTGTTGGTGCCGGCGTTGGCAACCCAGATGTTGGTGCTGTCGAACGCGAGCGCCGACGGATTCGTCCCGACCGCAACCGTGTCGAGTACCGCGCCGGTAGCGGTGTCGAGCTTCTTGACGTCGCTGCTCCCCGAATCGGCGACCCACACGTTCAGGCCGTCGAATGCGAGCGCCGAGGGGTTCGTACCGACGGCAAATGGGCCCGACCTCGCGCCGGTGGCGATGTTCACCTTCGTGACGTTGTCGCTCCCGAAGTTGGCGACCCAGATGCTCGTACCGTCGAACGCCACCGCGACCGGGTTGGTTCCGACCGCGAACGTTCCCGACGCGATGCCGGTCGCTGCGTTCATTCTCGTGACGTTGTTACTGCCCTTGTTGGCGACCCAGATGTTGGTTCCGTCGAAGGCAACGCCGGTCGGGTTGGTTCCGACCGGCGTCGTGTGGAGTACCGAGCCGGTCGACGGGTCGAGCTTGCTGACCGTCGCGCTCCCCGAGTTCGCGATCCAAAGATTCGAGCCGTCGAACGCGATTCCCTTCGGAGACGCACCGACCGGATACTTCGTGAACGCGGTACCCGAGTCGGTCCAGCGCAGGGTCGCGACCTGCGCGGGATTGAGGCCGCTGCTCGTGACGCCGGCCGCACCGCCCGCGTCTGCCGTCGCGGCCAGCGTTGCGATCGCGAACACAATCGTCAGCGCGACAGAACTCGAAACAGAGCGAGCATGCGTAATGCGACGCACGAGACACTTTCTCCCCACCCCGACAGCACGTGCCAGGCCCGGCGGGATCCTACTCGGCAACCCCCTTTCATCGGCATTTCGCCGAGAAGGGCCGTAAGGGCTGAGTCAGAAAGTGGAGACCTACTGGACTCGCTGATTCCGGACGCGATGTCCGAGTGGCCGTTGTCCGCGGCGAACGAATACGCATCGCGTCCGTCGGCGGTTCTCGCGGTTGCGTCCGCACCCGCGGCGAGCAACACGTCGACGAGCTCCGAATTGCCGGTGAGAGCGGCTTCGTGCAGCGGTGTGTGGTCGCCGGTCTGCCGGCCGTTCGGGTCGGCGCCGGCCGCGATCGGAAGGCGGCACGCCTCCACGTCGCCGAGCGCTGCCGCGCTGTGCAATGGCTGCACGCGCATCGGATTGTCGGATACCGCGTTCGGACCGGCGCCCGCGTCGAGGAGAGCATTGACCGCGCCCGCTCCGTCCAGGAACGCGGCGAAGTGCAACGCCGTGAAGCCGTCGGCCGAACGCGCATGCGTCGCGGTGGCGTCGCCGGTGAGCACGCGGCGCAACCCGGCGGTGTCGCCGAGCGCGGCGACGTCGAACACGTTGAGCTCGGCACCCGCATCGACGAGCACGAGCGCCTCGAGGCGATCGCCGCGGTACAAGGCCGATCGCACGGCCGAGACTTCCGTTTCGGGATCCGCCACGTCTCGGGACATTACCGACGTTTCGCCTGGTGGAACTCGTGGTGAACGCGCGAGGCTGGCAGCCGAAGGTTGCGGCCGAGAAAGGTGATCATGGCGGGTGATCGGGGCGGTTCGGATCCGGTTCTCGTGACCGGCGCCTCGGGGTTCATCGGGTCCGCGACCGCCCGCGCCCTGGTTCGTGCCGGATATCCCGTCCGGGTGCTCATCGAGCCGGGCCGGAGTGACGAGAACCTCGCGGGCCTCGATGTGGAGCGGATCGCCGGCGACATTCGCGACCCGGCCGTCGTCGACGCCGCGGTGCACGGGATCTCGATCGTCTTCCACCTCGCCGCCGTCTACCGGTTCTGGGCGGCCGATCCCAACCTCTTCTACGACGTGAATGTCGGCGGAACCATGAACATGCTTCGCGCCGCCCAGGAGGCGAACTGCCGGCGAGTCGTCTATACGAGCACGGTCGGGACGATCGGAGTCGCCCACGACGGCCGGCTCGCGTCGGAGCGCTCGGTCGTGCACTTCGAGCATCTGTTCGGGCACTACAAGCGCTCGAAGTATCTCGCCGAGCACGAGGTCCTGCGGGCGGGCGCGGGTGGGCTGCCGGTGGTGTTGGTGCATCCGACGTTTCCCGTGGGTGAAGGCGACTCCGCGCCGACCCCCACCGGCCGCACGATCGTCGAGTTCCTGAACGGCCGGATCCCCGCGTACGTCGACACCGCGCTCAACGTGGCCCACGTCGACGATGTTGCGCGCGGTCACGTGTTGGCTGCGGAACGTGGCGTTCCCGGCCGGAGCTACATCCTCGGCGGCGAGAACATGTCGTTGCAGCAGATGCTCTCGACGTTGGCCGAGATCTCGGGATTGCCGGCGCCCCGCGTCCGGTTGACCCCCGAGATGGTGCTGCCGATCGTTCGCACGACCGAATGGTTCCAAGGCCGGGTGTTGCGTCGCGAGCCGACGCTGCCGTCGGAACCGGTCCGCATGGCCACCACGCGCATGGAGTACGACGACAGTCGCGCCCACGAGGAGCTCGGCTACTCGAGCACACCGGCTCGCGACGCGCTGGCGCGTGCCGCCCGGTGGTATGTCGACAACGGTTTCGTCAAGGAGTCGCAGGTGCGGCGCATTCACGACGCGGGCAAGCTCGGCCCCGAGATCGACCTGCGCGACGACGTGGTGCCGACGCACGAGAGCGTTCGCAAGCCATGAGCACGTTCGACGTCCGGGCGCTGCTCGAGGCACGCGGGAGCGAGGCGTTCGCGTTGCACGAGCGCTACATGAACCCGCAGATGCCGCGGATCCTGCGCACGATCGGATTCGACCGTGACTACGTGCGGGCGGAGGGTGCATACCTCTTCGATCGAGACGGTGCGAGGTACCTCGACTTTCTCGCCGGGTTCGGGGTGTTCGCGCTCGGACGATGCCATCCCGTGATCGAACAAGCGCTCAACGATGCGATCGGCCTGGAGCTTCCGAACCTCGTGCAGATGGAGTGTCAGCCCCTCTCCGGGCTGCTCGCCGAAGCGCTCGTCGCCCGCATGCCGCATGACTCGTACCGGTGCCTCTTCACCAACAGCGGTGCCGAATCGGTCGAGACCGCGATCAAATTCGTGCGCTGCGCGACGGGTCGCGGGCGTGTCGTGTTCGCCGATCACGCATTTCACGGGCTCACGACCGGCGCGTTGTCGCTCAACGGCGCCCGCGAGTTTCGCGACCGCTTCGGCGACCTCCTTCCCGGGTGTACGAGTGTGCCGTTCGGCGACCTCGATGCACTGCAGCGCGAGCTCCGATCGGGTGACGTGGCCGCGTTCGTGGTGGAGCCGATCCAGGGTAAGGGCGTGTTCGTCGCACCCGACGGGTACCTCGCGGACGCGGCCGCGCTGTGCCACCGGTACGGCGCGCTCCTCGCGATCGACGAGGTGCAGACCGGTCTCGGCCGCACCGGGACGTTCTTCGCGTTCGAGCAGTGGGACGTCGAGCCCGATCTCGTGACCGTCGCCAAGGCGCTGTCCGGCGGATACGTGCCCGTGGGCGCGGTCATCGCGAAGAGCAAGGTGATCGAAGCGGTGTTCGACAAGATGGACCGCGCGGTCGTGCACAGCTCGACGTTCGGTCAGAACGTGCTGGCGATGACGGCCGGGCTCGCAACGGTGCAAACGATCGAGTCGGAGTCGATCGTCGAGCGCGCGGCCGCAACCGGCGACGTGCTGCTCGCCGGGCTGCACGGTGTGGCCGAGCGCCACGAAGTGGTGCACGAGGTTCGGGGCCGAGGGCTCATGATCGGTATCGAGTTCAGCCGGCCCCACTCGATGCGGCTGCGCGCGCAGTGGACCCTGCTGGAGACGATGCGAACCGGTCTGTTCACGCAGCTCGTCGTGGTGCCGCTGTTCCGTGACCACGGCATCCTCACCCAGGTTGCCGGTGATCACCAGAACGTTCTGAAGATCCTGCCGCCGTTGATCATTTCGGAGACCCAGGCCAAGGAGTTCGTCACTGCGTTCGACGACGTCCTCGACAAGCTCGAGCGGTCGATCGGGCTCCTCCTCGGCGTCGGCCGATCCCTCGCGTTGCCCGCCCTCCGAGCGCGGGGCTGATTCGCGGCCGAGGGAACCCGGCCCGCTCGATCGGTGTACTCGCGGCATGAGTTCCCGGGCCGCGCTCCTCGCGCTCCTCGTGCTCCCATTGCTCGCGGTGACTGCGTGCTCGGGTGACGACAACCACCGCCCGCCGGGCGCGTCGCCGACCACCGCCGACACGCGCCCGCTGCCGCCGAGGGTGCACGTGCGGAAGCGCCCTGACGGCGTCACGCTCGGCGATCCCGCGTTCGAGGCACTCCGAGGCGCTCGCGTGGTCCTCCGGGGGAATCTCACGCTCGACGGACAGCCGTTCGACGCGCGGTTCCTCGGAGCAGTCGTGCGTCGAGCCGGTCTGGTCACGCCCTGTCAGCTCACGCTCCCGCCCGTCACAGGAGGGCGTTACACGATCACCGTGCTGGCCGACGCCGAGTCGCGCGGTTGCGGAGCCCGTGACGCGGAGATCCTGCTGTGGGCGTTCGTGGACGACAAGATTCACTACAGCACTGGTGCGGTCCCATGGCCCGGGAACGGACGAACCGCGACCTTCGACGCGAGCTTCTCGACGGCGACGCCGAACGGAGACGTGCCACCGACCGTGCAGTTCAACGGCGAGCTCTTCGGGCGGGACGGCACGACGCTCCCGCAGGGCACGCGCGTCGAGGCCTACGTCGGCACTACGCGGTGCGGGATCGCGTCGACCCGACGGTCGGGGAGCTTTGCCGGCTACGTGCTCGCGGTCGTGGGCCCGGAGTCGATTTCCGGCTGCCTGCGCGGCGCGATTATCACGTTCCGCATCGAGGGCCGCCCCGCGGTGGAGACCAGCAGGAACGACCCGAGCGTCCAGGGCGTCGCGCTCGATCTCACGTTGCGTTGACGTCGTCGAGGTCGCGTGGCGCGCGATCGAAGAGCTCGTCGAGCCACGCGCCGAGGATGCGGAGGTGTAGCCCGACGGTAGGCCGCCACGGATCACTGGCGCGTCCCGTCACCTGGTCGGCGAGGCTCTCGAGGAACTCGGTGACGAGGTCCGGTAACCCTTCCACTTGCGGTGCGAGCTCGAGGTAGAGACCGACGTCGCTGCACGCCTGATGACCCGCGTTCTCGATGTCGATCCGGCGGCCGCGCTTGGCGGTGAGCACCGAGGAGGCGCGGTCGGCGTCGGTGCCGGGCGGAGTGGTCAAATCACGCGCGCCCACAACCATCAGCGCCGGAATGTCGATGCGGCCGAGCACGCGGCGCGAGAGCGTGCGCGTGAGCGACTCCAATCCGGCGACGCCGCGAACGCGCGGGTCGGTGGGATCGGCGCCGGCGAGCGCGAACGCGGTGAACGCGCCGTAGGAATGACCGGCAACGGCGACGCGGGTCGCGTCGACGGTCGGGATGAGCGCGAGCCCGGGGCGATCACCGAGCGCGGCGTCGATCACGAACCGCACGTCGGCAACGCGTTGGGTCTCGTTGGTCGCGTCGTCGACGGCCGCGCCGAGGAGCCAGTCTCCGAGGGTGTCGCCGGGGTGGTCGGGCGCGATCACCACGTAGCCCCTCGCCGCCAGCCCTTCGCAGAGCATCGAATACGAGGAGCGGGTGCCGGATCGCCCGTGCGACCACACGACGAGCGGATGCGGTCCCGTTGTCGCCGGGGCATCGGCAAGCGCCGACGAAGTGAAGCCGATGCCCGGGAGCAGCTCGTACGTCGATTCGGGCGAGTCGCCGGCGACGGCGGGATACCAGCAGTCGATCCCGAGCAGACGATCCTCGCGGCTCTCGTCGGCGATCAGGGTCGTGCTACGGCCCACCGCGCTCGACATCGGCTCGAGGGGCGGACCCGCGCGGAGCTCAGCCATGCACCACCCTTGCACGAACGGTGCGGAGTGAGCACGGCGTCAGTAGATGATCAGCGACGAGACCAGTGCGTCATACATCTGCTTGGTCGCGGACCGGGAGTGCACGCCGAGCAGGTAGAAGCGTGAACCCGACACCACGACGAGCAGGCGGGCGTCGTAGCCGTCCTTGACCTTGGCGCGGACCTCGATGCCCGAGGCGCCTTCGATGCTGACCTTCTTCTCGGCGAGGATCTCGGCGTTCTGCGAAGCCGCGCCCGCGTCAAGGATCTGGTGGATCGCCGCGTCCACGTCGGAGTCCGGCACGCGAGTCGGCATCACCATGCTCGCGGCGACGACTTCGTAGTCGTCGGTCTGCGCCTGCGCGAGGTTCAGGGTGGCCGCCACCGACGCGACCGAGAAGTGTTTCCGTATGAGCCTCGGCTGGGTCGGGAACTCCGCGTCGAAGGTGTGGTCCGGTGACGAGAACGGGATGCCGTGACCCGCGACGAACGCCTTGGTGCCGGCCGGAAGCTGGCCGTGTTGGAAGACCCGATCGACGGCGACCCACCCCAGGACCATCGACGCGATCGCGATGAAGGCCAGCACCGCTCGGGGCGTGTTATGGCGCGCGGCCTTCGCCGAGACCGGGCTCGGCGCGTCCCAGGGGGCGCGCTCGACCGGAGAAAATCCCAAGGGCGGGGCCGATGACAGAGCCGGTGCGCGCGGCGCGGGCGGCGGCGCTCCGCTCGTGACGAGCGCCGACATGCGGGACAGCAAACAGCCGCAGTTCTTGCAGATCTCGCCGTCGCCGAGCACCAGGTACCCGCACATCTGGCATTTGCGCATTCGTCGATATCGGGCCGCCGGCGCCGACCCTGAACGGCGGATTCGCGCCCTCGACGCGCTCACTTCGGGCAATTCGCCCGATAGGTAACGGCACGTACGATCTCGGCGTGCAGGCGGGCGTGGTGATCCTTGCCGCCGGGTTGGGCTCCCGGTTCGGTGGCCGGAAGCAGCTGGTGGAGGTCGACTCCGACGGCGCCGCGATCATGGACATCCTGCTGCGGCGGGCGGCGGCCGCGGGCTTCTCCTACGCGGTGGTTGTCGTCGCGCCCGCCATGGAGGGCGCGGTTCGCGCGCATCTCGAGCTGATGCGCGGTGCGCCCGGGAGCCACGCGCTGTCGACCGAGCTGGCTGTGCAGCGATTGCCGGCCGGGCGCTCACGTCCGTTGGGGACCGCCGATGCCGTACTGGCCGCTCGCGAAAAGGTGCACGGTCCGTTCGTGGTGGTGAACGCCGACGACTTGTATCCGGCCGACGCGTTCGTTCTCGCGGCCGACCATCTGCGCACCGCGGCGGTCGACGAGCACGCAATGGTCGGGTTCCGGGTGGCGCGCACCCTCACGGGAAACCGGCCGGTGTCTCGAGCGTTGGTCCACGTCGACAACGCGCGGTTGGTCACGGCTCGAGAGGGAACGGTTGTCAAGGATGTGGACGGGCTGTGGTTCGAGACCGATGCGTCGGTGTTGCCATTGCGCGGCGACGAGTGCGTCTCGATGAACATGTGGGTCTTCCGCGATTCGGTGTTCGCGGCGCTGGCCGGCGGCGTCGCGGCGTTCGTCGCCGGAGGCTGCGTCGGCGAGGTGTTCCTTCCCGACGTCGTCGCCTCGATCGTGCAGTCCGGCGAGGTCGTACGAGTCGTGATCTCGGAGAGCACGTGCATCGGTGTGACCCACGACGAAGACATCGTGGCGGTCCGGGCCGCGTTGGGATGACCGAGACCGCAGCGGTCTCGCGCATCGCGGAGCGGTTCGCGCTGCGCGAGTCGGTCGTCGCGATCCGCTCGTTCGGCGGCGGCCACATCAACGAGACCTTCCTCGCCCAGACCGCCGCCGGTGGCTACGTCGTGCAACGCATCAACACCGCGGTGTTCGCCGAGCCCGACGAGCTGGTCGAGAACGTCGTCACCGTGACCGCGCACCTCGGTAGCCGACTTCTTCCCGAGCTCGTCCCGGCGCGCGCGGGCGGCTGGCTCGTGCACGACGGCGACGACGTGTGGCGGGCGTGGGTGCGGGTGCCGCGCACCGAGTCGCGAGACATCCCGGACCCGTCGAGCGCACGGTCGGCCGCGAATCTGCTGGCCCGCTTCCACTCGGGGCTTGCAGATCTCGCGCCCGACGAGCTGCACGAGACGCTGCCCGACTTCCACGATCCGATGCGGCGGCTGGCGCGCCTGCGCGATGTCGTCGCGGCTGATCCGCGTGGTCGTGTCGCGGGGGTGGAGCCCGAGATCGCGGCCGCGCTCGCGGCGGCGCCGCTCGCGGGCCGGGCCGAGGAGCTCGTCGCGAGCGTTCCGCGTCGAGTCGCCCACAATGACGCGAAGCTCGACAACTTCTTGTTTCGAGGCGCCGAGGCGGTCTGCCTCGTCGACCTTGACACGGTCATGCCGAGCGCGTGGTTCTGGGACGTCGGCGACCTGCTGCGCACCGCGTCGACACGCGCCGCCGAAGACGACCCGCGTACGGAGCGCGCGGTCGTGGATCCGGAGCTGTACCAAGCCGTTCTCGACGGGTACCGCTCCGGGCTCGCGCCATCGATGCCGGTTCTGGGAGCCGTTGGCGAAGCGCTCGAGTCGGCGGGCGCGATCGTCACCTTCGAACAGGCGGTGCGCTTCCTGACCGACTGGATCGAGGGCGACGTGTACTTCCGCACGTCGCGTCCGGGCCACAACCTTGATCGGGCGCGCGCGCAGCTCCACCTGCTCGCGTCGATGCCGGGTACCGTCTCGGCGTAGTGACCACGCTTCCGGTGCTCGATCGGAGTTCACTCGCGGCAATCGCCGATCTGTGCCGGCGCGGGATCCCGGATTCGCCGAATGTCGACGAGCTCGACGGGGCCCTGTTCGCGGCGGAGCAGCCCGCGATCGTGCGCGGCGATCCGAGCGTCGGTGTGGTCGCCACCGCCGATTGTGACGACGGCACCCACGTCCGGCTCATCGTCGTCGATCCCGAGATGCGAGGTCGCGGACACGGTCGGGCGCTGCTGCACGCCGCCGAATTCGACGCGCGAGCCGCGGGCAGCACGACACTGACCGTCGGCGCCGACTCGCCCTTCTTCCTGTGGGCAGGAGTCCCGAGCTCGAGCACGAGGTTGATGTATCTGCTCGAACGCCGGCACTACGAGCGCATCGAAGCGCATTTCGACATGACCATCGACCTGGCGACGATCCCCGACGACCCCGGTGGACATGTGATGGCCGGCCCGGCTGATCGTGACGAGGTCGACCCGTGGATGGCCAAGCACTGGTCGAACTGGCGCGCGGAAGTATTGCGAGCGCTCGACAAGGGCAACCTCGTGATCGCGCGCGACGAGAGCGGTATCAGCGCCTTCTGCGGTTTCGAGGTCAACCGCGCCGGATTCCTCGGACCGGTCGCGGTGCGCCCCGATCTGATCAGCCGCGGCGCCGGCCGGGGCGTGCTCGTCGGCGCGCTCCACGAGCTTCGGCGGCGCGGTCGTGATCGCATCGAGGTCAACTGGGTGGGCCCGGTCGTCCCGTACGCCGCGCTCGGCGGCCGGGTCAGCACGGTCTACTTCGTGTATCGCCGGGCTCTGTCATGAACCTGTTGCCGCAGCCTCGCTTCGTCGAGATCGGCGAGGGGCTCACCGCGAACCGTGTTGCCTCCGAGCGCATCGACGCCGCCCTGCCCGCGGAGGGGTACGAGCTCCGCATCGACCCCGATGGGGCGCATCTCGTCGCCGGCGACGAAGCGGGTCGGTTCTACGCCCACGCGACGCTCGCCCAGCTCGCGCGTCTCTCGGATGGCTCGCTGCCGATCGGAACCATTCGGGACCACCCCGACCTTGCGGTGCGCGGCGTGATGATCGACGTCTCGCGCGACAAGGTCCCGAGCATGGAGACGCTGCGCGATCTCATCGACCGCTTGGCGCAGTGGAAGGTCAATCAGGTGCAGCTCTACAGCGAGCACACCTTCGCCTACCACGGTCACCCCGAGGTCCACGCCGACGCGAGCCCGTTCACCGCCGCCGAGATTCGCGAGCTCGACGCGTTCTGCCGCGACCGCCACGTCGAGCTCGTTCCCAATCAGAACTGTCTCGGGCACATGAATCGGTGGCTCCAGCACGATCGCTACCGGTCGCTCGCGATCGCCCCCGACGGCTTCGTCGATCCGTGGGGCCTCTGGCACACCGCGATGACGATCGATCCGGCCAATCCCGGGTCGCTGGCGCTCGTGCGCGAGCTGCTCGCCGAGCTCTTGCCGCTCTTCACGAGCCGGCGGGTGAACATCGGTCTCGACGAGACGTGGGAACTGCCGCGTGAACGGCTCGGTGAGTATTTCGAGTGGGTCGCGAAGCTACGCGCGCTCCCGGAGCTCGCGGGTCGTGAGGTCATCATCTGGGGTGACATGTTCTCGGGTGCCGCCGAGCTCGTCGCGCAGGTTCCCGACGGCGTCACGGTGTGCGAGTGGGGCTACGACGCCGAGTATCCGTTCGATGACCGCACCGCGCTGCTGGCCGACGCGGGCATCCCGTTCTGGGTGGCGCCGGGTACGTCGAGCTGGCTCAGCATCGCGGGTCGCATCACGAACGCGGTGGCGAGTTGCCGCCACGCGGCCGAAGCTGCGCTCGCGCACGGCGGCACCGGATACCTCAATACCGACTGGGGCGACCGCGGCCATCTGCAGCAACAGCCGATCAGCGAACCGGGCTTCGCGTACGGCGCCGCCGTTTCCTGGTGCCTCGAGACGAACGCCGAGATCGATCTCGCCGCCGCGCTCAGCACGCACGCGTTCGACGACCCCACGGGTGAGCTCGCGGCGGCGCTGCTCATCCTCGGCGACGCGCACCGCGCGGTCACCCCGCAGATACCGAACCACTCGATACTCGTGATGCACCTCTACTTCCCGCAGATCAGGGTCGGGCGCGGCATCACGAGAGGAATCACCGCCGCAGAGGTCGACCGCGTCAAGGGTCTCATCGCGGCGGCGCGCGCCGCGGTCGAGCGCGCCCGGCCCGGGCGCGCCGATGCGGAGC
>JBBQER010000007.1:0-58729 GCA_038320885.1 Acidimicrobiia bacterium
CCCATGTGAAGACCGCGTCGGCATTCGCCTTCACCGCGTGCACGATCGCGTTGGCGTCGGTGTTGCAAACCGAGAGGATCGCTTCGAGATCGTTGATCTCGTCGCGCCCGATCAATTCCATGTTGGTGGTCATGCGGAATCTCCCTCAAATGCGGTGGCGGCAACTGCAGTCACGGACTCGAATGATCGAACGGATTGGGTCACTCCGGGCAGCACGTAGTCGACGACCAGCGCTCGCACGCGCTCGGCGTCGTCGAGCCGCACGTGCTCCGACGGGTTCAGGAGGTACGACAAGGTGAGACGCGCTACCCACTCGCCGAGGCGCTCGGCGCGCGCGGGCTCGACGAAGCGCGTGAACGCAGGTGCGATCAACGCGGCGGCTCCTCGGAGCACCGCGCTCCCGCGCTCGAAGGACAACTGCGGGGCCAGGATCTCCTGCTCGTGCTCGACGACGAAGCCGAGCGCGGCGTGGGAGTGGAAGGTGTCGGCGCCGGCGAGCATCACGGCGACGATCGCTTCGGCCAGCGAATCGGTTGCCGACGCCGCGTCGATCGCACGGGCACCCAGCACGTCGAGCTCACGGCGGAGCACCGCCGTGAAGAGCGCCTGCTTGCCGGGGAAGCAGCGGTAGACGGTCGCCCGGGCACAGCCGGCCTCGCGGGCGACGTCGTCGAGGGTGGTCTTGCCGAGGCCGACCCGGGCGACGCACGCGAGCGCCCCGTTCAGGACCCGGTCCTGCTGCGCGAGTGAAGCGTTCATGTCTATGAGACAGTACTGCGCTGAATGTCTCATCGTGTCAACGTGTCAGGCGTCACAATGTGTGACTTGACAAACCACGGCCGGGTAGCCTTTGGTCTCAGTGGTGTTGACGAGAAGTCAGCATCACTGAGGGAGGCAGCGTGGATCAGTTCCGGCGCGTCTGGACAATCATCAACAACCTCAGCGTCGTGGCGTGGCTCGCCAGTCTGGGCGGGGCCAGCGTGATTGGCGCGGTGCTCCGTGCCCTTACGGACCTCCCTACCGCGTGGATCGTCGTATTCGCGGTCGGATCGGCGATGCTGATCGCTGCGGGGTTTCTGGCGTTCACATCACGCCCGCGTCCCGTGAAGCCCTCCAGGGGCGAGCCGTATGCCGACTTCGAGACCGAAGGCGAGGGAGCGGTCACAGTCGCCACGAACAATCGAATCAAGAGGGGGAAAGGCCCTGCCTTCAGAACGAAGGAAGGGGGTCGTACCGAGGCCGACGGCAACACGCTTCACGATTAGCGTTTGAGGCTGTGCCGCAGTTCGTTTATCGCTGCAAGCGTTGCAATCGCGAAATGGCATTGATGCGGCTGAGATCTGAACGCGATGCCGCGTGTATCTGTCAGTACTGCGGCTCACGAGCGAAGCGCGTGAAGGTCCGACCTGCGACGGTAGCACCGGTCGAGACGGCCCCGCAGGCCGCCAGCGCTCCTGCCGCCGATCAGCGGTCAGTGATCTCGGGGCTGAAGATGTCAGGATTCTCTGGCCTCGGAGTCCACGTCGCCGGAGGCCCCGGCATGATCGTCAATGACCTTGAGGTGTCCGACATGGAGGGCGGGGCCACGCGGTTTGTCGACGCCGGCGATGTCGACATTGCGAGGCTGCGAACGTCGAACCTCGGCGGCCCGAGCGTTAAAAACGTGCGTACGCGCGTCACGATCAAGGATTCAGATATCGAGGACGCGGATAGCGAGGAGTAGTCCTCTTCGCTACTCGTCATCCTCAGCGTCGTCTTCATCGGCCGTGTCGTCGCCGACGCCCATGAGCGCCTTGATCACGTCCTCGGGGTCGCCGTCGATGTTGAGGCGTTCGTCCATGTCGCGTTCCGGCATGTGGTCAGGGTATGCCAGAACGACTCAAGGATTGGCTGACGGCGGTGTCGGAAGCGCCTTCGTGTAGTCGGCCGGATCGTGGACGCGCTGATAGTCCAACTCATTCAGCCAGTGGCACCAGAGGTTCACCCCGTCGATGGTGATACGTGATGAGCGAGCCTGGCGTGATCGCCATGCCATTACTTCGCATCTCTTACCAAGAGCGCGGATCGCCTCGATGGCCGGGATCATGTCGGTGTCGCCGGAACACAGAACGCAAACGTCGTAGTCGTTGTTCACCGCGCCCGTCACTGCATCGATCGCGAGCTTGACATCGACGCCCTTCTCGCGCGCCTCCCAGATTTCTTGACCCGCGCCGTCAACGCCGCGGTGGTAGTAGTGCAGCGGTCTTGTCCAGGCAGTGACACTTCCCTGAGAGTCCCAATATCGGACCTGGCGCTGACAGGCAGCCATGCCCTTGGGAGAGTGTTTCGCCGAGGGCTCGCCCCGGTAGACCCACACCGACTCAAGCGTCCGAGCAGGGTCAACTGGACGCCCGCGGTCGGTCAGAAGAACGCCAAGACGGCGAGGGTAGACCTGGCCCGCGGTGAAGCCCGATCCGATGAGTCCGAAAACTTCGCGCGTCGACTTATAGACGTTCTGGTAGTCGATGTAGACGGCGACGCGGGTCATAGCCCCGGAATGATAAATCCCCGCCATTCCGAGCGGCCGAGGCCACACGAAAGGCGGGGAGCATTGGGCTTCATTATCGGCACGAAAAGGGCCGAAGGCAAGTCAGATGAGGTTTTCAGGCCCGAGTCCTCTGGGCCTGAAGTCTAGCACCCGGGCCATAGCAGAGGGTTCTTAGGAGCCCGTCAGCGGCCGGTAGGCGAGGCGACGACCGCGTGCCTGGCCCATCAGGCGGTGCACGCGGTCGGTGTCGCTCATCTTGCGAGTCGAGAAACGGAAGTCAAACTCGGCCAGGTAACGGTGCAAGTGTTCGTGCGAAACGTGATGGAACGTCCCGTCGATCGACCGCTTCAACTGCCCGAAGTAGTTCTCGACCGCATTAGTCGTCACGTCGCCACGGACGTACTCACCGAGACCGTGCGTGACGGTGGCGTGCCCCTTGCGGAACTTGCGGCCGACCTGGACGTACCCGCCGTAGTCGTCGGTCATCAGCCGCGACTGGCTCGGGTCGACGTGCTCCAAGACGGCATCGGCGAGCGTCGCGGCGGTGACGTTCGGGATGACCTTGGAGCGAGCTTCGCCGCTTGCCTGGTCAATGAGGGTGAACACGATGGACTTCTCGGGAGTGCGTCGCGGCGGCTTCCGCTCACCTTGGAGCGTCCCGTACACCCGCCGCGACTCGCCGCCGACCCACGACTCGTCAGCAATGACGGTGCCCGAGAACTTGGCGAGCACGCGATCGGTGGTCATTGCCTCACGAAGTCTGTGGAGAAGGAACCACGCGGTCTTGGGAGTGAGTTCGTACTTGCGCTGAATCTCGCGGGCGCTGACGCCGTTCTTCGATGCGCAGATTTCGTAGATGACGCACAGCCACGTCTTGATCTCGACCTTGGAGCCGTGCATGACGGTCCCGGTGAGGACGGAGAACTGGCGGCGGCATTCCTTCTCGGCGCACTTCCAGACTCGGCGCTGGCTGACCGATCCGGTACGGGTGGCACGGCTCGACCCGTTGGCGGGGTTGAGGAAGTAGTGCCTGACGACGGACCCGCAATGCGGGCAGACGGGCGTGTCGCCCCAGACCAACTCTTCCAGCATGAGATAGGCGTCGGCCTCGGTACGGAGCCGCTTGTTGAGCGCCGGGAGGCTGATCCGAGGGCGAGGGTTTGTCATGTCTCCATCGTACGGAGGTCAGCATGGTTTGTCAAGTCACACATTGTGTCAGGCGTCACATAGTTGCTCGCGACAGTTAGCGCGCCTACCGGGAGGACGCTGTGACCAGGAGCAATACGACGATGCCGATCACGAGGAGCGCCACCGCCGCGTAGAAGAGGATCCGTCCCCGCAGGGACATCGGCGCATCCCGGCCGCCGTCTTCGAGCACGTCGGGCGCGATCACCGATCGCACCACCCGGTGAACGAGGCCTTCGGGACGGTCCGGGGACGGGTCGCCGCCGGACTCGGGGTCACGCAACGGTGACCGAGGTGTCGAGGTAGACGTCCGGGATCGCGTTGAGGAGCGCGACGCCCTCGGCCATCGGGCGCTGGAACGCCTTGCGGCCCGAGATCAGTCCGGTGCCGCCGGCCCGCTTGTTGATCACGGCGGTGCGTACTGCCTCCGCCAGATCCGACTCCCCCGACGACGCACCACCGCTGTTGATCAGGCCGGCGCGGCCCATGTAGCAGTTCACGACCTGCCAGCGGGTGAGGTCGATGGGGTGCTCGGTCGTGAGCGATGCGTAGACGAGCTTCGACGACTTGCCGTACCCCTTGAACGCGTTGTAGCCGCCGTTGTTCTCCGGAAGCTTCTGCTTGATGATGTCGGCCTCGATCGTCACGCCGATGTGGTTGGCCTGCCCGGTGAGATCGGCGGCGACGTGGTAGTCGATGTCGGCCTGCTTGAACTCGGCGTTGAGGTGCAGGTCTTCCTTGGGGATGCCCTTGGAGACGTGGTTGAGGAGTGAGTCGGCGTCGTCGCCGAGCAACGAAGCGATGTCCATGGGCCGAAATCCTACGAGACGATCCCGCCGAGTAGCTCCGAGGCGACGAGATCGCGCACCTGCGCCGGGTCGTCGAGGTCCCAGCGGCCGGGCGCGTTGATCAGCATGAGGATGCATCGCGCCAGATACTCGGACGCGCCGTCGATGTCGACCCCGGAGCGCAGGCGGCCGGCGTCGGCTTCCCGCACGAGATACGGGTGCAGGAAGTCGGCGATGAACGGCATCGTCTTGGCCGACTCCACGGTCAGCAACGGCAACAGGCGCTCGGGCTCGGTCGCGAGGATCTTGCGCAGCACCACGTGCTCCGCCACCGATCGGTGCGCGTACGCCAAGCCTTGCTCGAGCAGCTCGGCGAGGTCGGGCGCGTCGCGCACGTGATCGCCCAGGTCGTTGAAGTAGTTGGCGAGCTCCCACCCCACGGTCTCGAGCAGGAGCTCGTCGCGGCCACCGGGGAACTGGCGATAGATCGTGGCCCGCGAGAGACCCGACTCCTTCGCGACATCTTCGATGGTCGTCTTCCCGAGCCCGAAACGCGAGACACATTGGTACGTCGCCGCCAGCAGCCGATCCCGCAACGTGAGCGGGTCGGGTGCCTGCGCTTGGGTCACGCCCACCATTGTGGGTCAGAATCGCGCCCAGTGGCTGACAAACCCGTGAGCGCAAAAGACCGGCCCGTGAGCGCAAAGGACTGGGTGGACCGGGACGCGGCCGTCGTGTGGCATGGGTTCACGCAGATGTCGACCTTCGGCGACAACGCACCGATCATCGTCGAGCGCGCCGAGGGCCACGACCTCATCGACGTCGACGGCAATCGCTACCTCGACGCCATCTCGTCGCTCTGGGTGAACACCTTGGGCCATTGCATCCCCGAGCTCGACGACGCGATCCACCAACAGCTCGCGCTCGGGGCGCACTCGACGATGCTGGGCAACGGGAATCGCGCGGTGATCGAGCTGTCCGAAGCGCTCGCCCGCGTCGTGCCTGTCGACGATCCGCACTTTCTCTACGCATCCGACGGCGCGTCGGCGGTCGAGCAGGCGTTGAAGATCGCCTTTCAGCACTGGACCAACCTCGGCGCGCCGCGGCGCACCTTTCTCGCGTTCGGCGGCGCGTACCACGGCGACACGATGGGCGCGCTCTCGGTCGGCGACGACGGGTTCGGTGCCGACATCTTCGACCCTCTGCGCTTCCCGGTGCTGCGCGCGCCCGCGTTCGACGATCCCAACTGTTTCGATACCGCGGTCGAGCTCGTCGCACGGCACGCGGCCGAGCTCGCAGCGGTGATCGTCGAGCCGCTCGTACAGGGCGCGGCGGGCATGCAGCTCGCCGATCGCGCCGGGCTCGCTCGCCTCGGTGCCGCGTGCACCGAACACCATGTGTTGCTGATCTGCGACGAGGTCGCGACCGGCTTCGGTCGCACCGGCACACTGTTCGCATCGGAACAGGCGGGACTGCGACCCGATCTCCTGTGCCTGGGCAAGGCGATGACCGCTGGCTATCTCCCGATGTCGGCGACCGTCGCGAGCGATCGCGTGTTCCGTTCGTTTTTCGGCGACGACCTCGGCGAGCGGACGCTGTACCACGGCCACTCATACGGCGGGAACGCGCTGGCGGCCGCGGTCGCGCTCCGGCACCTCGAGCTGATCGAAGCGTGGAGCGTTCTCGCGAACGTGCGGGAGCGATCCGATGAGCTGCGCGACCTCCTGCACGATCGCGTCGCGTCGAAGCCGGCAGTGCGCGAAGTGCGGCTCGAGGGGCTGATGGGCGGCGTCGAGCTGGCACCCCCCACCGATGGCCTGCGATGGGGCCGCGAGGTCTCGGCCGCGGCGGTGAAGCGCGGGGTGCTGCTCCGGCCGATCGGCGACACGGTCGTGCTCATGCCGCCCCTCACGGTCACGTCGCCCGAGATCCGTCGGATCGTCACCGCGCTCTCCGACGCGATCGACGAGGTGTGCGATCCGAGTGGCGCCTCATGACCTGGGATGCGTGGGCCGCGGGTGAGGCTCGTGCGATCCGGGAGTCCGGGCGATGGCGCGCGCCCCGGGACCTCGACGGGCGGGGTCCGGAGACCGTGATCGCGGCCGACGGTCGTTCGGTGGTGTCGTTCGCGTCGAACGACTACCTCGGGCTGACCGCACATCCCGCGGTCATCGCCGCGGCCCACGACGCGCTCGACCGCTGGGGAAGCGGCGCGGGATCGGCGCGCTTGATCGTCGGTTCCCGTCCGGTTCATTCCGAGCTCGAGCGCGAGCTCGCGGCGTGGAAGCAAGCGGCGCGGGCGGCGCTGTTCCCCACCGGGTTCGCGGCGAACCTCGGCGTACTGACGACGTTCGGGACGGCGGGCGTCCTGGTCTGCTCCGACGAGCTCAACCACGCTTCCATCATCGACGGGTGCCGGCTCGCGGCCGCCGACGTCGCGGTGTATCGCCACGGCGACATCGACCACCTCCGGACACTGCTGCGCGACCGCGGTGCGCGGCGCGCGCTCGTGGTGAGCGACTCCGTGTTCTCCATGGACGGCGACATCGCCGACGTCCCATCGCTGGTCGAGCTTTGCGCGCACGAGCACGCGCTCCTGGTGCTCGACGAGGCCCATGCCGTGCTCGGCCCGACCGTCGAAACCGAGCCCGATGCCGACGTGCTGCACGTAGGAACCTGCTCGAAGACCCTCGCGTCGCTGGGCGGTTTCGTCGCCGGGCCCGCGCGTTACGTCGAGCTCGTGGAGAACAGCGCCCGCCCCTACATCTTCACCACCGCGCCCACCCCCGCCGATACCGCGGCCGCACTCACCGCGCTCCGAGTCGTCCGGTCGCCGGAAGGCGAAGCCCTCATTGCCCGGCTGCGCGCGAACGTCGACCGGTTGCGGGCCGGCCACCCGTCGCCGATCCTGCCGTACCTGTGCGGGGAAGAGCGGCGCGCGGTCGAGGCCGCGGCGACATTGCTCTCGCACGGCATCGTCGTGCCGGCAATCCGGCCGCCCACGGTCGCGCCCGGTACGTCACGGCTGCGGGTCGCGCTGAGTGCCGCGCACACCGACGAGCAGATCGACCGCCTCGTCACCGGGCTCGCGGTTGTGTTCGGTGATGCCTTGGCGGCGCCCACGACGCGCGGATGACGATCTTCGTCGTCGCCGGGACCGGGACCGGAATCGGCAAGACGTGGGTGACCGTCGCGTTGGCCACGGCCCTGCGCCGGTCCGGCCTTGCGGTGGCGGCGCGCAAGCCCGCCCAATCCTTCGCTCCTGAAGACGACACGCCGACCGACGCCGACGAGCTCGCGGCGGCGACCGGCGAAGATCCGTACGCGGTATGTCCCGCGCACCGGTGGCTGCCGCGCGCGATGGCGCCGCCGATGGCCGCCGAAGCGCTCGGGCTCGCCGAATTCACCGTGGCCGACCTCGCGAGCGAGATCACGCGGGATGCGCCGCCCGGATCCGTCGTCCTCGTCGAGAGCGCCGGTGGCGTTCGTTCTCCTCTCGCCGCCGACGGCGACACCGTGACGCTGGCGGACGCGCTGCACCCGGCGCTCGTCATCCTCGTCGCTGATGCCGAGCTGGGCACGATCAACCTCGTGCGGCTCAGCACCGCCGCGCTCGCATCCGATCGCGTCGTCGTCTACCTGAACCGCTTCGACCGCGACACCGAGCTGCACGAGCGGAATCGCGACTGGCTGGCGACGCGAGAGGGCTTCGAGGTCGTCACCGACCTCGAAGCCCTCGAACGCGTGGTCACCGCGCTGGCTACTTCCGGTTGATCAGGTCGCCGGGCGTCAGCTTGGCGGTCTTGCCGTCGTCGTTCGTGAGCCCGCCCCCAACCGCATTGGTGTGGCCGGCAGCCTGGTCGTACTGGATGAACTGGAACGTCTCACCGACGAACCAGTCGTCGGCCGACGTGTTCCACTTCGCCGCCGGGATCTGGAGCCCGACCCCGCTCACGTCGTGCAACGTGCGGGCCGCTTCCATGACGGAGAACCGATCGGCCGCCTTTGCGCTCTCGAGCGTCTTCACGAGCAAGGCGCCGGTCGTCCAGCCGTAGCCGACGATTCCGTCGAGCAGGTCGGCCTTCGGCTTGTACTTGGCGACCTGCGTCTTGTAGAGCTTCATCGCCGGGGTGGCGTCGTTCTTGGCATCGGCCGGATCGAGGAGCGGCGTAACACTGAATACGCCGTTGGCCGGCGGTCCGGCGATGCTGAAGAGCACCTTCGAGACGCACGTGCCCGACATGTAGGTGATCGGATGCCAACCGGCGTCACTCGCCGCCGTGAGGGCCGCCGGGCATGCCAGCAGCGTCGCGCCGAGGAAGAAGACGTCGGCATGGGTGTTCGCGAGGGCGTTCACCTGCGTCTTGACCTCGGAGCCCGTGCTGTCGTACTGCTCGGTCTTCACGATCTTGAGTTGGGTGCCCTTGATCAACTGCGTGAGCGTGTCGGCGTACGACTGCCCGAAGTCGTCGTCGGCCTTCAGCAGGGCAATCGTCGCGTTGGGCTTGGTCTGCTTCAGGTAGTCCACGAACCGCTTCACCTCGAGCGGATACGGCACCAGCTCCGACCCGATCAGCCACGGAAACTGGTGGTTGCCCCACTGGGTCGCACCGCTCGCCGCGAAGAGATCGGGCACGCATTCCCGGTTCACGAGGTCGCGGATGGCCAGGTTGTTCTTGGTGCCGACGACATTCAGCAACGCGAACACTTTGTCGTCGGTCAGCAACGACTGGACGTTGGTCACGGTTCTCGACGCCACGTAGGCATCGTCCTTGGCGACCAGCTTGATCTGGTACTGCTTGCCGGCGATGGTGACGCCGCCCTTCGCGTTCGTGTAGTCGATGTAGGCCGACTCGCCGTCAAGGATCGCGCTGAACGGCGCGTACGTACCCGACTGCGCCACGCTCGTGCCGATCGTGATCGTGTTGCCGGTCACGCCGGTCGTCTCGCTCCCCGCCGGACATGCAGATGTGTCGATGATCGTCGAGGAAGTCGTGGGGCCCGTCGAGCCGCTCGGCGAGGTCGTCGACGGTTTCGCGGTCGAGCGGTTCCCGCTGCATGCGGCGGCGACCAACGCGAGCACCATGACGAGAGCGATCGCAGCTCCGGAACGCAAGCGAGTGCGATGGTTGGGACGACGGTCGATCATGGATCCCCCTTCGTTGACGGTGCTGGTCAGAGCCGCGCGGGGCTGGCGGTGCTGCGCCGGCGGGAACGGAGTGTACGACTGCCCCAGGTCCGGAGCCGGCGAATGCCGCCGACAACGCCTTCGGGCAGCACGTACATCAGCACGATGAGCACGATGCCGAACGTGGCGGGCGACACCACGGGCTTGCTCGGGAACTGATCGGTCGCCCACTTCTGGATGTACACGACCGCGAACCCTCCGATGACCGGCCCCAGAACCGTCGCGGTTCCGCCGATCACCACCGCCACGAGGAATTCGATCGAGAGCTGGAACGTCACGAGCTTGTCGTCGCCGCTCGCGTTCTGGAACACCAGCACCGACAGCGAACCGGCGATACCGGCATACATGGCGCTCAACGCGAAGGCGAGGACCTTCGTGCGCGCGAGGTTGATCCCGACCGACGCCGCCGCAGCCTCGTGATCACGTACCGCGATGAGCGACCGGCCGAACCGGCTCCGAACCAACAGCCATAGGAGAAGGAGACCGAGCAACGCGAACACGAATGCCATCGTGTAAGCCCATTGATCCTGCGCCGACAGCCGCGGGAACCAGTTTTGGAACCACTGGGGCGCTGCGACCTCCTGGCCGTTCAACGCCACCAGGCTCGTGCCGCCGGTGCCCTTGACGAAACGGCTGGCGAGGTCGGGAAAGATCACCGCGAGCCCGAGCGTCACCAGTGCGAGGTAGAGCCCCTTCACGCGCAACGCCGGGAAGCCGACGAGGGCGCCGATCACGAACGAGATGACCGCTACCGCGGGGATCGTCGCAAGGAACGAGACGTGATCGATCTTGATGCCGAGAAGGTCGTAGTGGTGGTCCATCATCAACGCCGTTATGTAGGCGCCGATCCCGAAGAACGCTCCGTGCCCGATGGAGACCTGGCCGTTGTAGCCGGTGAGGAGGTTGAGGCCCATCGCCGCGACGCCGATGAACATGGCCTGCGCGAACAGGTTCGTATCGGTCGACCCGTAGTGGGTCGGGAAGTACCAGCCGAGGAACTCGATCACGACCGCGACCACGACCACCGTGACCGTCAAGCGGATGATGCGTTGCTGATTCGCCATCAGACTCGCTCCACCCGGGTGGTGCCGAAGAGTCCCGCGGGCCGGAACAGCAGGACGAGCAGGATCAACCCGAACGGCACGAGCAGGTCGATGCCGCGCAACGTGTGGACGTAGCCGATCGTGAGCGCGTCGGCGACGCCCACGATCATCCCGCCGACGACCGCGCCGAACACGCTGTCGAATCCGCCCAACGCGGCCGCCGCGAACGCGAACACCAGGATCTGCTGCATCGACGACGGAACGAGCCCGGTTGTGGTCGGCACGACGAGTGCGCCCGCGAGCGCGCCGACCGCGGCGGCGAGACCCCAGCCGACCATCAGGATGCGCCCGACCGGAACGCCGAGCAGTTGGCTCGACTCGGGGTTGCTCGCGACCCCGCGAAACGCGAGTCCGAGCTTCGTGCGCTGGAGGACCAGGTAGAGCAACGCGCACTCCACGGCGAGCACGCCGACGAGCGCCAGCGTGTTCGACGAGATGAGCACGCCGCCCGGCCGCCACGTGTGCTGCGGATAGAAGCTCGGCAACGCCTGCTCACCACTGCCGAACTGGAGCTGGGTGAGCGAATTGATCGCGAGGAACATGCCGATGGTGACGATCACGATCACCAGCGGAGACGAGCGCTCGACCGGACGGATGATGACGCGTTCGATCAGGGCACCACCGACGAACGAAATAGCGATTGCGAGAAGAATCGCGAGCCACACGGGCATGCCCGTCGTCGTGAGCTTCCACACGATGTACGTCGAGTACAGCGCGATCTCGCCCTGCGCGAAGTTGAGGATCCCGGTCGTGCGGAAGATCAACACGAGCGCGATCGCCAGCGACGCGTAGACGGCACCGTTCTGGATGCCGTTGAGCAGTTGGGTGAAGAACAAGGCCATGGTTCTCAGATCCCCAGGTATGCGCGGCGGACGTCGTCATTTCCCGCAAGCTCGGCCGACGATCCCGAAACGACGATCGAGCCCGTCTCGAGCACGTAGCCCCGTTGCGCGATCCCGAGCGCGAGACCCGCGTTCTGCTCGACGATGAGCATAGAGATGCCCTGCTCGACGTTGAGCGTGCCGAGCGTGCGGAACAGTTCCTGGGTGATGATCGGCGCCAACCCGAGCGACGGCTCGTCGAGCAACACCAACTTCGGCCGCGCCATCAGCGCCCGCGCGATCGCCAGCATCTGCTGTTCCCCGCCGCTCATGCTTCCCGCCGCCTGCCGGCGTCGCTGCGCCAACCGCGGGAACACCTCGTACCACCGCTCCATGTCGGTGGTCACGTCGCGATCGCGACGCGTGTACGCGCCGAGCCGGAGGTTCTCGTCGACGGTGAGCTCGGTGATCGTTCCCCGCCCCTGGGGTACGTGCGCGATCCCGGCGGCGGCGATGCGCTCCGGGCGCCAGCCCACGATGTCGTGGCCGGCGAACGCGACCCGACCGCGCGCGTCGATCAGGCCCGACAAGCCGCGCAACGTGGTGGTCTTGCCGGCGCCGTTCGCGCCGAGGATCACCACGACCTCGCCGTCGTCCACCGTGAAGTCGAGCCCGTGCAACACCCGGACTGCGCCGTAACCACCGGTGAGCTGCTCGACGCGGAGCAGCTGCGCACCGGGGCCGGTCACGCGCTCTCCGGTCATTGGGGTGTCCCCAGATAGGCCTCGATCACGAGCGGATTGTCCTGGATCTCTTCGGGCTTGCCCTCCGCGATCTGGGATCCGAAGTCGAGGACGACGATCTTGTCGGAGATGGCCATGACCATCGCCATGTGGTGCTCGACCAGCAACACGGTGAGGTCGAAGTCGGCGCGGATCGTACGAATCAGATCGCCGAGCTCGTCGACCTCGGAATGCGTGAGGCCGGCGGCGGGCTCGTCGAGCAGGAGCAACTTCGGGCGCGCGGCGAGCGCCCGTGCGATCTCCACGCGCTTCAGCGTCCCGTACGGCAGCCCGGCGGCGGGGTGATCGGCGAGGTCGACGAGGTCAAGCCGGCGGAGCAGGTCGAGCGCGTCGGTGTGCCGCGCCCACGACGTGCCGCCGCGCGAATGCGCGCCGACCATCACGTTCTGCGCAATCGTGAGCGCCGGGAAGAGCGCGAGATTCTGGAACGTACGCGAGATCCCGACGCGTGCGATGCGATGCGCGGGGAGCGCGAGGAGATCGTGTCCGTCGAACTCGATACTGCCTTCCTTGACGTCGTACAACCGGCTCACGCAGTTGAAGAGCGTCGTCTTGCCCGCCCCGTTCGGGCCGATGAGCGCGCAGATCTCGCCGTCGTCGATTGTGAACGACAGATCTGCGAGCGCGACGATGCCGCCGAACTCCACCCGCACGTGATCAACCGTGAGCAACGCCACGCGGTCAGAGGCTTATCAGAGGCCCAGGAGTGCGTCGAGCCCGATGGTGAGCCCCGGGATCTCGGACACCTTGTTCACCGCGAGGAGCACGCCGGGCATGAACGAGGAGCGGTCGTAGGTGTCGTGACGGATCGAGATGGTCTGGCCGGTCGTGCCGAGCAGCACTTCCTGCGACGCCACCATCCCGCGCACCCGCAACGCGTGCACCGGGATGCCCTCTACCAATCCACCCCGCGAGCCTTCGGCTACGACCTTGGTCGTCGGGTCGTCGCCCCAGTCCTTCGACGCCGCCGCGATCCGCTGCGCGGTTTGGATGGCCGTACCCGACGGTGAGTCGATCTTCTGGTCGTGGTGGAGCTCGATGATCTCGACGCTGTCGAAGTACGGGGCTGCGAGCTCGGCAAACCGCATCATCAGGACCGCGCCGATAGCGAAGTTGGGGGCTATCACCGCGTTGGCGGTCGAACGAGCGAACCGATCGCCGAGAGCCGCGAGCTCCTCGTCGCCGAAGCCGGAGGTCCCGACGACTGCGTGAATGCCGTTCTCGGCACACCACACGAGGTTCTCGCGCGCGGCTTCGATCACGGTGAAGTCGATGGCGACCTGCGCACCGGCATCGCGCAGCGCGCTCGCCTTGGCGGCGACCTGGAGGTGCGTATCGTGCATGCCGAGCTGATCGAGATCGATGCCGGCATGATGCGGATCGACGGCGGCGACGAGCTCGAGACCCGGCGCGTCGAGCACGGCTCGACAGACCGTCGTCC
The DNA here is from genome assembly GCA_038320885.1 of Acidimicrobiia bacterium. Classification (GTDB taxonomy): domain Bacteria; phylum Actinomycetota; class Acidimicrobiia; order IMCC26256; family PALSA-610; genus JBBQER01. Next base: position 13,857 of record JBBQER010000007.1, read on the forward strand.
CCATCCGCCCGCCGGCTCCGAAGACCCCGACGCGAATCATCCGGCAGCCTCCCCTCTCGGCGTGGCGACAGACTATCGGCGCGATTGTGAGCTTGCGTAGGAAGAAAACTCGCGCTCTTCGTGCGGACCGACAACCGCGAGCGTTCGGGACGCGCCGCGGACGACGCGCTCGACCACGCGGTCGATGTCATCGGCGCTGACCGCCTCGATGCGCGCGATCACCTCGTCGAGGGAAGGAATCTCCCCCTCGACGAGCTCGGCCCGGCCCAGGCGTCGCATGCGGCTGGCGGTGGTCTCGAGCGACATCGCGAGCGAGCCGGTGAGATGACCTTTCGCCGCGTCGAGCTCGGCGGCGGGCAGCCCTTCGCGCTCGAGGCGATCGAGCTGCGCCTCGATCACATCGATCGTCTCCTGCACGCGCTCGGGTGCGGTCCCGGCGTAGATCGCGAGGTAGCCCGTGTCGTCGAACGCGGCTCGGTACGAATAGACGGAATACGCGAGCCCGCGCTCCTCGCGGATCTCCTGGAACAGCCGGGAAGCCATCCCGCCGCCGAGCGCGTGATTCATGACCGTGAGCGCGTCGCGATCCGGATCGAGCGACGGGACCGACCGCAGTCCGAGTACGAGATGCGCCTGCTCGGTCGGGCGGGTGACGACTGCCAAGCCGCCGGCCGGCGCGGGCTTCGAGTGCTCGCGCGCCGGGCGCGGCGGCATCGATTTCGGGCTGCGCGCGTCGAGCATGGCCAGAAGCTCGTCGTGCTCGAGATTCCCCGCCGCCGCGAGCACGATGTTGGCCGGCTCGTAGTGCGCATGGTGATACTCGGCGATGCCGTCACGGGGCATCGCTGCGATCGTCTCCTCCGTGCCGAGCACCTCGCGTCCGATCGGATGATCGGGAAAGTGCGCGCGCGTGAACAGATCGTGGACGAGATCGTCGGGCGTGTCGTCGCGCATCCCGATCTCTTCGAGAATCACCTGGCGCTCCGACTCGACGTCGTCGGGACGAAAGGCCGGGCTCCAGAGGACGTCGGCCAGGATGTCGATTGCGAGCTCGAGCTGCGTGTCGGGCAGGCGGACGTAGAACACGGTCTGCTCGTGGGTGGTGAACGCATTCATGTCGCCGCCCACCGACTCGACCGACTCGGCGATCTCGCGCGCGGTTCGCCGATCCGTGCCCTTGAACAGCAGGTGCTCGAGGAAGTGACTCGCCCCCGACCGCGCCGGCACCTCGTCGCGCGCGCCGCTGCCGACCCACGCGCCGACCGTTACCGAGCGCGAAGTAGGTAACGACTCCGTGACGATTCGCAGACCCGACGGGAGCCGGGTCCTGCGAACCTCTTCGTCACTCACGCCTCTTCGTCATTCAGGCGTTGGAGCGCGCTCAACGGCGCGGGCCGCCACCTCGACGACCGCCACCGCCGCCGCCCCGGCCGCCGCGACGCGCGCCGCCGCGGTCTCCACCGCCACGACCGCCGCCGGCGCCCGCGGGCTCCTCGGCCGGACCGAGGTCGCCGAACTGCTCGCGTGCTTCTCCGTCCCAGAACGCCTCGAACGAGGCCGTCTCGCGTCCGCCGCCGTTGCCGGAGCCGCGACCCTCGCCTCGACTCTCGCCTCGACTCTCGGGGCGCGGTGCGCGCTCCTCACGGCTTCGCTCCGGTCGCTCTGATCTCTCCGGGCGGTCACTGCCGCCCTCGGACGAGGCCGGCGCGCCGCCGCCACCGTCGGAGTCGTCGCCGACCAACGACAGCGAGAGCTTGCCGTTCTGGTCGATGTCGTCGACGCGCACGCTGAGCTCGTCGCCGAGCGAGAGCACGTCTTCGACCCGATCGATGCGCTTGCCCTGGCCGAGCTTGGAGATGTGGATGAGGCCGTCGCGTCCCGGAAGGATGTTGACGAACGCACCGAACTTGGTGATGTTGACGACGCGACCTTCGTAGATCGCGCCCACCTCCGCGCTCGGCGGGTCGAGGATGAGCTCGATGCGGCGCTTGGCCTCTTCGACCGCGGCACCGTCCTTCGAACCGATCGAGACCACGCCCACGCCGTCGGAATCCTGTACCGAGATGTCGGCGCCGGTCTCCTGCTGGATCGTGTTGATGACCTTGCCCTTGGGCCCGATCACCTCGCCGATCTTGTCGATCGGGATCTCGAAGCTCACGATCTTCGGCGCCGTGTCGCGCACGCCTTCGCGCGGTTCGGCAATCGCGCCGCGCATGACCTCGAGGATCTTCAGGCGGGCTTCCTTCGCCTGCAGCAGGGCCTTGCCGAGCACGTCGGCGGGAATGCCGGCGATCTTGGTGTCGAGCTGCAGCGCGGTGACGAACTCCTCGGTACCTGCGACCTTGAAGTCCATGTCGCCGAACGCATCCTCTTGGCCGAGGATGTCGGTGAGCGTCGTGTACTTACCCTCGGCGAACACCAGACCCATCGCGATGCCGGCGACCGGTGCCTTGAGCGGCACACCGGCATCCATCAGCGAAAGAGTCGAGCCGCAGACAGAACCCATCGAGGTGGAGCCGTTCGAGGAGAGCACGTCGGAGACGACGCGCAACGTGTAGGGCCACTCGAGCGCGTCGGGGATGACCGGTACGAGCGCACGCTCGGCGAGCGCGCCGTGACCGATCTCGCGACGCTTGGGCGAGCCCACTCTTCCCGTCTCGCCCGTGGAGAACGGCGGGAAGTTGTAGTGGTGCATGTAGCGCTTCTTGTCGTCGAGCGTGATCGTGTCGAGCTGCTGCACCATGCGCGGCATCCCGAGCGTCACGACCGAAAGCACCTGCGTCTCTCCCCGCTGGAAGAGGCCGCTGCCGTGCGCAGTGTCGAGCACGCCGATCTCCGAGGAGATCTTGCGGAGGTCGGTGGGCCCGCGACCGTCGATGCGAATGCCCTCGTTGACGATCCGGGCGCGCACGACTTCCTTCTGCAAGGAGCGGAACGCGCGCTTCACTGCGGTCCCCTCGCCCGCGAGCTTGCCCGGGATCTCGTCGGTGCCCACGAGACCGATCAACAGATCGGCCTGGATCTCGTCGATGCGAGCGTTGCGCTCTTGCTTGTCGGCGATCGTCATCGCCTGCGCCACGGTGTCGTGCGCGTGCTCGTGCACCGCGGTGTAGACGTCGGCGGTGTAGTCGACCGCCGGCGTGTACTCGATCGGAGCGATCGGGCCGTGCGCGAGGATGAAGTCGGCCTTGAGCGCGAGCTGGAGCTTGATCGAGGCGGAGATCCACTGCTTGGATGCTTCGAGCCCTTCGGCGATCAGCTCTTCGGTGATCTTGGGGACACCGGCTTCGTAGAGCTCCCACGAACCTTCGGTGCCACCGGCCTCGACCATCATGATCGCGACGTCGCCGTCGTCGAGCTGACGACCCGCGACCACGATCTCGAAGGTCGACTCGTCGCCCTCTTGGAACGTCGGGTGGGCGATCCACTCACCGTTGACGTGCGCGAGCCGCACGGCGCCGATCGGACCGTTGAACGGGATACCGGAGATCGTGAGCGCCGCCGACGCGCCGTTGATCGACGCGATGTCGTGCGGATTCACCATGTCGGCGCCGAGGATCGTGGCGATGACCTGGACTTCGTTGCGGAAGTCGGACGGGAACGACGGGCGCAAGGGCCGGTCGGTGAGGCGGCAGGTGAGGATCGCCGACTCGCCCGGACGACCTTCACGGCGGAAGAACGAGCCCGGGATCTTCCCGGCCGCGTACATCCGCTCCTCGACGTCGACGGTGAGCGGGAAGAAGTCGATGCCCTCCCGGGGCTTCGATGTGCACACGGTGGAGAGCAGCGTGGTGGCGCCGACCTTGACCAGGACGGCACCGTCGGCGAGCTGTGCGAGCTTGCCGGCTTCGAGGGTCATCTCGAGACCAGCAGCATTGATAGGACCGGAAACGCGAACGACTTCGTCGCTCATGCGGGGACACCTCTCATTTTCGTTTGTGTGCCCCCGGGAGGTGTCGGTTCCCAGTTGTCAGCGTCCGCCATCTCCACCTTGTGGGACTCGGGCGCTCGCGACTGACAACCGACTGCGATCTCGGGGGCTTCGAATGTCAAACGAGGAGCGGATGGCCGCGCCTCGTTGCCCTACCGGCGAATGCCCAACTTGGCGATGATCGCTCGATACCGGTCGACGTTGTTGCGCCGCAGGTAATCGAGCATCCGACGCCGCCGACCGACGAGCATCAGCAAGCCTCGCTGGCTGTGAAAGTCCTTTTTGTGAACCTTCATGTGCTCGGTCAGGTGGCGGATACGCTCGGTCAGCAGGGCGATCTGCACTTCGGCCGACCCTGTGTCGGAGTCGTGCAGTTTGTTGTCGCTGATCGTGGCGGCCTTGTCGGGCATGCGCGCGTGAACCTTCACCGGGAACGGGACGGAAACTGACGCTACCACAGCGTCTATCAGGCCCGGAACCACTCCCGGCTCGCGGCGACGTCCCGCTCCATCTGCTCGATGAGCGCGTCGACGGTCTCGAAGCGTTCCTGCCCGCGCAGCCGGTGGAGGAACCGCACCCGCGCGTCCTGACCGTAGAGATCACCTTCGAAATCGAGCAGATGGGCCTCGAGGAGCAGCATTCCCGACTCGGCGTAGAAGGTCGGTCGCCGACCGAGCGAGAGCGCCGCAGGGCGCTCGATGCCGCCATCTCTCGTACCGGCGGCTCCGATGTAGGTCCCGACGTAGATGCCGTCGGCGGGCAGGCACAACCGCTCGGGCACGGCGACGTTCGCGGTCGGGAAACCGAGCTCATGCCCGCGGCCGTCTCCCCGTTCGACCCGCCCCCGCACTTCGTGCGGCCGCCCCAGGATCGCAGCGGCGAGCTCGACCTCACCGCGCGCGAGCAGCGTGCGGGCGCGCGTCGACGAGTACGGCAGGCCGCCTTCGGGCGCCTCCTCCGACTCCGGTGAGGCCACGAGTCCGAGCCCCAGCACTTCGAAGCCGAGCTCCGCACCCATGCGTTGCAACAGGGCGACGTCGCCGTGGCGCCGGTAGCCGAAGTGGAAATCGGCGCCGACCACGACCAACCGCGCGCCCAGCACGCCCGCGAGCAGCTCGGCGACGAAGTCTTCCGCCGGCTCCTTGCTGCGCGCCTCGTCGAAGGCGAGCACCAGGCACTCGTCGACGGCGCCCGTCGCTTCGAGGAGCTCGAGCTTCTGGTCGAGGGTCGTCAGCAGCTTCGGCGCCGATCCCGGCCTGACCACCTCGGCCGGATGCCGGTCGAACGTGAGCACCGTCGACGTCAAGCCGCGCGCCCGTGCGAGATCACGGACGAGGCGGAGCACGGCCTGGTGCCCGAGATGGACACCGTCGAACGCGCCGATGGCGACGGCGCGACCGCCCGCGTCGTTCGGTGGCCCGACCTCGCTCGGATCGCGCCAGACGATCATTGCGAATCCTGCGCGGCGAGCACGACCGCCGGCTTCACACCGGCGCCGCGCCGCTCGTAGACGGCCAGCAACTCACCGTGCTCGTCGACGACCGCGAACGGCCCGGGCACGTCAAGCGCTCCGACCAGCGCCGGCGCCGCGAACGTCGCGCCGTGCGCGATCGCCCGGGCCTGCTCGCCGTCGACGACCACCTCGACCATGTCGCGAAGCGCCGACGCGGAAGAGACGACGAACCGTTGCGGATCGGTCTCGATCTCGTCGAGGGTATGCGCCTCTGCCACCGCGAACGAGCCGACGCGTAGGCGCCGGAGCTCGGCGAGATGCGCGCAGCCGCCCAGCGCCGTACCGAGGTCGGCGGCAAGAGACCGCACGTAGGTCCCGCTGGAGCAATCGATCCGGATCGTGGCCTCAGGGTACGCGCCGTCGACGAAGTCCTCGACCGCGAGCGTGTCGATTCGCACGGGACGCGCGGCGCGGTCGACCACCACGCCGGCGCGCGCGAGCTCGTACAGTTTGCGCCCGTCGACCTTGATGGCCGACACCATCGGCGGGATCTGCTCGATCTCGCCGACGAAGGCCCGCGCGGCGCGCACGACCTGATCCTGTGTGAGCGTCATCTCGGCTCGCTCGAGCACCGCACCCGACGCGTCGAGCGTGTCGGTCGCGATGCCGAACACGACGCGCGCGCGGTACGCCTTGCCCGCTTCCTGCAGATACCGCAGCAGCCGCGTCGCGCGTCCGAGACCCACGAGCAGCACACCCGTCGCGTCGGGATCAAGCGTTCCCGCGTGCCCGACCCGACGCTGCCCGTAGAGCTTCCGCATCCGCGCGACAACATCATGCGACGTCCAAGCCGGCGGTTTGTCCACCACAACGAGCCCGTCGTGCATTTTTATGGTCGCGCTCGCTGCGGCCGGCGAAACTCCGGCCGCGGGCGCTCGCCGCTCCGGCGAGTTCGCTTCGCATGCGCTCCGCTCACCGCGTACCGCCTCATCTCGCGGGTGTCGAGGCGACTCTAGAGCGCTTTCAGGATGCGCTGGATGACGACTTCGGCGGGGTCGTCGCTGGTGAAACCGGCGGCGAAGCGATGGCCGCCGCCGCCCTCGTGCTCGGCGATCTTGCACACGTCGACCGAGCCGAGCGAGCGCATGCTGACCCGCCAGGCACCGTCGGAGGCTTCCTTCAGGACACACGCGACCTCCGCCTCGCGGGTGCGCCGGACGAGATCGATCAATCCTTCGATCTCCTCGAAGGTGACGTCGTGGCGAGCGAGGTCGGCTTGGGTGACCTTCGCCCACACGAACTTCTTCTCGGCGACGAGCTCGGCGCGGCTGAGCACGTCGGCCACCAACTGGAGATACGCGAAGCGATGCTCCTCGAACAGCACGCGCGACAGCGAGGCGATCGGCAGGTCGAAGGACGCGAGCTCGCGCGCCAGCTCGAACACGGCGCTGGTCGTGCTCTCGTGCTGGAACCGACCGGTGTCGCAGATGAGCGCCGCGTACAGGCACACCGCGGCGTCTCGCGTGAGTGGCACGCCGAGCTCCTCGATGAGGCGGCGGACGATCACACCGCTCGCCGCGGCGCGCTCGTCGATCAGGTTGATCGTGCCGTACCGCTCGTTCGACGCGTGGTGGTCGACGACGATCAACTCGGTCGCGGCCTTCGCGCGCGTCTCGAGGTCGCCGAGGCGGGAGAGCGCACCGGAGTCGAAGGTGATGAGAACCGGCGGCTCGGTCTCGACCAGGTCGGGCGCGGTCAAGAGGTCGAGACCCGGTAGGTCGCGGTAGTGCGGCGCGACGACGAACGGGCTCGGGAACGAAGCAACCGACTCGATGCCCGCGGCGAGGAGCACGTGATGCAGCGCGAGCATCGATCCCAACGCGTCGCCGTCGGGATTGACGTGACATGCGAGCGCGACGCGCGGGGCGTGCGAGATGGCGCGATGCGCCAGTACGAGCGCCTGATCGATGGGAACATCTCCCTGCGCGCGGCCGGTCACGAATCCTCCTCGGCATCGAACCCGTGCATTCCAGCCTGATCCTCTTGGGCGCTCTCGTGGTGGATGCCGCGCAGGATCTCGTCGATTCGCTGGCCCGCGACGATGCCGGGGTCGACCTCGAAGGTGAGCGCGGGCACCTGACGGATCCGCATCTGGCGCCCGACGACGCCTCGCAGATGCGGGCCGGCCTTGCGCAGCGCGTGCTCCGCGTTCTCGGCGAACGTCGTGGGTGCGTCGGGAGCCACCGTCGCACCGAGTGTCGAGTAGTAGACGGTGGCGTACGAGAGATCGCGCGTCACCTTGACGCCGGTGAACGTCACCAGCTCGAGCCGCGGATCCGACATCCGCTCGAGCTCGTCGGCCAGAACCTCGAGCATCACTTCGTTGACGCGCGCGGTCCGCGGAAACTTGCGGGGCGACGTCATGGAGTTTCCAACCATGCGGTCTCGACGTCGAGGAGCTCGATGTCGGCCGCGGCGACGACGAAGCGCTCGACCGATGCCAGCACGTCCCGCACTTGGTGCTCGCTGCTCCCGATCACCGCGACCCCGATCGCGGCGCGCTGCCACTGATCCTGATGGTCGATCTCCGCGACAGAAACCGGAAAGCGATGACGCAGCCCGTCGACGATCGGACGGATCGCGGCGCGCTTCGCCTTGAGCGAACGACTCTGCGAAACGTGGAGATCGAAGCAAACGGCGGCGGCGTGCACGCTTCATTGTCGCGCCCCGGCAATGGCGCGCCCAAAGCGACCCCTTCACTCACAAGAGCCACAACAGCACAGCGATCGCGACCATCGCGGGCACCCCGACGAGCGCGCCGACCCGCGAGTACGCCGCGGGCCCGATATGAACGTCCACAGCCCGCGCAGATGCCTGCCACAACAAGCTCGCCAGCGATCCCGTGATCATGAGGAGCGGACCGAGATTCAACCCGAGGAGGAGCGGCCAAACGTGACTCACATGTGCGACGTGACGAATCGAGAGCAACGCCGCGGGCAAGTTGTTCAACGCGTTCGCCGCGATGACACCCGTGCCAAAACCTCGCACTCCCCCGTCGCCGGCACTCGACAGCAGGTGCGGCAGCTCCGTCGCGACGCCGGCCGCGACGATGGCGAGCGCGCCGGCGAGCAGGATCGTGCCGGCGGGTGCCCGGTGCCACGGAACCGATCGAGTCACCGCAACCAGTCCCACAACGACCGCGAACGCCGCCGCCCAGGCCGGCAGCCCCACGCGTTCACCACCGACGAGCAGGACGAGAAAGCACGCAATCGCACTTCCGCCGATCGTGAGCGCGCGGCGATCGACGGCCGCGTGCGCGAAGACGGCAATCGGTCGGGCCGGAAAGACCAGCCGGAACGCGCACCACCCGACCGTCGAGGCAACGAGCGACGGTAAGAGCCCGTGCGCAAGGAAGTCGGCGCTCGTCAGCGAGAAGTGCGAGGCGACGATGAGGTTCGTGAGATTCGAGACCGGGAGCACCGTGCTCGCGAGCATGGCCAGCAGTACGGGTTGGAACACGAGCATCACCGGATCGAGGCCGACGATGCGGGCCGTGCGCGCGTACAGCGGAGTCAGGAGCACGACCGCAGCGTCGAGATTCAACAGCGCCACGACCGCGGCCGCGATGATCCAACAGGTTCCGACGACGCGCGGCGTGCGGGCGGCGAGCAGCGCGAGCTCCTCGAAGACACCCACCTGGTCGAGCAGTACTGCGAGCGGTACCGCGAAGAGCACGAACGCGAGCGGCCCGGCCAGCGGTCGAACCGCCGACCGCGCGCCGGACAACGTGATGATCCGCATCGCCATGACCACGAGTGCCGCGACGATTGGCGCGACACAGGCCGGCACACCGAGCGGTCGAGTCACAGCACCGGCGACCGCGAACACCAGCAGCGCTACCGCGAGGGCCGGCATGCATCCCGCTCAGACTCGGGCGATTTCGCGCTCCTCGAACGTCTCGATGACGTCGCCTTCCTTGAGGTCCGTGTAGTTCTCGAGCCCGATACCGCACTCGAATCCCTCGCGAACCTCGCGGACGTCATCCTTGAAGCGGCGGAGCGACGCGACCGCACCCTTCCAGATGACCGTCCCGTCTCGCAGGAAGCGCACCTTCGAACCGCGGGTGACGACGCCGTGGGTGACGAAGCAACCCGCGACCTTGCCGACGCGCGGAACCGAGTAGACCATGCGCACTTCGGCTTCGCCCGTCACGACCTCTTCGAACTCGGGCTTGAGCATGCCGACGAGCGCGTTGTTGACGTCCTCGAGCACGTTGTAGATGACTTCGTAGAGGCGAACCTCCACGTTCTCCTGCTCGGCGAGCTCCCGCGCCTTGCGATCGGGGCGAACGTTGAAGCCGATGACCGTCGCGTTCGACACGACCGCAAGGCTCGCGTCGGACTCGGTGATACCACCGACACCGCGGTGGACGAACGACAACCGGACCTCGTCGTGCTCCTGATCGAGCTTGCGCAACGCGTCGATGATGGCTTCGAGCGAGCCCTGGGCATCGGCCTTGACGATGAGGTTCAGCGTCGCGACCTCGCCGCGCTGCACCGCGGCGAACACATCTTCGAGGCGGGCACCACCGGCGAGCATCAACGGGTTGCGCAGCGCCGCGGCCTTGCGGCGATGGGCTCGAGCTTCGGCGACCGTTCGCGCGACCTTGTCGTTGGGCGCGACGCGCAGCTCGTCACCGGCCATCGGCACGTCGGCCAAACCGAGCACCTCGACCGGTACCGACGGTCCCGCTTCGGTCACGGCCTGGCCCGCCTCGTCGAACATCGCGCGGACGCGGCCCCAAGCCGGTCCGGCCACGATCGTGTCGCCGACACGCAGCGTTCCTTCCTCGACCAACGCCGACACGACCGGGCCCCGGCCCTGATCGAGATGCGCTTCGAGCACGGCGGCCACCGCCGGCTTTTGCGGGTTGGCGACGAGCCCCTCGTCGAAGGAGGCGTCGGCGACGAGGAGGATCGCGTCGAGCAGCTCCTCGACGCCCTGACCGGTCGGCGCGGCGACGTCGACGACGATCGTGTCGCCACCCCACTCCTCGGGCACGAGCTCGTTCTCGGTGAGCTGCTGACGCACGCGGGTCGGGTCGGCGTCTTCGCGGTCGACCTTCGTGACCGCGACCACGATCGGGACGGGCGGGTCGACCGCGCGTGCGTGGTTGATCGCCTCGATCGTCTGCGGCATGATCCCGTCGTCGGCCGCGACCACGAGCACCGCGATATCGGTGACGTCGGCTCCACGCGCTCGCATCGCGGTGAACGCCTCGTGGCCCGGCGTGTCGATGAACGTGATGAGCCGGTCACCGCCATCGGTGTGACGAACGACGCGGTACGCGCCGATGCTCTGCGTGATGCCACCGGCTTCGCCCGCGACGACGTTCGCGTGGCGGATGTGGTCGAGCAGCGTGGTCTTGCCGTGGTCGACGTGACCCATCACCGTGACGACCGGCGCGCGCGGCTCGAGCAGCGCGTCGTCATCGTTGTCTTCGTCAGAGAGCATCGCGAGGAACTCGACCTCCTGCTCGCTCCCGGGCTCGACGAGAAGGATCTGCGCGCCGAGCGTCTCGGCGATGAGCTCGATCATCTCGTCGGCGAGCGAGACCGTCGCGGTCACCATCTCGCCGGCTTCGAACAGGATGCGAACGAGGTCGGCCGGTGTCCGGTTCAGCTTCGGCGCGAACTCCTGCACGGTGATGCCACGCGAGACGACGATCTCGCCTTCGGGAACCGGCGCGTCGGCGGGCGTGAGCCGCTGCGAGGCGGGCTCGAGCTCGGAACGATCGCGACGACGCTTCTTGCGCCGGCGCTGGGGCGGGCCGCCGGGCCGTCCCCGGCCGGCCGGGCCTCCGTAGCCTCCGCCGGGACCGCCGCCGGGACCGCCGCGTCCACCGCCGCGACCCGGAGGGCCGCCTGCGGTGCGGGCGCCGCCGCCGGGAGGACCACCGGGGCCACCGCCCGGAGCACCGCCGAAGCCTCCGCCGCCGGGTCGACCGGCAAAGCCCCCACTGCGCGGCGGACCGCCGGGGCCACCCGACGGGCGCGGGCCACCACGGGGCGGGCCACCGACCGGACCACGCGTCGGCGCGGCCTTTTGCTGACCGGGAGGCGGCGGGATCGGACGTCCGGTGACCGACATCGGTTGCGCCGGAGCACCGGCGCCGTCCGCCTCGGGCGGCGCCTCGGGCGCAGCCGCGGCCGCGGGCCGTTCGGCCGGCGTCGGCTTGTCGGTGATGGGACTGATCGGACGCTCGGCCGGTGCCGGCCGGCGCTCCGGGATCGGCGCGGCCCGTTCGAAGGTCTCGGGACGAGGCGGCGCGAGCGGAGGTGCCGCGCTCGAGCGCACAACCCGGCGCGATCGCTCGGGAGTTCCGGGTTCGGGTTCGACAGGAGCGATCGGCGTTGCCGCGGGCTCGTCGACGACCGGCGGCGCCGGATCCACGGCCACGGGTGCCGGTTCGGGCGCCGGCTCGGGCTCGGGCGCAGGAGCCGGTTCGGGTTCGGGCTCGACCACGATCTCTTTGCGCAGGCCGCGCGAGTCGGCCAGGCGTCGCACCCGGTCGGCCGACGGCTCGTCGATGCTCGACGAGTGGCTCTTCACGCCGATCTTGAGCTCATTGGAGAGCTCGACGACGACGGCATTCTCGACGCCCAGCTCTCGGGCCAGCTCGTAGACCCTGATTTTCTTGGTGGCCAAAACGCCGTCCGTTCCTCGAGCGACTGCGCGCCGCTCGTTCAGTTATCCAGTCTCGCACGCAGCTCGTCGAGCTCGGTGCTCGTTAACGACCGTCGCAGCGCCCGGGCCAGGGATCCGCGCCGTATCGCTTCCTCGAGGCACGCTGTCGAGCAACACCATGCGCCCCGGCCGGGTGCATTTCGTCCTGTTCGAAGCGTGCCGTCCGGGCCGGCCGCGAAACGCTGCCAACCTTCCGGTGAGTCCCGCCGGCGACACCCGACACAGGTGCGCTGCGGGCCCGTCAGCTCTCCTCCACCTTCTCTGTTTCGGTCGCCTCTTCCACGTGCATCGCGGTCTCCTCCGGCGCGACCGCGACCTCTTCACCCACATCGGGACGATCGGGCGAGCCGTCGCTCGACGCTCCTTCGGCCGGAGTCCCGTCTACCGCCGCGCCGTCGGCACCGTCGACCGGCGCGCCGTCGGTCGGCGCGTTCTCGCCGAGCGTGGCGTAACCGGCCTCGGCCGCACTGATCGCCTCGCCGCCCTCGGCCGGTTGCCACATCAGGCCGCCGTCGGGACCCTCGACCCATTCGCCTTCGGCGTAGCCGCCACCCGACTCTTCCTCTGCGAGCTGGCTCTCGCTCTTGATGTCGACCCGCCATCCCGTGAGCCGCGCCGCGAGACGCGCATTCTGGCCTTCCTTGCCGATCGCGAGCGACAGCTGGAAGTCGGGAACGATGACCTCGGCGATTCCGGTGTCTTCGTGCAGGCGCACCTCACGAACCTTCGCGGGCGCGAGCGCGCGCATCACGAAGTCGGGTCCGTCGGAGCTGAACGGAACGATGTCGACCTTCTCGCCGCGCAACTCGTTCACGACCTGCCGGACCCGCATGCCGCGCGCGCCCACGCACGCGCCGACCGGGTCGACGTTCTGGTCGTTCGACGCGACCGCCAGCTTGGTGCGGTGACCCGGTTCGCGTGCGACCGCGCGGATCTCGACGACACCGTCGACGAGCTCGGGGACCTCCAGCTCGAACAGCCGACGGACCAGGCCCGGATGGGTGCGGGAAACCACGATCTGGGGGCCCTTGGCCGTCTTGCGCACCTCGACGATGTACGCCTTCATGCGGGCACCGTGGTCGTAGCGGTCGCCCGGGACCTGCTCGGCCTGGGGCAGGAGCGCTTCGACCCGGCCCAGATCGAGCAGCGTGTAGCGCGCATCGGTCTGCTGGATGATGCCGGTGACGATGTCGCCCTCGCGGCCGGCGTACTCCTCGTACTTCATCTCGCGCTCGGCCTCGCGAATGCGCTGCAGGATGACCTGCTTGGCGGTTTGCGCCGCGATGCGACCGAAGTCGGCCGGGGTGTCGTCCCACTCGCGAACGACGTTGCCTTCTTCGTCGAGCTCCTGCGCGATCACTCGGATCTCGCCGGTCTCCACGTCGATCTCGACCAGCGCCTCCTCGGCCGCGTCGGGCATGCGCTTGTACGCGGTCACGAGCGCGTTGGCCAGCGCTTCCAACATGATCTCTTCGGAGATCCCCTTCTCGATCGCCAACGCCGAAAGGGCCTCGAGCATCTCGGGATTCTTCACGCGCTCGCTCCTCTGCTCGCACGGGCCCGTTTGCTCGCCGTCGCTCCCTTGTCGGCGCGACGCTGCCCAGGACGCGGCTGCGGACCCCACTCGAAGACGGTGCGCGCCTGCGTGATGTCGCAGTACCGGATCTCTTCGCGCTTTCCGTCGGTCTCGATCGTGCATCGCTCGTCGTTTGTATCGACGAGCACACCGTGTACGCGCTCGGTACCGGCTTCGGTACGGAACTTGATCGACACGGTGGAGCCCTGCGCGCCGCGGTAGTGCGCGGGTGTGCGCAACGTGCGCTCCACGCCCGGGCTGCTCACTTCGAGCAGGAACGAGCCGGGCAGGGTCGAGTCGTCGTCGAGGATGGGCGAGAGGGCGCGGGTCACGTCGGTAATGGCATCGAGATCCACGCCGCCGGCGCGGTCGATCGTGACGCGCAGCGTGCGCGTGCCGCCGCCGCCGTTGAGCTCCACGTCGTAGAGCTCGAGGCCCAGACCGGCGATGACGGGCGCGACGGCGTCACGGATGGCGTCGATCGTTGCGTCCGCTGCCTTCAATCCCGCTCGCCTCCTCTGTCTCCGCAAGAAAAAACGTGGGCCGCGGCCCACGTGCCCTGCCCCTCGGACGAGTCCATCGGGGCACCGAATAGAACTACCGAACCGAACTGTCGAAACAGAACCAGACGATTGTAGCGCGGCAGCTCAGGAGTGCCAGGTCGACGCGACGGGCACGTGCGGCGCGCGGTCGCGCGCCGGCGGTGACCGACGAAATGACCGATCCAAGGACGATCGCGGCGGTCTCAGATGCCGAACATCTCGAGCAGCTCGGTCGGCGCGAGCTCCTCGAGCTGCGAATAGGTGCAGTCGTCGGGCTCCTTGTCGTCACGCCAGTGGCGGAAGTGCGCGTTGTGGCGAAAGCGCCCGTTCATGATCCCCTCGTAGGAGACCTCGCAGACCCGCTCGATCCGCAGCGGCTCCCACGACATGTCCTTGGTGGCGTTCCACCGGTTCGGCCCACCCGGCATGCGCTGCCCGCTCTCGGCCGCATGGCTCACTGCGTCGGCCCACTCCCGCCACGGGTGGTTCTTCAACGCGTTCTTCCGCAGCGGCTCGATCTCGCCCAGCAGGCGCTCGCGCACCGGCGCCGCCATCCCGCTGCCGACCCCGACGTGATGGAGCACGCCTTCGTCGTCGTAGAGGCCGAGCAGGATCGATCCGACTCCCTTGCCGTCCTTGTGCACCCGGAACCCGGCAGCCACGCACTCGCACGTGCGGTCGTGCTTCACCTTCAGCATCGTGCGCGCGCCCGGTGCATACGGATCGCCGAGCGGCTTGGCCACGACACCGTCGAACCCCGCGCCTTCGAAATGATCGAACCACTGGACCGCGAGGTCACGGCTCGTCGTCGCCGGGGTGAGGAACAGCGGCGGCGACGCGCCGGCGAGCAGCCGCTCGAGACCGGCGCGCCGGTCGCGCAGCGGCTCCTCGAGTACCGATTCCTTGCCGAGCGCGAGCAGATCGAACGCCACGAACGAAGCCGGAATCTCCTCGGCGAGCTTCTTCACGCGCGACGCGGCCGGATGTTGACGCAGCTGGAGTGCATCGAAGTCGAGGCCGTGCGGCGTCGCGATGACCAGCTCGCCGTCGAGCACGACTTGGGGCGGCAGCTGCCCGAGCAGCGGCTCGCGCAGCTCGGGGAAGTACCGCATGAGCGGCTTCTGGTTCCGGCTCTGCAGATCGAGGTCGTCGCCGTCACGGAACAGCACGCAGCGGAAGCCATCCCACTTCGGCTCGAACAGGAGGTCGGGCGCCGCGGGCATGTCGCGGGTCAGCTTCGCGAGCATCGGCTCGAACGGCGGTCGGACGGGCAGCGCCACGAGAGAAACCTACAACGACCAGCGCGCGGATTTCGCGGCGTCGAGAGCGGCTAGCTCCGCGCAAAGGCCAGGAGGTCCGTCATGCTGCAGCGCGCGGCGGTAGGCGAGCCGCAACTCATCTCTGTCGACGTCGAGGCTGCCGTTGCCGTTCGGGAACGGATAGACGGCGACAAGACGGTAGTGAAATCGGACCGCAATCTCGTCGGGTTCGACTGCGGGCCCCTACGGAAGACCAGGGGCCAGGCTCACAGCAGGCGGCGTTCGTTCGCCCAACGTGCGAGCTGATGGCGGCTCGACAGCTGCAGCTTCCGGAGCACCGACGAAACGTGGCTCTCCACCGTCTTGACCGAGATCTCGAGGTCGCGCGCCACTTCCTTGTACGCGTAGCCGCGCGCGATGAGACGCAGCACCTCCCGCTCGCGAGGCGTCAGCTGCTCCAGCTCGGGATCGGTCGACGGTGGCGCCGCGCCCGCGAAGGCGTCGAGCACGAAGCCGGCGAGGCGGGGCGAGAACACGGCGTCGCCCGCGGCGACCGCGCCGACCGCCTCGACCAGCTCGTCGGGACCGATCGTCTTGGTGACGTAGCCACGCGCCCCGGCGCGGATCGTCGCGATCACATCTTCGGGCGCGTCGCTCACCGAGAGCGCCAGGAACCGCACATCGGGATGCGTGGCCAGAACCTCCGTGATGACCCGGGCCCCGCCGCCGCCCGGCATGTGCACGTCGACCAGCACGACATCGGGCTCTCGAGCCCGGATCATCTCGATCGCGTTGTCGACTTCGGACGCGGCACCGATCACTTCCACGTCGGCGCCGAGCTCGGCGCGAACGCCCGAGAGAAACAGCTGATGGTCGTCTACCAGGAACACTCGGGTCATTTTTTCCGCTCTCGGCGTGCCGCCGGCCCGCTCGGGCCCCGTTCGCTGCTCGGCGGGATACCCGCCTCCCGACGCTCACTCACGATTTCGCCTCTTCCGTAACGCGAGGCAGCGACATCTCTACCTCAGTGCCTTCACCGGGTGTGCTGCGAACCTCGCCGACCCCTCCGGCGCGCGCGAGGCGGTCGACGATAGAGCCCGATATTCCACGGCGATCCGCGGCGACGTCGTCCGGATCGAAGCCCCGGCCGCGATCGCGTACGAAGATCGACACACGCCGGGGCTCGACCTCGAGATAGACCGCGACGCTCGACGCGCCGGAGTGGCGGACGGCATTGACGATCGCCTCGCGCGCCGCGAGCAGCAGCGGCTGCATGCCGGCCGCCGGGCAATCGCGCACCCGCACGACTTCGACCGGCACGCCATGCTCGGCTTCGACCTCGGCCGCGACGTCTTCGAGCACGGCACCGAGCGAGCCGGTGGCGTCGTCGGAGCGTTCTCCGTCGAGCAACCAGCTGCGCAACTCACGCTCCTGCATGCGCGCGAGCCGAACCACCTCCCGCGGATCGTCGGCGCGTCGTTGCACGAGCGCCAGCGTCTGCAGCACCGAGTCGTGGAGATGCGCGGCCACATCGGCGCGTTCGTCGGAACGGATCCGTTCCTGCCGTTCCGCGACAAGCTGCTGCAGCAGCTCCCACAGCCCGGGGCCGAGGATCAACCCGATCCCGAAGAGCACGACCACCGCGCCGATGACACCGCCGCGCAACGCGCGCCACGAGTCGATGCTCACGACGAAAGCCGCCACTCCGGCGGCGATGCACGCGGCGCCGGCGACGATGCGCGCGAGCGCGCCTCGGCGCGTGCCGACGAGCACCGCCACCGCGTCGGCCGCCTCGGGCGGCAGCCGGTCGAGGAACGGCCAGTCGGGGGCCTCGGGCGATTCGTCGCGCGGGTACATGGAGAACGCAGCCAGACCGACCATGACCGCGCCGAGCGGCCACACGATCGCGTCGCCGGGCCACGGCCCGACCGCCCGTACGAGCAACAGGAATCCGAGCACCACCGCGGAGAACCCGATGGTGGAGATCGCGTCGGACGGCCGCGCCGGCAGCTCGCCGGTGTCGTCGCTCCGTACGAGGAGCCACGCCGCGCCGTACAGCAGGGCGCCGATCCCGCCCGCGAGTGTCAACACGATGAATCCGCCGCGCACGACGTTGGCGTCGACGCTGAGCGCGTCGCCGATCCCCGCCGCAACACCCGCGGCGATGCGCCGGTCGTGGCGGCGGACGAGACGGCGGCGGTCGAAGCTCACAACGCGATGATCGCACTGCGGCGGGGTCTCCAGGATCGGGACATACCCCGACGTCACACCCCTTTCTCCAGGACCGGGTCCGGGTTCTCCCCAATAGCCGCGAGTCCCCGACCGGAGCACGATCCCATCATGAACTCGACTCCTCCCTACACACCCCGGGCGCCGGGCCGGGCGCCTTGGCGCTTCGAGCGGCGCGAGCGCGGAAAGATGATCGCGGGTGTCGCCACCGGTATGGCCCACGCGTTCCATATCGACGTCCGCGTGGTCCGGGTGATCTGGGTGGTCGCGGCCCTGGCCACCGCCGGCGTCGCCATCCCGGCCTACGCCGTGTGCTGGATCGCGTTCCCGAGCGACGAGCACCCGGCGCCGCTGCACGAGATCCGCGATCGCAACTTCAACGTGGGCGCGATCGCCGGGCTCGCGACGCTCGCGCTCGGATTCGTGATCATCTCGAGCCACCTCCTCAGCGTCCACCCGTTCCGCGAAGGTGGCGTGGGGATCGCGACGCTCCTCATCGGCGGCGGCCTCGCGATCCTGTTCCTGCGTCACCCGGATCGCGACGGGCCGGATAGAGAGTGGCCGGATAGAGAGGGGCCCGATCGAGACCGGCCGGATAGAGAGGGGCCCGACCACGACAACGACGCATCCGACTCCTCACCGCCACCGTGGCAGCACACCGAGACGTACGCGGCAACCGACACACCCGAGGTCACGGATGCCGCGAGCGCGGCCACGACCGTCGAAGGTCCCCCCACTTCGACGGCGTGGTCGCAACACTCGCCGTGGCCGGCACCGCCGTCCCGGCCGGGTGGTCCGCCGGGTTGGGCGCGACCGCCCTGGCCGCGTCCAGCGCGCCGGCCACGTCGAAGGCCATTCCTCACTCCCATCACATTGAGCATCCTCTTGATCGGCGCCGGTGCCGTCGCGCTGCTCGACTCGATCGACGCGGTGCACCTGACCCTCGCGGCCGTCCTCGCGGCGGGACTGATCGTCGTCGGCGGCGCGCTCGTCCTGTCGGCGTGGTTCGGTCGCGCGCGCGGCTTGATCCTGATCGGTTTGCTGTTGCTGCTGGCCACGATTCCCGCCGCGGTCATCGACGTCCCGATCAGCGGCGGCATCGGCGAGCGGAGCTATCACCCGGTCACCACGGCCGACCTCCGCGCGGACTACGAGCTCGGGATCGGACACCTCATGATCGACTTGCAAGACGTTCCGTTGTCGGGCCGCGTCACCACTATCCGCGCATCTCTCGGAATCGGCGAGCTCGACGTCGACGTTCCCGCGAACGTCCGCGTGGATGTGCGCGCCCACGCGGGAGCAGGTGCGACCGAGATCTTCGGCCATCTCGACGACGGGTGGCCGCGAGATACGCACCGGATCGCGGGCGTCCGCCAACCGGGCGTGGTGCGTCTCGTCCTGCGGGTCGGCGCAGGATCGATCAAGGTCCGCCGATGGGGCGCCAACGGCGCGCTCCTCCCTTCGTAGCGCAGGAGCACGACCATGCATCGCCATTCCACTGATCTCGGTGCGCTGCTGTTGGGTCTCGCGTTCGCGATCGCGGGCACGAGCTTCCTCGCGCGTGAGGCGACCGACACCACGATCGACCCGGCCTGGGCGACCGGCCTCGGATTGATGTTGCTGGGGGCCGTCGCGTTGGTGGTGACCCTCGCGCGGGCGACCGGCCATGATCGCGCCCGACCCGCGTTGCCCGACCTTCCGGAGCCGCCCGAATCAGACAGCTGACGAGGCGTCGTCGATCGGGAGCTCGTCGCGCGTACCGGTCGCCCGGTCCTTGCGCTCGACCACACCACGCGCCAGGCCCTTCGCGCCGACCACGAGCTGCACCGGCATCCCGAGCAGATCGGCGTCGGCGAACTTCACGCCGGGGCTCACCTCCCGGTCGTCGTAGAGCACGCAGAGACCGCGCGCGGTGAGATCGTCGTACATGCGGTCGGCGGTCTCGATCACGCCGGCCGCCGCCTCGCCTTTGCCCGGCAACGACACGAGATGCACGTCGTACGGTGCGAGCGCCTTCGGCCACATGATGCCGTGCTCGTCGTGACGCTCTTCGACGACCGCGGCAACGACGCGCGATACACCGATTCCGTAGCAGCCCATCACCATCGGGTGCTGTTCGCCGTGCTCGTCGGTGTAGTGCGCGTCGAGCGCGACCGAGTACTTCGTGCCGATCTGGAAGACGTGTCCCACTTCGATGCCACGATCGACAGAGAGCGGCTCACCGCAGCGGGGACACACGTCGCCGGTGACGATCGTGACCAGATCGGCCCACAGGTCGACGTCGAAGTCGCGACCGAGCACGGCGTTGCGCGTGTGGTGGTCGGTCTCGTTCGCGCCCGCGACCCAACCGAACGGCGCCGCGACCGAAGGATCGGCGACGACGATCGACGCGCCCGGGTAGTGCGGACCGATGTAGCCCTTCGGGAGCTCGGGGTGGGTCTCGAAGTCGTCGTCGCCATAGAGGCGAACCGTCTTCGGTGCAAGTGCGGCCGCGAGCGCGAACTCGTTCACTTCGCGGTCGCCGGGCACGACGGCGAGGCCGAGCTCACCGTCGACGTCGAAGACGATGCTCTTCAACAGCACCTTCGGCTCGACACCGAGGAACTTCGCGACTCCCGCGATCCCGGGCAGGTCGGGCGTGAGGATCGACTCCATCGACGGAAGGTCTTTCGTGGCGCGATCGCCGTCGGTCGCAGGAGATGCGCGACGCGCGGCTTCCACGTTGGCGGCGTAGTCACAGTTCTTGCACCAGACGAAGTCGTCTTCGCCGACCGCGGCGACCGCCATGAACTCGTGGTTCACGTCGCCGCCCATCTCGCCCGACTGCGCTTCGACCGGCCGGAACGTGAGCCCACACCGTTCGAACACGCGGTGGTACGCGTCGAACATCTTGCGGTAGCTCTGCCCGAGAGCTTCGGCATCGATGTCGAACGAGTACGCGTCCTTCATCAGGAATTCGCGGCCGCGCAACAGGCCGAACCGGGGACGGATCTCGTCTCGGTATTTCCAGTTGATCTGGTAGAGGTTCACGGGCAGATCGCGATACGAGCTGTACTCCTGGGCCACCATCGTCGTGACGACCTCCTCGGCCGTCGGTGCCAGGCAATAGGCCGTGTCCTTGCGATCGTGCAGGCGGAACATGAGGTCGCCGTATTGGGCCTCCCGGCCGGTGTGCTCCCACAGCTCGAGGGGCTGGACGATCGGGAGGACGACCTCCTGCGCCCCGGCCCGGTCCATCTCCTCGCGCACGATTTCCGCGACCTTGCGCAGCACCCGGGAGCCGAGCGGCAGCCAGGAGTAGATGCCGGCCGAAACCCGGCGGATGTAGCCCGCCCGCAGGAGGAGCCGGTGACTGTCGACGTCGGCGTCGGCCGGGTCGTCACGCAGTGTGCGCAGGAACAACTCCGACATCCGCATGAACGCCGAGGCTACTGACGGAGAGCGAGGGCCCCGTGCCCAAATGAGACCGCATCGCCGGGCGATCCCATACTCAAGGGAATCGGTGAACAAATGGGATGATCAAGGTCGAAAATATTCCCGACCTCGGCGGTAGCATTTCGACCGCGAATGGGCTACCTTGGAGGTCGTGATTCGGTTCCGTGGCGCCGCGAGCATCTCGATGGGTCGTACCTCGCACGAGGTATACGACGAGATGTGTCCCGCCTCGGCCCGCTGAGCGCCGGCGCACCTTCTTTTCCTCTCCGCCCCGCCGCTTTTCCTCCTTTCCCGACCCGGGAGCCGCCTCATGGCGATCGACGTACGCGAGCTGTCCAACCGAACTCTCGACCCGGCCGTCGCCGAGGAGCTCGACACCTACGAGCGCACCGTCGGTGACTACCTCGACGGGCGGATCGACGAAGACGTCTTCCGGGTCTTCCGCCTGAACCAGGGCGTCTACGGCCAGCGGCAGGGCGGCCACAACCAGATGCTCCGCATCAAGGTGCCCCACGGGCGCCTCACGCCGGAGCAGCTCGACATGTGCGCCTACATCGGCGAGACCTACTCGCGCGGATGGGGTCACCTCACGACCCGCCAGAACGTGCAATTCCACTTCGTGGAGCTCGAGAAGACGCCCGAGATCCTGCGGCTGCTCGCCTCGGTCGGGCTCACCTCGCGGGAAGCGTGCGGCGACACCGTGCGCAACGTCATGGGATGCCACCTCGCCGGCGCCTGCCCGCAGGAAAAGCTCGACATCACACCCTGGGCCGAGGCCACTGCTCGCTGGCTGTTGCGCCATCCCTACGCGCAGCGCCTGCCCCGCAAGTTCAAGATCAACTTCTCGGGCTGCGCGACCGACTGCGGCCAGGCCATGTTCAACGACGTCGGTGTGATCGCCACGACGCGCACTCTCGCCGACGGGACCGTCGAGCCCGGGTTCAAGGTGTTCGTGGCCGGCGGCCTCGGTGCGAATCCGCACGCGGCGCAGGCGCTCGAAGACTTCACCGCCCGCGAAGACCTGCTGCCGACCATCGAAGCCTGCCTGCGTACCTTCGACCACTACGGCAACCGCGACAACAAGATCCGCGCCCGGATGAAGTGGCTCGTCGACACGATGGGCATCGAGGAGCTGCGCGAGCGTGTGATCAAGGAGCGCAAGTTCCTGCGCGCCGCACGCGGATGGCCGGGCGGCATCCCGGCCCAGGTCCGCGAGCAGGGCGATGCCCCCGCCGGTGGCGAGTCGATCGTCCCGACCGGGACCATCGTGGGTGTTCCGGTGAAGCTCACGTCGAACGACCCGTACTCGCGCTGGCAGGAGGCGAACGTCGTGCGCGGCGTGGCCAAGGGCACGATCAGTGTGATGGCGTACGCGCGGCTGGGTGACATCACGACCCGGCAGTGGCGCGACCTCGCCGACATCCAGCGTGACTTCAACCTCGACGTCCGGGTCACGAATCGTCAGAACTTTGCCCTGCGCGATGTCACCGAAGCCGATCTCCGCGGCCTCTACGACCGCCTCGTCGACACCGGCATGGCCGAGCCGGGTGCCGAACTCGCGCGTGACGTCGTCGCATGCCCCGGCGCCGACACGTGCAACCTCGCAGTCACCCAGTCCCGCGGGCTCGCGGCGGCCATCGGCGACGCGCTCGAGACGGCCGGCCTCGCCGAGGTTCCCGGAGTACGCACGAACATCTCCGGCTGCACGAACAGCTGCGGCCAACACCACATCTCCGACATCGGCTTCTTCGGACTCGAACGGCGCGCGCACGGTCGAGCCGCCCCCGGCTACCAGATGTTGCTCGGCGGCCACGTCGGCGACATGCAGATCGAATTCGGCGACAAGGCCTCGAAACTGCCGGCCAAGTCGGCCCCCGAAGCCGTGGTGCGCATCGTCGGTCGCTTCAACGAGGAGCGCCAGGCGAGCGAGACCTTCCAGCAGTGGCTCGAGCGTTCGGGTGGCGCCAAGGGCGTCGGCCAGACCCTCAAGGATCTCGACCAGTTCCCGACCCCCGAGGAGGGGCCCGAGTTCTTCGTCGACTACGGCGAGACCGGGCCGTACGTTGCCGAAGTCGGCGACGGGGAGTGCGCAGCCACATGACGGCGGGAAGCAAGCGCGCCCTTCCGCCGAAGGCCCTCGGCGTGCGCCGCGGGGTGGGGACAAGATGAGCATGCTGGAAAGCGCCATCTCGCGACCGCTCGTCGACGTCGACCTCGGTGAGCTCGCCGCGGTATCCAAGGAGCTCGAAGCCAAGCCCGCGTCGGCCGCGGTCAAGTGGGCGTGGGAGCGTTACGGCTCCGGCGTCGTGCTCGCCGCGTCGTTCCAGGACTGCGTCCTCATCGACGTTGCGGTGAAGGCAGTTCCCGACATCGAGGTCGTGTTCCTCGACACGCAGTACCACTTCGCCGAGACGCACTGGTACGTCGAGCGCGTCCGGGAGCGGTACGACCTCAACCTCAAGATCATGGAGCCACTCATCGCGCCCGACGATCTCTGGCAGACCGATCCCGACGAGTGCTGCGCGATGCGCAAGGTCGAGCCCCTCGCCCGCGCGCTCGTCGGCAAGCAGGCCTGGATGACGGGTCTGCGCCGGGTCGAGACCGCGGCCCGGGTGCACGCGCCGATCCTGCATCTCGACGTCGGCCGGGGCATCGTGAAGGTGAACCCGATCGCACCGTGGACCGACGAAGACATCGCGGGCTACAAGCGCGACCACGACCTGTTGGAACACCCCCTCGCGTCGCAGGGCTACCCTTCAATCGGTTGCTGGCCGTGCACGCGGTCGGTACACGAGGGCGACAACCCCCGCGCCGGCCGCTGGGCCGGGCGAGGGAAAGACGAATGCGGCCTCCACGGCTGGCCCGAACCGTAAACCGACACAACTCCCAGCCGATTCAACTTCATGCGACGGACTGCCGCTCACCTCTCAGCACTCGAAGCCGAGTCGATCCATCTCCTTCGTGAGGTCGCGGCCGAGTTCGAGCGCCCGGTGCTCCTCTTCTCCGGGGGCAAGGACAGCGTCGTCATGGCGCACACGGCGGCCAAGGCGTTCTGGCCCGCGAGGCTGCCGTTCCCGGTGATGCACGTCGACACTGGGCACAACTTTCCCGAGGTGATCAAGTTCCGCGACGAGGCGGTCGAGCGTCTGGGCGCGCG
Source organism: Acidimicrobiia bacterium (assembly GCA_038320885.1). Classification (GTDB taxonomy): domain Bacteria; phylum Actinomycetota; class Acidimicrobiia; order IMCC26256; family PALSA-610; genus JBBQER01. Next base: position 38,186 of record JBBQER010000007.1, read on the forward strand.
GCTCGTGGTCGCGTCGGTCCAGGACTCGATCGACAAAGGTCGCGTCGTCGAGGACACCCGCGAAGGCGCGTCACGTAATCGCCTGCAGACGACCACCTTGCTCGACGCGATCGAGCAACACGGGTTCGACGCGGTCATGGGGGGCGCGCGCCGCGACGAGGAGAAGGCCCGCGCCAAGGAGCGCTTCTTCTCCTTCCGCGACGAGTTCGGCCAGTGGGACCCCAAGAACCAGCGGCCCGAGCTGTGGAACCTTTACAACGGGCACCATCACAAGGGCGAGCACATCCGCGTCTTCCCGCTGTCGAACTGGACCGAGCTCGACATCTGGCAGTACATCGAAGCGGAAGACATCGAGCTCCCTACGATCTACTACGCGCACCGGCGCCCGGTGTTCCGCCGGGACGGCATGTTGATGGCCATCACCGAGTTTCTCCCCGCCGACGAGGGCGCCGAGGTCTTCGACGCCCTCGTTCGCTACCGCACGGTCGGTGACGCGACGTGCACCGCGGCGGTCGAGTCCAGCGCGGTGTCGATCCTCGACGTGATCGCCGAGGTCGCAACCGCGCGCGTCACCGAACGGGGCGCGACGCGCGCTGACGACCGGTTCTCGGAAGCCGCGATGGAAGACCGAAAGCGCGAGGGTTACTTCTAATGGAGCTGCTGCGTTTCGCCACCGCCGGGTCGGTCGACGACGGTAAGAGCACGCTCATCGGGCGGCTCCTCTACGACTCGAAGCAGATCTTCGAGGACACCCTCGACGCGCTCGAGCACACCTCGCGCCTGCGGGGTGAGGAGGAGATGAACCTCGCGCTCCTCACCGACGGACTGCGGGCCGAGCGCGAGCAGGGCATTACCATCGACGTCGCCTACCGCTACTTCGCGACGCCGAAGCGGAAGTTCATCATCGCCGACACGCCGGGCCACATTCAGTACACCCGCAACATGATCACCGGGGCATCGACGGCGAACCTCGCGCTCATCCTCGTCGACGCGCGCAAAGGCATCATCGAGCAGTCGCGGCGACACGCATTCCTCGCCTCGTTGCTCGGAGTGCCCCACCTCGTCCTGTGCGTGAACAAAATGGACCTCGTCGACTACGACCAGGCCGTCTTCGAGCGCATCAAGAACGAGTTCAGTGAGTTCGCGACCAAGCTCGACGTGCACGACCTCACGTTCATCCCGGTGTCGGCCCTGCGGGGCGACAACGTGGTGGAGCGCTCCGACAACACACCGTGGTACGAGGGGACGAGCTTGCTGCACCACCTCGAAGAGGTGCACATCGGCTCCGACTGGAACCTCATCGACTGCCGGTTCCCCGTGCAGTACGTCATCCGGCCCCGTGACGACTTGTATCACGACTACCGCGGCTACGCGGGCCAGATCGCGAGCGGCACGTACAAGAAGGGCGACGAGGTCGTGGTGCTGCCGTCGGGATTCACGTCGACGATCGCGTCGATCGAGACCGCCGACGGCGAGCTCGAAGAGGCCACGCCGCCGATGTCGGTGTCCATCCGGCTCGCGGACGATCTCGACGTCGGCCGGGGCGACATGATCTGCCGCCTGCACAACCGGCCGCGCGTGGGCCAGGACGTCGACGCGATGCTCTGTTGGTTCAGCGACGGTGCGCCGCTGCAAGCCGGCGCGAAGTACGCGGTGAAGCACACGAGCAGATGGGCGCGGGCGTTGGTCAAGGATCTCCAGTACCGCCTCGACGTGAATACCCTGCACCGCGACGAAGAGGCGACGTCGCTGTCGCTCAACGAGATCGGCCGCGTGACGCTCCGCACCACGCAGCCGCTGCTCTTCGACGAGTACCGCCGCAACCGCGAGACCGGATCGTTCATCCTGGTGGACGAGGCGACGAACAACACCGTCGCCGCGGGCATGATCGTCTGACCGCTTCGTCGTGGCGACAACTCATCGCTACCGCGCCGAGCTCCCCGCGCGGGCGAACCGGTACAATTTGCGCGCACCACGCTGCAACGCGGCCGCGACGAATTCACGTCCGAACACCAAATGGCAAACTCCGCCTCCGCCTGAACGGCCGCATAAACCGCTGCGACGACCAGCGGTTCGGACCAGAGTGTGGTCGTGGACAAGTCGCACATCACTCCCGCGCTGGCGCAGGTTCTGATCGCCGCGCAGTTCCCGCAGTGGGCGGATCTCCCGGTGACTCGCGTCGAGCTCGACGGATGGGACAACACGACATTTCGTCTTGGCGACGCGATGTCGGTTCGGTTGCCGAGTGGTGACGAGTACACGGCGCAGGTCGAGAAGGAACACCGCTGGCTTCCGTTCCTCGCGCCCCGGCTCCCGCTCCCGATTCCCCACCCGCTGGCGAAGGGCGCACCGTGCGCGGAGTTTCCGCGCCCGTGGTCGATCTACCGCTGGCTGGAAGGTGAGCTGCCGGCCATCGATCGGATTGCCGACCTCGAGCGATTCGCAGTCGATCTGGCTCGGTTCCTCGACGCGTTGTACCGCATCGAACCCGCCGGCGGGCCTGCCGCGGGTCCGCACAGCCACTTCCGCGGCGGCCCGGTCTCAACTTTGGACACACAGACCCGTGGCTTGATCAAGGCACTGGACGGGCAGCTCGACGCCGACGCAGGAATCGCGGTTTGGAATGCCGCCCTGGAAGCCGGCTGGAGCGGCTCCCCGGTATGGGTCCACGGCGACGTTGCGGCGACAAACCTCCTCGTTGCCGACGGCGAGTTGTGCGCGGTCATCGACTTCGGCTGTTCCGCAGTAGGAGACCCGGCGTGCGATGTCACGATCGCATGGACGCTCTTCCATGGGGCGAGCCGCCGCGCCTTTCGGGACGCGCTCGGACTCGATAGCGCGACGTGGGCGCGTGGCCGGGGGTGGGCATTGTGGAAGGCCTTGACCGAAGTGCATCACGCCCGGTCCCACGACGCCGACGACATGCAACCCGGGTGGCTGCGAATGGGATGGAGGAAGGTCGCCGGAGAGATCATCGAGGATCTCCTCACCGAGAGCTGATCATCCCAACATCTCGCGGATGCAATGATGCGGGCATGGTTCACGAGGTCGCGGCGGCCGGGTTTTCCAACCCCGGCGACTACGAGGCGGCGCGGCCGTCGTATCCACCCGAGGCGGTGGCGTGGTTCGTCGAGCATCTCCGCCTCGAACCGGGTCGGACCATCGTTGATCTCGCCGCGGGAACCGGCAAGCTCACGCGCTTGCTCCAACCGGCCGGCGCGAACCTGATCGCGGCCGAACCCGTCGCCGGCATGCGCGCGATCTTTCGCGAGGTGCTGCCGAGCGTTCCGATGATCGCGACCACCGCCGAGGAGCTCGCGTTTCGGGACGGTTCGCTCGACGCGGTAACGGTCGCGCAGGCGTTCCACTGGTTCGACGAGGACCGCGCGATCGCCGCGCTCGCGCGTGCGGTCCGCGTGGGCGGCCGGGTCGGCTTGGTCTGGAACGCACGCGATCGCAGCGTTCCGTGGGTCGACCACGTCTGGTCGATCATGGATCGCGTCGAGAAGCGCGCGCCGTGGCGCGATCACGAGCACTGGCGCGACAGCGCGCTGCGCGAGATGCCGGGCTTCGGACCGTTCCACGCCGGTGAGTTCCGCCACGAACAGACGATCTCGCCGGCCGCGATGGTGCAACGGGTGGCGTCGGTGAGCCACGTCGCGGTGCTGCCCGACGCCGAGCGCGAGGCGGTCCTCGACGAAGTTCGGGACGTGCTCCGCAGCGATACGCAGACGCGAGACCTCGACGAGCTCGAGGTCCCCTACCGCGTCGACTGCTACTGGTTCGAGCGGGTCTGACGTCTGTGTAAGAATTGGGGTCCAGGCGCACGGACGCGCCGACCTCGAGGAGGACCGACCGGGTGGACCCGAGCACACCGCTGAGTGTCGACGGGATATCGATCGGGCGCGAGACGGGCGACGAGCCCGAGCCGGTGCTCGCGCCCGGACGTTCACTCGAGCTCCCGCGCCGGGGGACGACCTTCGTACGCGAGATGCCGGGACCGACCGGCGCGCCGACCCTTCTCCTTCTGCACGGCTGGGTCGCGACCGGCGGGCTGAACTGGTTCCAGACGTTCGAAGCGCTCGGCGAGCACTTCCGTGTGATCGCGCCCGACCTGCGCGGACACGGGCACGGCATTCGCTCACGGCGCGTCTTTCGCCTCGCGGACTGCGCGGACGACTGCGCCGCCACGCTGGTCGAGCTCGGCACGGGCCCGGTGATCGCGGTCGGCTACTCGATGGGTGGGCCGGTCGCGCAACTGCTCTGGCGGCGCCATCGCGATCTCGTCTCGGGCCTGGTGTTGTGCGCCACCTCCGGCGGGTTCATACCGAACCGCCGCGCGCGTCTCCCCTACCAGTCGGCCATGCTCGCGGCAGTCGGTGCGGCGCGAATCGCGACACTCTCGCGGGCGATTCCCGCGGTACCGGCGATCAGCGTGCGGCCGCGCCGGCTCCCCGCATGGGCCGCCGACGAGATGCGCCGCCACGACTGGCGCAACATCCTCGAGGCGGGACACTCCATCAGCACGTATCACGCGGGGCGCTGGCTGCACGAGATCGACGTTCCGACCGCCGTCGTCTGCACGACGCGCGACCGCGGGGTGCGCCCCGAACTACAGCTCGCGCTCGCCGACGCCATTCCCGGCGCCACCGTCCACCCCGTCGACGACGGCCACCTCGCCTGCGCGCAACGCAGCTTCGCGCCGGTGCTCCTGAGCGCCTGCACCAGCGTCGCCCGCCGCGCCGCCGACACCTCCGTCACCACCTGAGAGTTCGTCTCTACTGGTCGATTCCGGCTACGCCTCCCCTTCGGTCGGCTTCGCCTGCATCTCTTCCGCCCAGCGCGGGCGGTACTTCCTCGCCCAACGCGCTCTTACCGATCCGCGCACCATGCCGTTCAGCGCGTCGGGATCCCGGAACGCCAACAGGATGTGCCCGGCAATCGCAACGAGCAGACCGAGCGCGAACCAGTCGTGCACGAAGGTCGCACCCTGGCGCCACGAGTCGGAGAAGGGCTCGAACCACCGCATGATCGATCCGGTCATGAGCATCACGACCATCGCCGCGCCGATAAACGTCGCGTTGAGCTTCTGGCCCGGATTGAACTTGCCGAGCCGGGCCGTCGCCCGCCGGCCGCGCCGCCACCACGCGCGGTCGTCACGGGTCCACCGGTTGAGCCGGCCCAGATCGGCGCGCAATTCGGCGCCGGCTGGCATGGCGATCGCGAGCAACACCGGAACCGGCAACAGCAGTCCGGAGTACACGTGCAGGGTGCGCACGAGATTGCGGCGACCGACCAGCGTCGACAGCGGCCCGACGTAAAGACTGAATCCGGTCGCGAGCAGCGTGAGCATGAGGGTGGCGGTGACCCAGTGCACGACACGTTCGACCCGGTCGAAGCGCGGAAGCATCGCTGCTTCGGCGGATGTCGTAGCGGTGCTCACGACGACGTCGGCGCGTCGTCGCGCCCGTTGCTGCGCCCGACCCAGCCGTCGACGTCGTAGCCCCTCTCCTCCCAGTAGCCGGGCTCCACGTCGGCCGTCAGCTCGATCGACTCGAGCCACTTGCACGACTTGTAGCCGTACATCGGCGCGACATACAGCCGGACGGGGCCACCGTGATCCGACGAGAGCGGACTGTCCTGGAGCTCGTACGCGACCATCACGTCGGGCCGGCGTGCTTGTTCGAGCGTGAGACTCTCGGTGTACGCGCCGTCGAACGACACGAACCGCAGCGCACGGGCTTCCGGTTTCACACCCGCCCGATCGAGCAGATCCGAGAGACGAACGCCGGTCCAGTGCACGTTGGGAACCCGCCAACCCGTCACGCACTGGAAGTCGCGGAGGAGCAACGTCGAGGGCATGTTCACGAGCTGCGCGTACGACAGGGTGAGGGGACGCTCGACGAGGCCGTGTACTTGCAGCGTGTACGCGCGGCGATCGCGGTGCGGAAAGCCGCCGGTGACCGTGTAGAAGCGGAATCGGCCGAGCGGCAGCAGTGACGTGAGCCCGGTGAAGTCCTTGGCCTCCAGTCCCGCGGTCAGCTGTTCGAGCCGGTTCTGCACCTTCGCACCGAACACCACCCCGGCCGCGCCGAGGCCGACCAGTCCGAAGAAGACGCGCCGGCCGATGGGACTGCCGGCGAGCTCACCCGCTCCGTCCGGTGAATCCGATCGCGGCGTGGCGACTCCCTCAGGTCATCTCGCGAATGCGGGCGACGCGCTCCGCCGCACCATTCGCGTCAACACCGCGGAAGTGCACCAGCTCCTCGCGTTCGGCCGCCGCAATCTCTGCGGCGCCGGCTTCCGCGGCTGCGATGCGGGCTTCGATGCCCTCGGCCATGATCTTCTGCGCCTCGTCGACGAGCGCTTCGACCATCTCGGACTCGGGAACGACGCGTACGACGTGACCCTTCACGAACAGATGGCCCTTCCCACGACCACCGGCGATCCCGAGATCGGCTTCACGCGCCTCGCCCGGGCCGTTCACCACGCAACCCATCACCGCGACCTGCAATGGGATCTTCTTGTCTTCGAGCGCGGCTTGCGCGGCCGCGGCAATACCGATCACGTCGACCTCCGCGCGCCCGCACGACGGGCACGCGATGAGGTCGAGACCCTTGCGCTCGCGCAGACCCAGCGACTCGAGGAGCACGCGGCCCGCCTTGGCCTCCTCGACCGGATCGGCGGTGAGCGAGAACCGGATCGTGTCGCCGATGCCTTCGGCGAGCAGCGTGGCGATTCCGGCCACCGACTTGATGAGCCCCTGCGGCACCGGTCCGGCTTCGGTCACACCGAGATGCAGGGGATGATCGGTCGTTTCCGAGAGCAATCGGTACGAGTCGATCATCAGCGGGACGTTCGACGCCTTGACTGCGATCTTCACGTTGTCGAAGCCGACCTCCCGAAAGAGGTCGAGCTCGTGCATCGCCGACGCGACGAGCGCCTCGGGGGTGATGCCGCCGTGACGCTCGGCCATCGCCGGGTCGAGCGAGCCCGCGTTCACCCCGATGCGAATCGGCAGCCCGTGATCCTTGGCCTCGCTCGCCACGAGCTTGATGTGCTCGGGCTTGCGGATGTTGCCGGGATTGAGTCGGAGCGCCTGCACGCCGGCCTCGATCGCCGCGAGCGCGAGCTTGTACTGGAAGTGGATGTCGGCGACGATCGGCACCGGCGAGCGCGGGACGATCTGGGCGAGTCCGACCGCGGCCTCTTCGTCGTTGCAGGTGCAGCGGACAATGTCGGCGCCCGCACCCGCCAGCGCGTAGATCTGCGCGAGCGTGCCGTCGACGTCGGCGGTCTTCGTCGTGGTCATCGACTGCACCGAAACGGGTGCATCACCACCGACCGCCACCGCGCCGACCATCAGCTGTCGGGTCGGCTTTCGTTGCTGCATGCCTGCAGGCTAGGTCGTCACTCCGGCCGGTCGGGCACCACCCCGCGGGATCCTCATGAGATCTCCACGGACCGTGCGGAACGCCCGCCGGCGGGCCGATCAGAACGGATTGGCGACCGGGCGCGTGATATCGAGGAACACCGACGAGACGAAGATGAATAAGAGGAGCACCAGGACGGCGCCCGCGATCGGCATCAGCTTGGCGGCATCGACCTGCACTTTCCGGCGCATGATGAGCGACGAGATCTTCTCGAAGGTCGCGATCGCGATATGGCCGCCGTCGAACGGCAGCAGCGGAACGAGGTTGATGAGCCCGACGAACACGTTGATCACCAGGAGCAAGCCGACAACCGCGAGCCAGCCCGCGTCGACGGCATGCGCGGCCACCGTGGCGAACCCGATCGGCGACAGGAAGCGGGTGTTCTGATCGGTCTTGTTCGTGTCGGTTCCGGCGAGCACGTGGAAGTACTTCGACATCCCCGACGGGGAGAAGATCGTGCCGAGCGCGCTGATGGATTCGTGCGCAACCGAGATGACCCCGCCCGGCGTCTTCTGGATCGATCCGATGAACCCGGGATGGGGAACGACGATCGTGGCCGAGACGCCGGCGATGACCTGCGTTTGACCGTCGAAGACATGCTGGGTCAGCTCGACGTCCTTCGTGACCGGAACGCCCGCCCGATCGACGACGAAGCGCACCGTGTCACCCGCGTGGTGCTTGCTGATCGCGCCCGCAACCTGACGCCAATCGGTGATGCGCGTACCGCCGATCGACACGATCCGGTCGCCGGCGCGCAGGCCTGCTTCCTTGGCGCCCACGGTCACCTCATGGAGCTTCGTGAGCGCACGCTCGTTGCGGGTATCACCGGCGACGAGCAGGATCGAGAACATCAACACGAGCGCGATCAGGAAATGCACCGCGGGGCCGGCGGCGGCAACGAGCACGCGCGCGAGGTAACCCTTCGAACGGTACGCGCGCGGCTCGTCTTCCGGATCGATGTCTTCGAGATTCGTCATGCCGATGATGCGGCAGTAGCCGCCGAGCAAGACCGCCTTGACGCCGTACTCGGTCTCCCCGCGCTTGATCGACCAGATCCGGGGACCGAAACCGATGAAGAACTCGGTGACCTTCATGCCCGTGCGCTTGGCCGTGAAGAAGTGACCGGCCTCGTGCAGCATGATGATCAACGGAAGCGTGAGCACCACTCCGACGATCGCAACCTGGGTCGGGAACACCAGCCCGTACACGACGAGCAGGATCGCCGAGGCGGCCGTCAGCAGCATGGCCTTGCGGCCCCGAACGCTGACACCCTCGAACGGATCTCTCACTCCGAGCTCCTTCGCTTCACCACGGCCGTGGCGCGCTCGCGCGCGACCGCGTCGGCCGCGAGCACGTCTGACACTTCATCGGCGCTCCCGGCACCGGCACTCAACACTTCGTCGACGATTTCGGCGATGCTCGACCAGCCGATGCGCTCAGCCAGGAATGCCTCCACCGCCACCTCGTTGGCGGCACTGAGTATGGCGGGCGCAGTTCCCCCGGCCCGGCCCGCCGCATACGCGAGCTCGAGGCACCGGAACGTCGAACGGTCGGGCGGCTCGAACGTGAGGGTGCCGAGCGTGGTCCAGTCGATCGCGCCGAACGGCTCGGGAAAGCGATCGGGCGCGCCGAGCGCCAAGCCGATCGGGAGGCGCATGTCGGGCTCCGAGAGCTGCGCCACGGTGGCACCGTCGACGAACTCCACCATTCCGTGCACGATCGACTGCGGATGGACGACCACGTCGATGCGGTCGTAGTCGACGCCGAAGAGCTCGTGCGCCTCGATGACCTCGAGGCCCTTGTTCATGAGCGTCGACGAGTCGATCGTGATCTTGGCGCCCATCGTCCACGTCGGGTGACGGAGCGCGTCGGCGCGCGTCACGGTCGCGAGCTCCGCCGAGCTGCGACCGCGGAACGGCCCCCCGCTGGCGGTGAGGATGATCCGCGCGACCTCGGTGTTGCGGCCCGAACGCAGGCATTGCCACACGGCGGAGTGCTCGGAGTCGACCGGCACGATCTCGCCGCCGCCTGCCGCCCGGGCCTTGGCCACGACTGGGCCGGCTGCGATCAGGCTCTCCTTGTTGGCGAGTGCGAGGCGCTTGCCGGCTTCGAGCGCGGCGATCGTCGCCGGCAGCCCGGCGAACCCGACGACCGCGTTCAGCACGACATCGGCATCAGGGTGCGCGGCGAGCTCGGCCAGCACGTCGGGCTCGTCGAGACCGGAGCGGGCGAGCTCGGCGGGGACGCCGAAGCGGTGCGCCTGCTCGGCGAGGAGCTCGCGGTTGCGGCCGGCCGCGAGGGCGACGACCCGGTAGTCGTCGGGGTGGCGGCTGATGACGTCGAGGGCCTGGGTACCGATGGAGCCGGTCGACCCCAGGATCACGACGCCGCGAGTCATCGGATCAGCCTACGGGCTGAACCTGTGGGTTCCGGCGTCGGCGGGCCGCGGGCCGGCGGCTAGAAGATCTTGAACTGGATGGCGAGGTAATAGGCGATCGGCAGGCAGAAGAGCAGCGAGTCGAACCGGTCGAGCACTCCCCCGTGCCCGGGCAGCAGGGAGCCGAGATCCTTCAGACCGAGATCCCGCTTGAGCATGGATTCACACAGGTCTCCGATGAAGGCACCACCCGCGACGAGCACGCCGAGCACCGCGCCCTTGCCGGGCGTCCACGGCGAGAACTGCCCGACGACGGCCGCGCCGACGATCACCGAGGCGATCATCCCGGCGACGGAGCCCTCGACGGTCTTGTTGGGCGAGATCCTCGGCGCGACCGCGGTGTGCCCGAACTGCGAGCCGACGAAGAAGCCGAACACGTCGTAGGCGATCACGCAGAGCGCGACGCCGAGCAGGAGCCGCACACCGTTGTTCGACGCGAGCAACAAGCCCGCGAAGCCGCCGAGGCCGCCGACATACGCGAACACCAACACGGTGCTCGCGACACCGGGCAACGGCCGGCCCGGGGTGATCTCCCACAAGAACCACAGCAACGACACGATCACGACCAGCCCGAAGAACACCGGGTACGCCGCGGTGCCGTAATTCTTCGCGGCGAGCGGCATCAGGGTGGACGCAACCAGCACCACCAGGTTGGCCGGGCGCAGGCCGCGCTTGTGGAGCGAGCTCGCGAGCTCCAGCGTGGCGACGCCGATCACGAGCATCGCCAGCACGACCGTCCAGTTCCGGCCCTGCGTGAAGCAGACGATCGCGATCACCGCGACCGCGGCCGCGGTGAGGATCGCAGTGGGGAGATCGCGGGCGGGCGCGGGGTCGCCGAGGTCGGGATCCGGCCCGTTGCTCACGGGTGCGCGAACTCGAGCGGGGCGGCGGGCAGTGGTCGTACGCGACGCGCGTTCGCGCGGGCGCCGGCGCCGGGCGGCGAGCGCACGCGCGAAGGATTCCTCCTCGTCGACCGGTCCTTCGTTCGAAAGCGCGCCGAGCTTGTGCTCTCCCGAGAGGTCGTCGGGAAAGTCGGACGCGGCCCAGTCGGATCCCTCGGCGCGGAAACGGGTCTGTGCTCCCGTGACGGTTGCCCACATGTCGAGCTCGTCGGCCTGCGGGTCGGAGTCGGTTTCGAAGATCGCGGGCACCGCGCCGGTCGCGGGCTCGGTCCAGTGCGGGAGGGGCGGCACCTCGCCGGTCGTCGGTTCCGAAACGACTGGCGGTTCCGGTGCACGCTCGTCGACCGTCTCGGCGACGATGGCAACGTCGTCGTCGGACGGGTCGTCGAACGACAGGCGGGGCTCGCCGGCTCGGGCCTCTTCGGCGCCCAGGATGCGCACACCCTCCGTGGGGGCGGGCGGCGGGCGCTCGTCGTCGTAGAAGTTGCTCACGTTGTCCTCACCCCGGTCACGCTAGACGTGGACCGCCAGATCTTGCCTGCCGGTCCGGACGCTCCGACCTCCGACCCGCCCGCGCGGCGGGATCCAGGCCCGGTCAGTCTTCCAGGAGCTCCTTCTCCTTGCGGCCCGACATCGTGTCGACCTCGCCGATCATCTCGTGGGTCAGCTTCTCGAGCTCCTTCTCGATGCGGTCGAGGTCGTCGCGCGAGAGCTCGCCGTCCTTCTCGAGGTGCTCGAGCTCCTGGCGAACATGGCGACGCACGTTGCGTACCGCGACCCTGCCCTCTTCGGCCCGGGCCTTCACGACCTTCACGAGCTGCTTGCGGCGATCGGCGGTGAGCTCCGGGAACGAGAGCCGGATGAGCGCTCCGTCGTTCGACGGCGTGACGCCGAGGTCGCTGGCCTGGATCGCCTTCTCGATCGCCTTCACCGCGCCCTTGTCGTACGCGGCAATGACGAGCACGCGCGGCTCCGGCACCGAGAAGCCCGCGAGCTGCTGGAGGGGCACGATCGATCCGTAGTAGTCGACCTTCAGCTTCTCGACGATCGCGGGTGTCGCCCGGCCGGTCCGGATACTCGAGAACTCCTCTTGCATGTGCGCGACGGCCTTGCCCATCTTGTCGCGCGCATCGTCGACCTTCGGGTGCGTCACTTGCCCTCCCCCGTACTCACGAGCGTGCCGATCGCGTCGCCGACGAGCGCGCGGGTGATGTTGCCCGGCTGCATCACGTCGAAAACCACGATCGGGAGCGAGTTGTCCATGCAGAAGGTGATGGCCGTCGAGTCCATCACGTGCAGCCCGCGCTGGATCACGTCGAGATGGGTAATCGACTCGAGCTTGACCGCCGTAGGATCCAGACGGGGATCGGCGCTGTAGACGCCGTCGACGCCCGAGTGGGTTCCTTTCAGCACCGCGTCGGCGCCGACCTCGGCGGCCCGCAGCGCCGCGGTCGTGTCGGTCGTGAAGTACGGGTTGCCGGTCCCGGCCGCAAAGATCACGAACCGGCCCTTCTCGAGGTGGCGGATCGCCCGGAGCGGGATGTAGGGCTCGGCGACCTGCGACATCGTGATCGCCGTCTGCACGCGGGTCTGCTGACCCGCCGATTCGAGCGCGTCCTGCAGTGCCAGGGCGTTGATGACGGTGGCGAGCATCCCCATGTAGTCGGCGCGGGCGCGGTCCATCCCGCCGCTCGCGCCGCTCATCCCCCGGAAGATGTTGCCGCCACCGACCACGATCGCGATCTCGACGCCGAGATCGGCGCGCGCCTTCGTGACCTCGTCCGCGATACGGTGCACGACGTCGGAGTCGATCCCGAACCCGATCGAGCGATCGGCGAATGCCTCACCCGAGAGCTTGAGCACCACTCGTCGGTACTTGCTCTCCGACATCAACGCTCCCTCGTGCTCGCCAACGTGGTGGTCAGTCCTCGCCGATCTTGACGCGCGCGAAGCGACGGATCGTGGCACCGCCGCCGAGATCCTCGACCAGCGCCCCGATCGTCTGCTTCTGGTCCTTGACGAACGACTGCTCGACGAGCGCGACCGTCTTGAAGAAGCCGTTGAGCTTGCCCTCGACGATCTTGGGCCACGCCTGCTCGGGCTTGCCCTCCTCGGCGGTCTGCTTGGCGAGCACCTCGCGCTCGCGCTCGACCTCGTCGGCCGGGACGTCGTCGCGGCTCACGAAGCGCGGGGCCGCGCTCGCGATGTGCAACGCGATGTCGTGCGCAACATCGCGGGCCTTGGCGTCGCCGGCGTCGACTCCGCCGAGCTCAACCAACACGGCGACCACACCACGCTCGTTCTGGATGTGCTTGTAGCCGTCGATGAGGCCGCCGGCCGCCTCGAAGCGGACCACCCGACCGACCTCGATCTTCTCGGCGAGCGTGCCCGAAAGGCCCTTCACGAAGTCGTCGACGGTCTCGCCGCCGATCGTGCGGCTCCCGAGATCCTTCTCGCCGTGCTCCACCACGATCTTCGTGAGGGATGCGACGGCCTGCTTGAACACGTCACCCTTGGCGACGAAGTCGGTCTCGCAGTTCAGCTCAACCAGCGCGGCGACACTGCCCTCGACCAATACGTCGATGGCACCCTGGTCGGCGTCGCGCCCCGCGCGCTTGGCCGCGCCCGCGATGCCCTTCTCGCGGAGCCAGTCCTTGGCGCGCTCCATGTCGCCCTCGTTCTCCTGGAGCGCCTTCTTGCAATCCATCATCCCGGCGCCCGTGACCTTGCGGAGCGCGGCGACATCTTTGGCGGATACGTCTGCCATCGCGTCACACCTCCGTCGTTGTGGTCACCGGCGTCGCAGCTTCGGACGTCGTCGTGTCCGGCGCGCCGTTGTCCGCGGGCGCGTCGGTGGCCGCGGCTTCCTCAACGGGAGTCGCGGCCTTGGCGGCCGTGGCCTGCCGGGCCCGCTCCTCACGCTCGAGTTGCTGCGCGGCCGCAGCGTCCTTGGCGGCCCGCTGACGCTCCTGGAATTCCTTCTCCTGCTCGGGCGTGCGCGTCGGGCGCGGCGCCGCGGCCGCCGTCGGGGCCGCGTCTTCGGAACGGGTTCCGGGTCGGGCATTGCGCCGCTTCGCCATCTCGCGGCCCTCTTTGACCGCGTCGGCCATCACGCGGCACATGAGGCTCGCCGAGCGGATCGCGTCGTCGTTGCCCGGGATCACGTAGTCGATGACGTCGGGATCACAGTTCGTGTCGACGACGGCAACGACCGGGATCTTCAACCGGTTCGCCTCGGTGACCGCGATGTGCTCCTTCTTGGTGTCGATCACGAAGATCACACTGGGCAGCCTCTCGAGGTTCTTGATCCCGCCCAGGTTGCGCTCGAGCTTCGCGAGGTCGCGACGAACCTTGAGACCTTCCTTCTTGGGCATCTGCTCGGTCTCGCCCGAATCGACCTGGCGCTGCAGCTCGCGCAGCTTGGCGACGCGCGAGTGGACCGTCTGGAAGTTGGTGAGCATCCCGCCGAGCCAGCGGAAGTTCACGTAGGGCATGCCGCAGGCCTGCGCCTGCTGCTCGATCGGCTCCTGGGCCTGCTTCTTCGTCCCGACGAAGAGCACGCTCCCTCCGCCGGCGACCGTCTCCCGTACGAAGCGGTACGACGTGTCGATCCGGGCGAGGGTCTGGTGGAGATCGACGATGTAGATCCCGTTGCGCTCACCGAAGATGAAACGACGCATCTTCGGGTTCCAGCGCCGGGTCTGGTGACCGAAGTGGACTCCGGCCTCCAAGAGCTGCTTCATGCTTACGACGGCCACGGCCGTGCCTCCCTGAAGGTTGGGTCTTCCGTCCGCGCGAGCGCCGACCGAAACTTCGGGTCGGGCGCCACCTCGGGTCCGCGGACGTGCTGGGTCTGGGTTCGGATACCTGGGGGATGAGAACCCGTGCGGGTTCGGCGACCAGTGTAGCGGCCGCGGTCAGCGGCCCGGCTGGGGCTCCCACCGCTCGATCCAGCCGACGTCGCCGTCCTGGCCGACAGCAATCGCCACTCGGGGCCCACCGGAGAAGATCATCGCGATCGCTCGTCCCGGGTCAGCCGGGAGCCGGATCGGCTGACCGTCGGTGAGCCGAAACGCGGCGAGCTCTCCCGTCCACGTCTGGAGCATCAGCGCCTTCCCGAGCACGACCAGATGCGCGCCGCGCAAGGGACCGACGGCCTGCGCGGTCCAATGAGCCCTCCCCGAATCGATATCCAACGCGGTGACCTCACCGGCCCGGCCTATGACGATCATGTCTCCACCGACCCGCAGCGGCACGCTGGTGGGATCGAACCCGTCGGCAACGGGGATCGCAAATCGCTCGAACCCCTGCCTGTCGACGGACACGAAAGAGAAGTCACCCGCGCCGGACGCGACACCGAAGAACCCCGGAACAACAAGCGCCGGGGCGGACGGGGTCCCGGCAGAGCCGAGGTCGACGAGGCCGCGCGTATGACCGGTCTCGATCGACCGCGTCGTCATCTGCCATTGCCCGCCGAGCCGGGCGACGAACGCGAAGACGCCCGTAACCTGGTCGACCGCGATCGCCGTTCCGCTGGGCACTTCGATGGTCGAGGAGTCGAGGTCGCCTTGGAACGTGAACTCCCATCGCGGCGAGCCCCACGTCGGGGTGACTCCGGTGGTCTGACCGTTCCGCATCACACAGAGCGCAAGCGTTCCCCCCTGCGCCACCGCGACCCCTCCGGTATTGATCGCTTCGTAGCGCCAGCGGATCTCCCCCGTCTCGCGGTCGAGCCCCGCGCATCCGCCCGAGCCGTTGGCCCTCGAAAAGGGCACGATTACACGATCCTCCATGAGGGCCGGCACCGCGCTGATCACCCCGTCGAGGTCGGTGGCCCACAGCACGCCACCCTTCGAGTCGAGTGCAGCGACCTGTTCATGATCGATGGTTACGACCACACCGCGGTTATCGGCCGCGACCGCGACCGGCGCGCCCTCTGCCTCGGTCGACCACGCAACCTTCACTCCACGATCGACGACTTCGCGTGCGACCAACGCCCCGCGCTCGGTCGACTGGTGCGGTGCACGACGTTGCCCCGCGTGGCCTTGCTTCGCTGTGCAGGCGCCGGTCGTCAACGTGACGAGGACGCACGCGCCAATCAGCCGAAGTCTCGTTCTCCGGTGGCCGCGGTCACGAGGTTTCCGACGTCGCCGATCCGTCGCTCGGTCATCGCGATCGCGGTCGACACGACCTCGCCGGTGAGGATCGTCGTGAGTGATTGACATGGCAGTGGCTTCCCTTCGAGTGCGGCACGAGTCGTGGCCAGCGCGGAATCGTCGGTGACGATGCCGGGATGACCGTTCAGCGAATGAGGTATGACCGTTCGGTTCTGCGCTCCGGCTCTTGTGGTGTCGCCCGCGGGGGCGATGACGTCTTGGGCCGCGCCGATCGAGGTGAGGTCCACGACCGGCGGTAGATGCTCGGCACGGGACGCTTGCGAGAAACCCGACTGCTTGTTCAACTCGGCAACGGACTCCGCATCCGGGTCCGGAGCGCCCGCCGCGTGAGCCGCGTCCAAGGCGAGGCGCCCGGCCGCGGAACGCCGAAGGCTGGCGGACGCAGTTGCGCCCGTAGCCCCACCGAGGGGCGAGCCCATGGCGACCGCAGTGCCCAAGGGTGGATACGCGGGATCGCTCGGGTGATACACGTGGGCAAAGAACTCCGTCATGATCATGCCGCCCTGCGAGTGCCCGATGAGATCGACCTCTCGTCCCGGCTCCCGGCGTTCCAGCTCGCGCAGCTGCGCACCGAGGCGCCGCGCCGCAATGCGCAACGAACCCTCGGTGTCGGCCGCGGTGTAGTCGCCACCGTCGCCGGCGTAGGAGAAGTACGAGACGTCCTTCGACTCGTAGCCGAGCCGTCCGGCCGGCAACGCGGTCGACGCTCCGCCGTTCGTGATGCTGCTGTCGAGTCCGGCGATGATCATCACCCGATGGTCGGAACCCCCGGAGCCGTCCGCGGCGGGCGCGTGCGAATCGCACTCACCCTGTTGCGACCACCACGTCGATAAGCCGCGGGCGATCGCAGCCTGCATCGAGAACCTCGACTCCGCGAAGCGTTTGATGCCCCCACCGGCCGCGACGAGGGCGTCTCGACCGTCGACCATCACCCGGCCGCCGGCGCGCGCGGTCGCCGCGAGGGCCGCGCCCGCGCCGTGCACCACCGCGCCGACACCGTGCACCAAACCCGCGAGCAGCCCACGACGCTCGCGGGTTCCGCTCACGGGACGCGGCGGATCGGTCGTGGGTGCGAGGTGTACGACTGTTGCGAGGTCGACCGGTCCGAACAACAGCATTGGGTCGACGTATTCGTCGCCCGAACGGAGCCCGACGTGCAACACGGTTCTGTCGTGGCCGGCCCAGGTTCCACCCGACGTCCCGACGATCTCACCGGCTTCGACGCGCGCGCCGCGTGGCACCGCGATCGTCGCGAGGAACGAATACGAGGTGCGCAGACCTCCGGCGTGAGCGATGACCACGTGCCGCGCGCCCGCGACCGACCCGGCGAACGAGACGACGCCCGGACCCGCGGCGTGCACCGCGGTTTCCGGCGGCGCGGCCAGATCTACGCCGACATGGCCGGCGCCGAACCGTGAACGCGGCGCGTCGAACGGATCCACCACCCCACCGGTAACCGGACGGATCCAGTTCGAGCCGGGCGACGCGCCCGCGGGCGCGTCCGGGCCCAGCGAAGCGAGCAAGACGATCGAGACGACGAAAACAATCGACCGAACGAACGGATGATTTCCCAACGCGACTCCCTCGAGCGCGACGAACACAACTCGAGGAAGGCAAGGGGAGCTGCGAGGAACCTACCGCAGCCCGACGACACTGTCGAGGAACTACGTGACGATGCCGCGTTCGGGGAGTGGGTCCGACAAGCGGGAGCGGAGCTGGAAGATCGCCTTGGTGTGGATCTGGCACACACGGCTCTCGGTGACGCCGAGCACGTTGCCGATCTCGGCGAGTGTGAGTCCCTCGTAGTAGTAGAGGGTGAGCACGAGCCGTTCGCGGTCGGGCATGCGATTGATCGCGTCGGCGAGCACCTGGCGCATCTCTTCGGACTCGAATGCCTCGACCGGGTCGTGGCCGCCGCCGGCGATCGTGTCGCCGACCGTGGCGCCGCTGCCGCGTTCGGAGCCGGCGCTGAGCAGCTCGTCGAGCGCGACCACACCGACGAAGCTGATCTGGCCGAGCACCGTCGCGAGCTCGTCTTCGGTCATTCCGAGCTCTTTCGCGACCTCGCGATCCTCGGGGCTACGGCGCAGCTCGTTCTCGAGCTTGGAATACGCCCGCTCGATCGAACGCGCCTTGGCCCGCACCGATCGGGGAACCCAGTCGATGGACCGGAGCTCGTCGATGATGGCGCCCTTGATCCGAGAGATCGCGTAGGTCTCGAACTTGTACCCGCGACCGGGATCGAACTTGTCGATCGCGTCGATCAGCCCGAAGATGCCGTAGCTGACCAGATCGGACTGTTCGATGTTCTGCGGCAGGCCGGCCGCGACCCGGCCCGCGACGAACTTCACCAGCGGCGAGTAATGAAGGATCAGCCGCTCCCGCGCCTCGGCGGTGCTGCGCTCCTTGTACTGCTGCCAGAGTTCGGCGATTTCCGCGGCAGACTCGTCCACGTTGTATGTGCCCGCTTCTGTGTCCGGTCGACTCCGGCTTCGCGTCCTTGCGGTCGGCTGGGCCTTCATCTCCTGCAAAGTTTCGTCGTCGGCGGCCCTCAGGCCCGGGGATGCGTGCGTTCGTACACCGACCAGAGCCGGTCACGAGTTACATGAGTGTAGACCTGCGTCGTACCCACATCGGCGTGCCCGAGAAGCTCCTGGACAGCCCTTAGATCGGCGCCTCCCTCGAGAAGATGAGTCGCGTAGGCGTGACGCAGCGAGTGGGGGTGCAGGGTCCGGCCGTCAGCGAGTGGATAGCGGGCGAGCACTCTGCGCGCGTCGCGGGGCGTCATGCGGTTGCCCCGGGTGTTGACGAAGAGCGCTGACGTGGGTTCCCCGACCAACACCGCGCGAGCGGCGCGCAGATAGGCGGCCACGGCGTCGCAGGCCGGGGCGCCGAGGGGTAGACGCCGGACCTTGGAACCCTTGCCCAGCACAGTGACCGTTTTCTTACGCAGATCGACGTCGCCGACGTCGAGCCCGCAGCACTCGCTCACGCGCAAGCCCGCGCCGTAGAGGAGCTCGAGGAGCGCGGCGTCTCGGAGCGCGCGCGGCTCGTCGGGATCGGCCGACGCGACGTTGTCGAGCATGGCCAGTGCATCGTCACGGCGCGGAACGCGCGGCAGCTTCTTCGGGCCGCGAGCCGTGTGCAGTCGTGCCGCGACATCGCGAGTGACGACACCACGGTGGCGCAAGAACCGAACGTACGCGTGAACCGACGCGGCCTTGCGCGAGATCGTCGCCTTGCCCAAGCCGCGCGTCTGCAGGTACGAGAAGTAGCGGCGCAGCACCCGATGATCGAGCTCGGCCGCAATCTTGCAACCGCCACGTTTGCACCACGCAACGAACTCGTTCACGTCGTAGACATACGCGCGCTGCGTGTGCTCGCTCACGCCCGTGAGCGACGACGCGAAACCCGGCGCGTCGTGCTCGGAATCGTTTGCCATGAACGCACAACGGTAGTTGTCGCGGCTCTGGTCGGCGTGACCATCGCGGAGTACTCCTGCCCGCCGCGCCCGCTCTCGGCCGCAGAGCGCAACTCGTGCCGCCGCGGTGAGTGTCGCACCCTTGCCGTAGGGTCGATGCGACTTCCTCATCAACCGACTTCCCCATGGATCGGGGAGGTCGTGCGTGCTCGCGTCAGTCGACAGTGCGGTGCTGGAAGGCGTCGACGGGCGCGTCGTCCGGGTCGAGGTGCATGTCTCCACGGGCTTGCCCGGATACACGGTCGTCGGGCTCCCCGATGCCGCGGGGCGGGAATCTCGCGAACGCGTTCGTGCCGCGCTGCTGTCGTCGGGATTCACGTTCCCGATCAAGCGCGTAACGGTGAACCTCGCGCCCGCGTCGATTCGTAAGGCGGGACCGGGGCTGGAGCTCGCGGTGGCGCTCGCGCTCACGTGCGCCGACGGCGGTCTACCTGCCGGCGTGCTCGACGGTGTCGCAGTGCTCGGCGAACTCGGTCTCGACGGCGCGGTGCGACCGGTCGCGGGCACCCTCGCGCTCGTCGACGCGGTCGCGCGCGCCGGCGCCGGCTGCGTGATCGTCCCCGCGGCCAACGCGGCGGAGGCCGCGCTCGTTCCCGGCGTGCACGTGAGGAACGCGCGATCGCTCGGTGAGTTGCTGGCCTGCTTACAAGGCGAAGCACCGTGGCCCGATGCACCCGACCCGCTGCCCGAAGCCGACGACTCCACCGACGCCGACGAGCCGCTCGACCTCGCCGACGTGCACGGACTCGGCAACGCGCGCCTCGCGCTCTCAGCGGCGGCTGCAGGCGGTCACCATCTCCTGCTGGTCGGGCCGCCCGGCGTCGGCAAGACCATGCTCGCCCGCCGCCTACCCACGATCATGCCGAAGCTCGATCGCGACGCCGCACTCGAAGTCACGCGCATTCATTCGGCTTCGGGTCGCAGCACCGTCTCGACCCTGCAAACCCGCGCGCCGTTCCGCGCTCCGCACCACAGCGCATCGAGCGTGGCGCTCGTCGGCGGCGGCAGTCCCCGCGTGCGGCCCGGCGAGATCACGCTCGCGCATCGAGGTGCGCTGTTCCTCGACGAGCTGCCGGAGTTCCCGATCAGCGTGTTGGAAGGACTCCGCCAACCG